>CBDUSZ010000303.1:0-3636 GCA_965370015.1 uncultured bacterium | reverse complement strand
GGCTCAAGTTACCTACCCTGTTTGTCATGGAAGGCGGCTATGCGGTCGAGAAAATAGGCATCAATGCCGTGAATGTGTTGCAGGGATACGAGGGGCTTTAGGTCTTACTTGTAAGCGGAACTAAAATTCTTCCTCTGTCGTCTCGATATAGTCCACAGTCACGCAGCCTGGTTTGGTATGCGAATAATGCTCGGCGCCTTGTTTCATCAACACCAGATCACTCTCAGGCAAAACTCAATGCCGTAGCTCGACAACTTAATCAACGGCCTCGTAAAACCTTAAAGCATGAGACACCGGCAGAGAGATTTAACGCATGTGTTGTAGCGACCGGCTGAACCCGCATCCCAGTTCAGACGCTTGAAAATATAATAAATCTACAACCAGTATTTCATACCGACCGCGCTTTTATAGTTCCCTTAAAATCTTTACGACATAATTTCTGTTGCTTGTGCAATACTTAGAAGGGCATATTAAGACCGATGAACGGCCCTCTGAAATCCACCTCAATATTGGATTCGCCCTCCTTTAATCCATAAGCATAATCAAACCAACGATATCCACCGGTAATTTTTAATTGTTTGAAGAATTCGTAATCCAGTTTGAGGTCTATCTCATTTATACCAGACAAATCGCGTCCGATACTTAAAGCCCAGGTTAAGCCGATTTCCAACGAATTTGATACTGCATTATACAAGCCATACTGTAGATAGAGCTCTGTCGTATCATCGTCCGTTTGAAAGGCCGTGCCTGCGTTCTCGACTATCAAATCAAAATACGTCCGTGCTAAACCAATATAAAAACTAGTTCGCACTGCTCCGGGATAGAGCTCTCCATCGATTTTATCCCAACTATAAGCAATTGAGAAATAGGTCAGATTGATTTCACCACCGACATCAGTAGGTCCGAAAATAATAGTGTCGTCGATTTGAATTCGTTCACTTGAGTCAACGAATTGATTGAGCTCACCGTTTACATCTGAACCCCGAATCCTGATTCGACCGGGATTACCATCCGAGAGAGGAAAGGACGCTTCGATATTCCTAAAGCTGACACTATCGTCGATATCGATGCTGACAACACTGACGCAAGCACCAGTCATAGGGATAATAAGGATTAAAAAGGCATGCCTGAACATGATTTATTCATAATACATTCATTTCTCAGCAGGAATTTTTTTACTTCATATCGCCACACGGCGATTATCCATTATAATTCCCTGCACTATTTACTTGTGATCGCTTAGCTTTATTGTCCTTTAAGTGCCGATCAGAGACCTATAAGCCGATTATCCGAATGCGTACTTTCGACCCAAAGCGGTAGTTCGCAAATTTAAAACCGAGGCCTACCTACCGTTTTTCAAGGAGTAAACTGGTTTACAATTTACTCCCTTAAACCTGCCTGCTGTAAATTATTGATAAAACGGGTGAGCACATCACGATCCTTGTAAGGCATGACTTCCTGTGCCCAGGATACGGTGAGGTCTGGCATTCTCGCCAGGCACTCTTTCAATTCGGCCTCGCACTCCTCCTGGTTTCCTACATTGCTATAGCATGCCAGCAAAAGCAGATGTGCAAATATGAAATTAGGGTTGATAATTGCAGCTTTTATGCTGGCAGCTATCGCCTCAGGATAACGCTCCATTGAAAAATATGCGTTACCCTGTGCGAATAGATACCAAAATGGTGATCCTGGATTGAGATGAATTGATTTTTCGACCGATTCCATGCTTTCTTCCGGCTGCCCTGCGAAACCCAGTATTATTGCCTGATACATGTGACCTTCTGCGTGGTTTGGATCGAGCGCCAAACCTTGATTAACCTCGGTAATCGCTGCTTCGTGGTCCTGTTTCCACATGTTGATAAATCCTAGCACTACATGGGCCTGGGGTAAGGAGTCATTTAACTCCACGGCTCTTTCAGCGAAAGCTGACGCCTGCTTGAGTGGCTCCATCAGGTTCTCGGTCCAACCATGATTACGCGCCTGCACACAAACACGTGCCAGTTCTGCCAGTGCTGTGGCATAGTTGGGGTCGAGCTCTACGGCATTTTCGTAAAGTTGACGCGCCTGCTGGTTAGCCTCCCTGGTAAATCTCAGGTAATACTCTTTGCCTCTCAACAAGTAATCGTAAGCGTCGAGATTATTTGTGCCACGATGGGTCAAACGCTCCCGCTCAGCCTGAGTCAACTTAACTTGCAAAGCTGACACTATCTTCTGGGTAACTTCGTCCTGAACTGCGAATATATCTTCAAGATCACGATCAAAGCGATCAGCCCATACGTGGCCGTTCGTGTTGCTGTCAATTAACTGCGAGGTGATACGAACTTTGTTACCCGCTTTGCGGACGCTGCCCTCAAGCACATAGCGCACACCCAGATCTCGACCCACCTGTTGTACATTGACTGATTTTCCCTTGTAGACAAAGGATGAATTTCGAGAAATAACGAACAGGCCTGAAACTTTCGATAAATCCGTAATAATATCTTCGGATATACCGTCACTAAAATATTCCTGCTCAGGGTCGCCACTCATGTTTGTGAATGGCAAAACAGCGATCGAAGGTCTGTCAGGTAGATCGGTGGCGGCGACCGGCGGAGTGGGGACATCGAGTTGAGTTGACTCGATTATCACGCGATAAGCTCTTACTGGTTCCGCGATGTTCTTGACCCGCTGCTCGCCAAGGAATTCATAGTCGAGCTCTAATTTCCCGCGTATGGCATCGTAGACTGCACCCGAAATGCACACCCCGCCAGAATCGGCCAGACTTTCCAAGCGTGCGGCAATATTGACGCCATCACCGTAAATATCGTTACGGTCTACTATTACATCACCAAGATTAACTCCGATCCGAAATTCCAGTTTCTTATCGTCACTAAAATCTTGGTTACGATTTTTAATATCTTGCTGCGCATCGACCGCACAACTGAGTGCGTCCTTCACTGTGGAGAAATCGGCAAGTACTGCGTCGCCGGCAAAGTGCACGACCTTGCCATTGTGATGTTCGATGGTATCGGTTATAGCATCTAGGTAACTACTCAGTATGCGATGCGTACCCTCTTCGTCCTGGCCAGTAAGCCTGCTGTAACCGGCGACGTCACCATAGAAGATGGCTACCAGTTTGCGTTCTAATTGATTATCGGAATTCAAAACGGTTAATGAAACCCCATTATTAAAAGGCCTTCTGGTGGGCCAATTTTATTCTTAAATAATCCAGCCACTGCGCTTCGTATTGCCATTCGAAAATTCATGAAATGCAGAAAGTATAAAGACATTCCTCATTTAATCAATTTCATAGAGCCTGACTCTCGTCTTCCTCGGTTTGTATTTGTGAGCCGGTGTGCGAAATTAACCTACCTTGTTAACAGCGATAGACGGAGTATGTATATTCCCGAATTTCATGATTTATACAGCAAAATTTGCGTAAGTCCGGTTAGTGCTGTGAGTTCAATCGGTCGCTGCAACACATGCGTTAAATCTCTCTGCCGGTGTCTCATATTCTAAAGTTTTACGGGGCCGTTCATTTAGCTGACGAGCAATTGCATTGAGCCCTGCCTGGGAGTGTAGCGATAAATCGGTTCCTCTGGGGAGATACTGCCTCAGCAACCGATTGGTGTTCTCATTGGAACCACGTTGCCATGG
>CBDUSZ010000302.1:0-3677 GCA_965370015.1 uncultured bacterium | reverse complement strand
CAGTTGCTCCTGCACTGCTCTAATAAGTTACTTCCCTGTAACGATGCAAAATCGGTATACCGTACATCCCTGTACATAATTCTAATTGACGTTAACGTAAACGTAAGGTAGTCTAAGGCGATCCACAATGCAACAAAAATTAAGCGCCTGGCGGGTTTAGACAACCGGTTCAGGCGCTTAATTAGTGCGTGAGAAGCGATTCGACATGGGCAAGCCACAATCTAAAATTCTCGATTTAAACACCGCCGTGAAAGGCAATCAGAAAATCCGCGTGGTGACCGCCGCCAGCCTGTTTGACGGCCATGACGTGGCGATCAACATCATGCGCCGGATTCTGCAGTCTTGCGGGACCGAGGTCATTCATCTCGGGCATAATCGCTCGGTTGAAGAAATCGTCGATGCCGCCATTCAGGAAGACGCACACGCAATCGCAATCAGTTCTTACCAGGGCGGCCACGTCGAATACCTGAAATACATGGTGGACATGCTGAAGCAACGAGGCCGAGCTGAAATTCGTATTTTTGCCGGCGGCGGCGGAGTGATCATTGCTGCCGAAGTCGAGGAACTGCAGGCCTACGGTGTGTCGCGCATATATACCCCCGAGGACGGCCAGAAAATGGGGTTGCAGGGAATGATCTCCGACATGATCAAACGCTGCGATTTCGACCCATCCGCACAGGCACCCACATCGCTCGATCCCCTGAAAAATCACGATTTGAATGCTCTCTCAAGCCTGATCAGCGCACTGCAAAACGATACCCTGTCAGCCAACCTGCGCGAACAAATCAATCAGTCTGCGAAAGCACTGGAAACCCCCGTTCCGGTACTCGGCATCACCGGCACCGGTGGCTCGGGCAAGTCGTCTCTTAGCGATGAAATCATTCTCCGTTTTCGACTCGGGCAGCAGGATAAACTGAAAATCGCGATTATCGCGGTAGACCCGACGCGGCGTAAAACCGGGGGGGCTCTGCTCGGCGACCGCATTCGCATGAATGCCATCAATCACCCGAATATTTACATGCGTTCAATCGCGACACGCGATTCGGTGGGCGAAATTCCACAGATAGTCGCCGATATCGTGAATGCCTGTAAACTCTGTAGTTTCGATTTCATCATCGTTGAAACCCCGGGTATCGGTCAGGGCGATGCCGCAATTGTACCGCTGGTCGATGCTTCGCTTTACGTCATGACGCCGGAGTTTGGCGCACAAAGTCAGCTGGAAAAAATCGATATGCTCGATTTTGCCGACATCGTCGTGATCAACAAGTTTGACCGCAAGGGTGCCGAGGATGCCTACCGGGATGTGTGTAAACAGGTACAGCGAAATCACCAGGCTTTCGCGCGATCTTATGACGAGATGCCGGTATTTGGAACTATTGCCTCACGTTTCAATGACGATGGTGTGACCGCGGTTTATCAGCAAATTTTATCGCTACTGCAGGGGCTGGGCCTGAAAACCATCGATAACCGGTTACCCGAGGTAAAGATAAGAAAAGCTAGCGGGAAAACTGTCATCGTGCCACCCGATCGTTCGCGTTACCTTGCCGAAATTGCCAGCACCATGCGCGAGTACAAGGCCGCAGCGCAACAGCAAGCGACGATTGCTCGCGAAAGACAACAACTCATCGCCTCGAAAGGAATGCTGCGCGACACCCAGCAAACAGATACTGCCGATGCACTGGACAGTCTGATCGAAATCCGCCAAAAATTGCTCAATCAACGCTCGATCAAACTGCTCGAACACTGGCCGGAGATTAAACAAAGTTATAGCGGTGACGAGTATGTAGTGAAAATTCGCGACCGTGAAATCCGCACCAACCTTAAATTTAGCACAATGTCTGGCCTGGAAATTCCCAGGGTTGCATTACCCGCCTATGATGACCAGGGTGAACTACTGAAATGGTTATTGCTGGAAAACCTGCCTGGTAGCTTTCCCTACACCGCCGGGGTGTTTGCTTTCAAACGCGAGGGCGAGGATCCGACCAGGATGTTTGCCGGTGAGGGCGATGCCTTCAGCACCAATGAACGTTTCAAAAAACTGTCGGAACACTCAGCGGCAAAACGCCTTTCGACTGCGTTTGATTCGGTCACCCTGTACGGTTGCGATCCCGATGAACGCCCGGATATCTATGGCAAGGTCGGTAATTCAGGCGTATCAATCGCCACGCTTGAAGATATGAAAGTACTGTACGACGGCTTTGATCTCTGCAGTCCTTCGACCTCGGTATCTATGACTATCAATGGACCGGCACCGATCATTCTGGCGATGTACCTGAATACCGCGATCGAACAGCAACTCGCGAAGTTCGAAATCGACAATCAACGTGCAGCTAATGATGAGGAAATCGAAGCCACTCGCAGCTGGGCGCTGGAAAATATTCGTGGCACGGTACAGGCGGATATCCTCAAGGAAGATCAGGGACAAAACACCTGTATTTTCTCCACCGAATTTGCGCTCAAGATGATGGGCGATATCCAGCAATATTTCATCGACCACAAGATCCGCAATTTTTACTCGGTATCGATTTCCGGATACCACATCGCCGAGGCAGGCGCGAATCCGATCTCACAGCTCGCGTTCACCCTCGCCAATGGCTTTACCTTTGTAGAAGCCTACCTCGCACGAGGCATGCATATCGATGACTTTGCACCGAACCTGTCTTTCTTTTTCAGCAATGGCATGGACCCTGAATATACCGTCATGGGTCGCGTCGCACGCCGTATCTGGGCCACCGCGATGCGTTTTAAATATGGCGCCAATGAGCGCAGCGAGAAACTGAAATACCATATCCAGACTTCCGGGCGATCTTTGCACGCACAGGAAATGGACTTCAACGATATTCGCACTACCCTGCAGGCACTGATCGCGGTATATGATAATTGTAACAGCCTGCATACCAACGCTTTCGATGAGGCGATTACCACGCCAACCGGCGATTCGGTGCGACGTGCACTCGCAATACAGTTGATTATCAACCAGGAATGGGGCCTGAGTAAAAACCAGAATCCGAATCAGGGCGCGTTTATCATCGAGCAGCTGACCGATTTAGTCGAGGAAGCGGTGCTAGAGGAATTCGAGCGCATATCGGAGCGAGGCGGCGTCCTCGGTGCGATGGAAACCGGTTACCAGCGCGGTAAAATCCAGGATGAGTCGATGCTCTACGAGCACCGCAAACACGATGGCACTTTGCCGATTGTGGGGGTAAACACCTTTCTGAATCCAGAGGGTGGCAAAGATTACGAAATCGAACTCGCGCGCTCCAGCGAAGCCCAGAAACAAAATCAGATTAGCCGGCTACGCGAGTTTCAGGCGATGCATGCTAATGACTCATCCGCTGCACTTGAGCGAGTGCGGCTGGCGTCTATCAATAATGACAATATCTTCGAAGAATTAGTACACGCGGTACGGTATTGTTCACTGGGTGAAATTACCAATGCGTTGTTTGAGGTAGGCGGGCAATATCGACGCAACATGTAGGGTGCTCAAATGAATGTACTTTTTCCCCGATGACCGCGTTAATACCGTGCTCAAAGACCCAAAGCAGCTTCGCTAGGGCCAGCTTTCCTGACGTATTTTATATACGCTCCGGTTCTCCACGCGGTACTTCCTCGCCTAAAGCGCCTACTTTTGGTGCCCTCGGAACACTGCTGTCCAGAATAAATTTGACCAGTCTCTT
>CBDUSZ010000301.1:0-3737 GCA_965370015.1 uncultured bacterium | reverse complement strand
GCTTACGCCAAATTCCCTTGCCAGGTTTATTTCGCTGGGAATGATATTACCCGGCGACCAGTCCCCTTTGACAATCTTTGCGGTGAGGAGTTCTTTTATTTGCATATAGAGCGATATAGCGCCCTTTCCGGTTTCTAGCATGTAAATTTCTATCCTCGTTTAGGACTGGACGAATCATAATTCGCTTGGTCGTCCAGGCATCTGTTATGTTTTTATGGCCGGATTATATGTCTTGTATAGGACTATGATAAAGAATTGTTTCCGGATATTCAACTGGTCTTATATAAGACTAATTGAATATCCGTATGGTTTAATGTAAAGTGACTTTAGTAAGAATAATTTTGCTCGCGGTTTCAAAAGTTTTGGAGAATTAAATGATAGATTTTGTAGTGCATGACGAAGGGGATAGCGTCGGCGTTATCGTGGTTGAAGGCGTACAGGCAGGAGATGAGATTTCCGGCTGGGTTATGGACCAGGATTTAGAAATAAAATTTAAGGCGGCCAGCGATATACCGATCGGCCACAAGTTTGCCATCAAGCCGATGAAACAGGGCGACACCGTGATCAAATACAGCACCGATATCGGTAAGGTGGTGGCGGACATTGGCACCGGTGAGCACGCCCATGTTCACAATATCAAGACCAAACGCTGGTAATTGCTCCATAACGTTAAATCAACAATTCCCTTTCGGAGAACAAACATAATGCCCCAAGATTTAAGTACGGCTAGCTTTTCGGGATACCGGCGCGAAAACGGCCGGGTCGGAGTTCGTAATCATGTCATTATCCTGCCGGTAGATGACCTTTCGAACGCGGCATGCGAAGCGGTCGCCAATAATATTCCGGGTACCATGGCCTTACCCCATCCCTATGGCAGGCTTCAATTCGGCGAAGACCTGGAATTGCACTTCCGCACCCTGATCGGCACTGGCGCGAACCCGAACGTCGCTGCCGTAGTAGTAATAGGCATCGAAAACGGTTGGACTCAGAAAATCGTTGAAGGCATCGCGGCTACCGGGAAGCCGGTGACCGGTTTCGGCATAGAACAACACGGCGACCATGAAACTATTATGGAGGCGTCCAAAGTTGCCCGGGAGTATCTTCAGTGGGCTTCTGAGCTAGTTCGCGAAGAGGCGCCTGTCAGCGAGCTTTGGGTGTCTACAAAATGTGGGGAGTCCGATACCACCTCTGGCTGCGGATCAAACCCTACAGTCGGAAACGCGTTCGACAAGCTTTATCCACACGGAGCCACGCTGCTGTTTGGTGAAACTTCCGAAATCACTGGCGGCGAACATCTGGTGGCCGCGCGTTGCAGGAACGATGAAGTCCGTGAGCGTTTCATGTTCATGTTCAATCGTTACCAGGACCTGATCGACCGCTTCAAGACTTCCGATCTTTCCGATTCGCAGCCTACCAAGGGAAACATCGAGGGTGGATTAACTACCATCGAGGAAAAGGCGCTCGGCAATATACAGAAGATTGGCAAAGAATGCCTGGTGGACGGGGTGCTGGATAAAGCTGAGGCGCCGACAGGCCCCGGTCTCTGGTTTATGGATTCTTCGTCAGCGGCCGCGGAAATGGTCACCCTGGCGGCGGCAGCCGGATACGTGGTCCATTTCTTTCCGACAGGGCAGGGCAATATTATCGGAAACCCGATACTTCCGGTCATCAAACTCTGCGCCAATCCGCGAACGGTTCGCACCATGAGTGAACACGTCGATGTCGACGTTAGCGGGCTATTGCGTAAGGAAATGACGCCGGGTGAAGCTGGCGATCAACTGTTGGACATGATGTTTCGTACCGCCAACGGGCGTCTGACGGCCGCAGAGGCCCTGGGACACCGCGAATTCGTGCTCACACGACTGTACGAAAGCGCATGATAAGGCATGAAGTTGGTAGTGATTGTGGGCGCCGGGATTTCTCTGAGAGGATGCGGGGTGCAAGTTTGTGCTGCCGTTATAAAATTCAGAATCACGTTGCAATGTATGAATTAATTTGCCAAAATGAGACTGAAAGTACCATTTTACTAAATATAAACAATAATAATGGTGAGGTTAATTCTTAGTTGCTGATATTGAGATTCGGGTGTTAACTCCAGTTATCAACCGCCACCCTCTGATCAATTCTGATTATTGTCAGGGGTTTTATAACTAAACTGGCTGTAATAACGCAGCTAAATCTAAAGCAGGAGAGAAGAAAATGTTAAAACGTTTCAATCTGATAAGTGCAGTAGCCCTGGCACTCATGGCATCGTCTGCCATGGCGGCTGGCAAGGTCTTGCGTATACAGTCGGTACTACCCAGCTCAGCTGACGAAGTCGTTATGTTGAAGGAGTTCGGTAAGGACGTCGCAGCGCTGACCAATGGATCGCTCACCATCGAAGTTCTGCCGGCAGGTGCTGTTGTTGGGCCACGAGACATCATTGATGCCGTTGACGCGGGGCTCGTTGAAGGTGGCTTTGCCTGGACACATTATTGGGGTGGCAAGCACGTTGCGGCTAACCTGTTCGGCGCGCCTATAGCGGGTGCCGGTGTAGGTCTCGATAACATCGCGTTCCTGAGCTGGTTCCAGTACGGTGGTGGCAAGGAGCTGTATGACCGCCTGTGGGATGAAATGGGCGTGAACATCAAAGGATTCATGCTGCAGCCAGTGGGCCCTGAGGCACTCGGCTGGTTCCCTAAGCCGATCAAGTCGATGGATGACTTCCGTAAATTACGCTTCCGTGCACCTCCGGGCATGGTTGGTGCCGCATACGCTGAAATCGGTGTTCCAGCGGTTGCTATGGGCGGCGGCGACATCCTGCCAGCGCTTGAGAAAGGCACGATCGACGCAGCCGAGTGGTGCTGCCCCAAGCCAGACTCCGTCTTTGGTTTCCAGAAAGTGCTAAAGCACTACTACCTCCAGGGTCTGCACCAGGTAGTCGTGAACGCAGACATGTATGTGAATGGCGATTTCTACAAGTCGCTGAGCGCGCTTGAGCAGAAAGCACTGGAAGTGGCGGCAAACGCGTCTCTGTCAAAATCCATGTCCTACCGAATCTATGAGAACGGTAAGGCGCTGAAAGACCTGACGGATAATCAGGGTGTTATCCTGGAAGATACTCCAGCGGATTACTTCACAGAGTACATGGCGGCCGCTAAAAAGTCGCTACAAGCCGCTGCGGATGAAAACGAGTTCTTCGCAGAAGTGTGGCAGTCGCAAAAGGATTTCGCCGACATCGTAGTACCATTCTGGGCGGGTGCACAGACTTCGAACGCAAGTTTGGGTCGCGCACACGCAGATACACTCAAGTAAAAAAAGACTTCGTTGCGAGGCCCGTCAAGGCCTCGCTTCGAAGTTTCTATAAGGGCATGGCCCTGTTTAAATAATAAGAGCCCAAAATGGGCACAAACATTATAGGGGATAATGGGCATGGCTGTAGATGAGGTCAATCCAGAAGATCTTGAGATTGCGGATGAACTAATTGCGGAGCGTCGTGCCGAGGCCCCGGGTGAAACGCCAGAAGATATGACGCCCTGGCAACGCCCTATTAC
Organism: uncultured bacterium; assembly: GCA_965370015.1. Taxonomy (GTDB): domain Bacteria; phylum Pseudomonadota; class Gammaproteobacteria. The sequence goes on along the minus strand of CBDUSZ010000301.1, from coordinate 204 downwards.
GGCAGCTATTGACGTAATCAATTACCGGGTAGGCCAGATTATTGCCCTGCTCATGGTGCCGCTCATTGTTGTAGTGGTGCTAGAAGTCCTTTCACGAAACTCCTTTGCGATCTTGCAAAATGCCGGGTTCGAAGATCTCGCCCGAACCCTTGGACTTGGCCCCACGCTCTGGGTGTATGACACCAGTCGTATGATAGCCGGGGT
>CBDUSZ010000300.1:0-3761 GCA_965370015.1 uncultured bacterium | reverse complement strand
CTACACCATCCATGCGGCTCTATATGCTGCTGGCCGCGCAGCAGAAACGCTGCGCTTTCACCCTGAACGAGATCAACCAGGTTTAAAGCCATATCCGAATAATCGCTGAAAGTGTCGATGGTCATGTTATCCCCTGCAAAACGGCTGCCTCAAGGTTGTAAGGAAAACGAGGCAATATTGTTGATAAATCAGTTGTTGATAGTATGACAGTGGATTTTGACAAAGAATAACGAAATAATTATGCTCCATGAACATAAAATACTTATGGGATATTGAATGAATCGAAACCTCAATCTGAACTGGCTGCGCACGTTTGAAGCGACGGCCCGGTATTTAAGCTTTACCGCAGCGAGTAAGGAATTGGGCCTTACACAGACGGCAGTCAGCCTGCAGATCAAGTCGCTGGAGACCAAGCTCGGCCATAAATTATTCATCCGTAAACCCAAAAGCCTGAAGCTCACGGAAATCGGAAAAGCGTATTTGCCATCGGTTCGGGAATCGCTTTTGGCGCTGAACCTTTGCACCAACGGATTGTTTGGGCCAGACCATACAACCACGATTATTGTTCGGGCTTCGATGGCATTGATTGTCTGGCTTGCACCAAGACTGGGTGATTTTCAGCAACAGTATCCGGGCACCGGAATCAAGTTTGTCACCGCAATCTGGATGGATGCGATTGATACACAGAATGTTGATGTCGATATCGTGCTTGCACCCAATGGTCGAACTAGTAACCACCTGGAAAAGCTGTCAGAAGAATTTTTAGTACCGATCTGCGGGCCCAACACGTCTGAAACCGTAAAATCTGTCGACGACCTGAGTCGTATGCACCCAATTCATATTCTGGGTTTTGACGATCACTGGTCACGCTATCTGGCAGAATTTGACCTACAACACGATGTCCGGTCAACGCGCCTGCAGGTAGACACATTTGTCGCGGCCTGTGAACTGGTTTCATGTGATCTGGGATGTGCGATCGTTCTTGAACGCTTTGCAACAAATGCGATTGAAACGGGCCGCCCAATCAAATGTGTTGGTGAACGGGTTCCGCTAAACCACTCTCACTTCCTCGTTGGAAAAAATATGGCTAAAGAGATCCAGCCTGAAGTCGAAGCTTTCAAGGACTGGTTGAGAACATGCTTTAACGCCTAGCAGAATGCATCCAAGTTTTTGCAGCAAGAACGGGGCAGGTCTAGCTTTTGGCTTGCTGCAATTCCATTCCCTCCGTCCCCTTTTACGGAAGATTTTTGACCGCGGCATCGGCGAGTTTCAGGCGTTGAATCTTGCCTGAAGGTCCTTTCGGTAATTCATCCATGAACGATATCGATTTGGGCGCCTTGAATCTGCCCAGCTTTTCCACGCAAAAATCTTCAAGTTCAGCTGCGGAACAACTGGCACCGGGTTTGAGTGCGACACAGGCGAGTATTTCCTGACCGTAATTGTGGTCTGGAATTGGAAATGCGGCTGCTTCAAGCACCGCGCTGTGCTGGTATAGCACTTCGTCGATTTCGCGCGGGGCAATATTTTCACCCCCCTTGATGATGATTTCCTTGAGGCGCCCGGTGATGAAAAAGTAACCATCGTCGTCTTCGTAGGCAAGATCGCCGGTATGCAACCAGCCATCTGCTCTAAGCGCCTCAGCGGTGGCTTCGGGGTTTTTGTAATATTCTTTCATGACGTTGTCGCCACGGATCATCAGTTCACCCGGCTCACCTCGGATCGCTTCTTTGCCCTGTTTGTCGATTATCATCGCCTCGTTGCCAAAAGCGATTCCAGGCGAGCCATACCTGGGCAGAGCGGGTGGCATAGGATTAGAAAGAATCTGGGCCGCGGTTTCGCTCAAACCCATGGTCTCGATGACTGCGACCGCAAATTGTGCTTCGAACTGTCGATGCATGCCTGGCGATAATGGGGCTGAGGCGGATCGTCCAAAGCGTAATTGAGGACGGTCCTGCGCGATACAGGTAGGCTCGTCGAGGCGCTCTGCCGCTTCGAGCAGGTAGGCAATTATCGTTGGCACTACACTAAACCAGGTGCATTTCCACGTGTCGATGAGTGACCAGAAATCACCTGTACTAAACTTGTAAGGCATCACCACGCTGCCACCGCTAACCAGCGGCCCCATCACGGTAACCATTTCGCCGTTGATGTGATAAAGCTGTAGTACACACAGCGCACGGTCTCCGGTATGCAACTGATGTGCCGCCGCAGTATTGTTGCCACCGGCAATCACTGCCCTGTGCGTCAGAACAACACCCTTGGGACGACCTGTCGTACCTGAGGTATAAATCAACAGGGCTTCGTCTTCCTGCGTCAGCACGGGTGCTTCCATTTGTTCTGTTGCTGCAAGTGTGACTGGCCACTGCGGGCCGTTATCCCGGCAAGTCGGTATTATCTGAATCTGGGGCGACAGGTCTGCAAATACGGCGCTGTATTTTTGCCGATAGTCTTCCTCAACGAATATTACCCTGGCATCGCAATGTTCGATGACATAACGTAATTGATCATCTCCACAGACGGCATTTAGCGGCACAATGACACGACCACTGTACATGGTTCCGAGGAAGATTTTTACGCTCCAAAGACCGTTGCTCATTAAAAACGCAACCTTGTCGCCTTTCGCAAGTCCCAGTGCTGCCAGGTATTGCCCAATGTTCTGCGCCGCTTGTTGCAGACCCGAATAGCTTAGCTCATTGCTGATTTCGGGAGAGATTAAAAAGGTCGAGTCCGCCCGCGTGCTGGCTTTAACATTGATAATGGATTGGACGGTTGTCATTGCATTGTTTACTCGGAAGAAGACATGCCATCGAGGCCGTATTTATGCCAAAACTCGCTGAATATATCCGCTTTTGACGGTTCGTTTTTTGGGATGGTGCGGGCGATACGGGTGGTATTGAGAAAATGCCGATAATTCATATTGTCCGGTATGCTATTGCCGCCCCAGGAGCCACAGCCCATCGACAATGAAAAAGGCAGGCCATTGTCAAAACTGCCCCCGGTGGCGAAGCAATGCGCCTGGTTGACGATGACCCGGCAGGTATCCATTTCGAGTCCGAGGCGCATGATGTGCTCGTCATTATCAGTGTGGATACCAACCGAATGGCCTTTGCCCTTGTAATCCAGAATGCGACTGACAATCTGGAATGCCTGGTCAAAATCTGCAGCGCGATAAATAGTTAAAACCGGACTGAGTTTTTCATCCGAATAAGGATAATCCGGGCCAATACCGGTTTCTTCGACCATCAGAAACCCGGCATCCTCCAGGCCATCACGAGTCAGACCCGTGATCTCGCAGATTCTATTAGCGGTTTGCGCGATTAGTTCGCGATTTAAATGGCCGTCGACCCAGAGACTACTTTGCAATTGATCCTTCTCTTGTGGATTCAATAAGCGCCCACCTTGTTGGTGCAGGGCAGCAAGCATGTCGTCGTAAACACTATCGACTATGACGAGGCTATTTTCTGATGAGCAGCTGGTCGCATTGTCGAAGGTTTTCGATGCCGCTATTTTCGCCGCTGCATCGCTGAGATCGGCGCTATCATCGACTATCACCGGAACGTTGCCGGTACCGACACCAACCGCCGGAGTACCGCTTTCGTAACAGGCCCGGACATTGTTTGCGGACCCGGTGGCGACGATCAAATCGACCTGACGCATGAGTTCGTAGGATTCGGCCTTGTTGATCGGAAGCGGTAAATGCTGCACTAGATCGGTTGGTGCGCCGACGCGGCGCAATTCGTCGTGAATCAGTTCAACTAATT
>CBDUSZ010000299.1:0-3785 GCA_965370015.1 uncultured bacterium | reverse complement strand
GAATTCATTCGGCTAAGAATTATCGGAGACAAGGAGATCGCCATGCCCTAATATGCTATGCGTTCGCTTATCTGATTCGAGTTCCTCCAATGTCTACCTATCAAAGCCTGCTGCTCGGCATTCGTTCGTCTGCGGATTATTTCATATCGACATTCATGTTCGGCGTGATGTTCGGCATTGCCGCGTCTGCTGCCGACCTCAGCCAGTGGCACACACTGATCATGAGCGCTTCGGTTTTTTCCGCCTCGGCTCAGTTTGCCGCCCTCGAATTTTGGCAGTCGCCTCTGCCTTACGGCACCATCGCCCTGTCCGTGGCGCTGGTTAGTTCACGCAATATTCTGCTCGGCATGGCGATGACACATCACTTCGATGGGCATAGTTTGAAACGGCGTATCGTCTGGTTATTCCTGCTTAATGATCCCGGTGTTGTTACCAGTTACCGGATTGCAGCCAATGTTGACCGGCTTGGTTATATCACCGGCTATGGCGTCGCGATTATGGTGAGCTGGTTATCATCCACCTGGTTGGGTTTAAACATCGCCGGTGTTTTTGCCACACTGGATCTCGGCGCTATCGACTTTGCCGGACCGCTGGTGATAGCAACCATGATGATGTTGTTTATCAAAGGCTCGAAGACCCGATCAACTCCCTGGATTGTATCGAGCATCGTCGCATTGCTGTTATTCGAGCTGGAGACAGCAAATTACCTGATCCTGTTGCTTTCAGTGGCGGCCGGCGTAATGGCTGCGGTAGTACAGGAGCGATTGCCACATGGTTGACCAACAGTCGACACTAATCGCCATTGCACTAATTGCCTCCGTGGTCTACCTGAGCCGGGTCAGCGGCTACTTCATCGGCCTGCAACTGCGCCATATTGGCGGTATAAAACCGGTTCTCGAAGCCCTGCCGGGTTGTGCCTTCATGGCGATACTTGCGCCCGCAATCAGGCAAGGTAATGCCAGTGAAATTCTCGCCATGTCATGCGTAGTATTAATCATGTGGCGAACCAATAATGTCGTATTTGCTACCGGCACCGGCATGGCCGTTTTGCTATTGGCGGGACCCTATCTGGGTGGCAATTAAATCGGAATTTGCTTTGCCGTTACCCTGGACCAAATCACCCTAAAAAGCAAAACCCCCGTCATTCCTGCGCAGGAATGACAATTTTTGACTGCTTTTTCCGGTAGGGCCGAATTCATTCGGCCAATAACTATCGGAGACCAGGAAGCAGCTTCATTAATCCTTAACTATTGGCGCGGATGAAATCTGCCATACGTGCTACACCTTTCTCGATAGCCTCATTGGAAGCAGCATAACTGAATCGAATATGCTGGCCTTCATCCGGCACGCGTGAACCAAAATGGATATCGGACAATACCGCTACACCGGCTTCATGTAACAAACGAACACGAAATTGTTCAGAGTCTTCGGCACCAATTAACGCGCAAGCCCCGGTAATATTTGGCCATACGTAGAAAGCGCCACCCGGATTTTGACAGGTCACGCCCGGTACTTGATTGAGCAGATCCACTATCAGATTACGGCGTTTCTGAAAACTGTTATACATTAGCATGGCGCCGTCCTGAGGCCCGGTAATAGCCTCGACACCCGCCCACTGGGTAATTTGTGAAGCGCAGGATTCGGTATTGGTTACCCAACGCGAAAATACCGGTGCCAGGATTTTATTCGCCGCGAAGCCCAGACGCCAGCCAGTCATCGCCCAGGTCTTGGAGGCACCGTCACAGATAATGGTGCGCTCTTGCATGTCGGGGAACTGGGCCAGCGAAACAAACTCACCGTCATACACCAGGCGTGAATAAACTTCATCAGAAAATATCCACACCTGCGGATGCTTACGCAGTATCGCTGCTATCGCCTCCATTTCCTCTCGGGAAACAACCCCACCGGTGGGATTTTGCGGAGAATTGAGAATAAGCAATTTAGTTTTGTCGGTGATTTTGGCTTCAAGTTCTTTCGGGTCAAAGTTAAAACCGCGCGACTCATGTAAATGAATCGGTACTGGCTCCGCCCCCATGGCACGAATTTGCGATTCATATATCGGAAAGCCAGGGTTGGGATAAATCACTTCATCGCCCGTACCATAATCGGTTACCGACAAAATGGCATAGGCAATAAATGGTTTAGCGCCCGCCGCTACCACCACATCATCCGGATCCACGATGATACCGCGTCTTCCGCCAATGTCTTTGGCCACGGCCTCGCGTAACTCAACGATGCCGGCCGACGGCGTGTAACCATGTTTACCTGCGCGAATTGCCTCGATCCCCGCATCCTGGATATTCACCGGCGTGGGGAAATCCGGCTGGCCGATACAGAACGAGATAATGTCCTTGCCCTGCCTTTCCAACTGGCTCACCTCGGCCAAAACCACGAAAGCGTTTTCGGTACCTAGATTATCTGCGCGGCGGCTAAGGGAAGGCATGGCTGGGTCTCCTATAAATAATTAGCATAACAGCTTATATCATGCGCCCAGTTTTTGGGTCAATTTAAACTATCGTTCCCTGTAGGGTTGAATTCATTCGACCAATAGAACGGGCCCATTTCCAGGCGGCCGAATAAATTCGCCCCAACAAATATACCGTTCCTATAAATTCTGCTCCAGATACCGGATCAACCTGCTCTCAATAAAATCAAAAAGCTTGCGTCGACTTTCCCTGTTGGTTGCCTTCATCTCGCTGATGGAGGTAATCACCACAACAGTCTTCAGTGCCGGCAACATCAAGATGTATTGGCCCCCATTACCCCAGGCGAAATGCACAGTGTAGCCATTCAACTTCCGTTGCCACCAGAGGTAGCCGTAATCATAAGGATTAAATTCACTACGGGTATAAATCTGCATCGACTCATCAATCCAATCATGCGGCACAATTTGTTTTTGCCGGTACACGCCCTTGTTCATCACCATGGTGCCAATCTTTAGCAGGGCCGAGGGTGACAGTGCCAGATTATTGCCACCCATGTAGTTACCCTGGGGGTCGCGGTCCCAGCCACCAATCGAGATATGCAGCGGGCCGAACAGGTATTTTTTAGCAAACTCACGGGTGCTCATGCCGGTGGCCCGGGTCAAAATTACCGACAGCAAATGCGTAGACCCGGTACTGTAAACCATCTCGCCACCTGGCTTTTCTACCAGTGGCAGAGCGAGAACATACTCTACCCAGTTTTTGCTCAGCACCCAGGGCCCATATTTACCATGACTGGTCGACTCCAGACCCGCACGCATGGTGAGCAAATCCTGAAGCGTGATTGACTGTTTCTCGGCATCGGGGTGAGACTTGAAATAGTCCGGAAAAAACTCGCCAATTTTTTGGCCCACCCCATCCAGATGCCCCTGCTCGATCGCGATACCAACCAGCAACGACAGGATACTTTTAGACGCGGACTTGATATTGCCTGGCAGGCCGGCGTGCCTGCCCTTGCGATACTCCTCGATTAACAGCTCGCCGTCCTGCTGCACCACGAAACTTCTAACCGGACCAAGGTGAAATACCTCGTGAACCAGGGTATCCGAGTCTATCCGTTCCACGACCGCGCCCACCGCCCCCGGCGCCAGGATCGCGAGCAAAACAGCAAGAATCGGCAGTCGAAAACTCATTAACCTATGTCTCCAAAAGGAAAACTTTAACCAGACGAATTCGGAGGCACTCACCATTTATAACCTTTACTGTTCATTGAGACACCATGATTACTTCCGATGCCATTCTAATCAATCTTCTTCCAGCGGAGGCAATAACGCCTCAATCTGCTGAATCAACCTGGGGATA
>CBDUSZ010000298.1:0-3809 GCA_965370015.1 uncultured bacterium | reverse complement strand
ACAACGAGCGAGCAACCGCTTCGCTCAATTCAAACTTACCCGGGCAGGCTTTTTGCTCCGCCTGCCTAACCTGATCGAGAGTAGTCCGATAGCGATCTGCATAGACTGCATTTTGATAGGCGACAAGGTCCACTTTACGATCGGCAATAAATTCATCAAGATCGAATTCTATCTCGGCACACTTCTCCAGCGACCCCGTTAGCTCGACCAGTCTATCGGGTTGTGCTGCTGCCACCCGTCCCCAGGAAAAAGCGCGCAAATTGACGTTAACTGCAACATTGTTCAGTCTTATCGCTGCTTCAAGTGAGGATCCCTTTAACGGTAGATATCCCTTCTGATAGGCGTAACCAAGCATAAACACATTGGTCGACATCGTGTCGCCTAACAGTCTGGCAACCATTTGGCTGGCATCGTAGAAATCCGCCTGAGCGTTCCCCAGTGCCGTTTCGATGGCATTCATATAACCAGCGGATTGCAACGGCAAATCGGGTTGTTCGGCAAAAATCGCCAGTGGTACCCAATGATTGTTAATCACCGCCCGGGTTCGCGTCGCATTCATGGTATTGATCGACGCTTTACCCGCAGCGACGACCATGTCGAAGCCGATAATTAGATCACTCATACCGGTACCGATGCGCGTGCCGAGTACCGCGTTTGTATCATTTGAAATCGCGATGTGGCTCATCACCGCACCATTTTTCTGCGACAGGCCAGTTTGATCTAAAACCGAGCAGGCCTTACCTTCAATATGTGCCGCCATGCCGATGTTAGCACCAACAGTAATGACACCCGAACCGCCTATTCCGGTGAGCAATATATTATAGCTGCCGCTAATATCGGCCAACACAGGGTCGGCAAGACCGGCCGCCGGGTTATCGCTATCGGCTGGCGGCGGTTGCGATTTTCGCAGCGTCCCGCCCTCGACTGTGACGAAGCTCGGACAAAAACCATCCAGGCAGCTGAAATCCTTATTACAGGACCATTGATCGATTACACGCTTGCGTCCCAGCGGGGTATCCAGCGGACGCACCGCGACACAGTTTGATGCCGTATTACAATCACCGCAGCCTTCACAGACCGCATCATTGATAAATACCCGGCGCGGCGGATCAGGATAGAGGCCGCGCTTACGTCGACGCCGTTTTTCGGCGGCGCAAGTCTGGTCATAAATGATCGCGGTGACGCCTTCCATTTCACGCATTTCAAGTTGCAGACGCTCAAGCTCACGGCGATGATAGATTTCGACCTGCGGTGCCCAATCGATAGATTTTGCGTATTTATCCGGCTCATCGCTAACCACCGCAATACGTCCGACACCCTCGGCAGCAATTTGCCTGGAGATGGTCCAGGGATAAAGCTCGCCATCCATTGGCTGACCGCCGGTAAGCGCAACGGCATCATTGAATAGAATCTTGTAGGTAATATTGACACCAGCCGCAACAGCTGCGCGAATGGCTAAAATACCGGAATGGTAGTAAGTGCCGTCACCCAGGTTCTGAAAAATATGTTTGCCGGTAGTGAACGGTGCCTGACCGATCCAGGTACCGCCCTCGGCGCCCATATGGGTATAAGCAGCGGTACTCCGATCCATAAAAACCGTCAGCGTGTGACATCCGATACCGGCCATTGCACGGCTGCCCGGCGGTACCCTGGTGGAAGAATTATGCGGACAACCGGCACAAAACCAGGGTGATCGTTCCGGCGGTGCCACTAGCTTGCTGGTGTCTGCTGTGCGCGCCCTAATCGCCGCGGCGGCGCTGATCAGGCAGTTATCCTCGCCCTCGTGCAGAAAACGACTGGCGATCACCTGTGCAACGATGCTGCCATTCAGCTCGCCGTAGTCCGGCACCAAAAGATTACCTTGCGCATCGAGTTTACCGACAAGACGTGGGCGCAAATTTTCTGCCAGGTCGTAGAGGATGCGAGACAGCTGGTCTTCAATCAGATTGCGTTTTTCTTCAACCACCAGGATTTCATCGAATCCCTCGGCCCAGGCGCGGATACAGGTAGGCTCCAACGGCCACGGCATTGCCACTTTGAAAACACCGATGCCTAATTCCTGGCGCTCCGTCTGGCTTAATCCAAGCTCTTCAAACGCCTGACAAAGGTTGAGCCAGGCTTTACCAGGGGCAACAATGCCGAGGCGTCTTTTAGACGTCGCATGGCTGACGCGATCTAACCTGTTCACTTTAACAAACGCTTGCGCCGCTTTTAGTTTTACGCCGACCAGGCGCTTCTCCTGGTCTAGCGGGCCATCCGGCCAACGAATGTGAATACCATCCTCAGGAAAGTCAAAATCACTCGGCAGCTTGATATCGAGTCGGCCTGGGTCAACCGAAATAGACGCGGTACTTTCGATAATATCGCCGACACACTTAAAGCCAGTCCAACAGCCGGAAAACCGCGACATGGCAAAACCCATCAGGCCATAATCGATATACTCCTGGACGCTGGCGGGATACAAAATCGGCATCATCGCGGCGACCAGGGCTTGCTCGGATTGATGCGCTGTTGTCGAAGACTTCGCCCCCTGGTCGTCACCGGCCAACACCAGCACCCCACCATGGGGTGACGTGCCCGCAAGATTGCCATGCTTCAGCGCATCACCAGAGCGATCAACGCCGGGTCCTTTGCCGTACCAAATGGCGAACACACCATCGTACCTGGCCTGCTCGTTTTCGGACTCCCAGATACCAACTTGTTGCGTCCCCCAACACGCCGTGGCCGCCAAATCTTCGTTGACCCCAGGCTGAAATTGAATGTGATGCTTTTGCAGATGGTCCGATGCCTGCCAGAGCGCCGTATCATAGCCGCCCACGGGGGAACCACGATAGCCAGAGATATATCCGGCCGTATTGAGGCCGTTGGCCAAATCTCGTTGGCGTTGCATCATCGGCAAGCGCACCAGGGCCTGGGTGCCGGTGATAAACACCCGACCCGAGGTCGCACTATATTTAGTTTCTAATGTGAGAAGACTAATGTCGTCCACTGATATATTCCCGAACTTTTACTGTTTCTTATTAAATCGACTTATTAGCATACTATCAACTTACTGGAAAAGTTTGACGACGAACCTCCCTGTCTGGACTCTGCCAAACCCCGGCGTTGGCTGCAGCCGCTTTTGAAGCGGATCATCAATGTCCCTAACCGGGTCTGAAATATCACACTTCAGGATAGCTCTATTGCATCTTGGAATTCACACTATCAATCTTGTCTTGCATGCTCTGATCACGATCGGTACGGGTACCCATGCGAATTGTAGTACTGATGCGTGGTGCGCCCATCTGGTGAACCGTTTCGTGACATTTTTTAATCGCTGCCATCACCTCGTCCCAGTCACCCTCGACGTTAGTACCGTAAGAATGCATCTGGTGGTTGAGACCGGCCGCGGCAAAGACCTTTTCGCATTCCACCACGTATTTTGACACCGAGACACCAACCCCAATGGGTACCACGCAGATATCGACTAATACATTCATTTTATTCCCCAGTTTAAGTGTATTTTGATACTGCCAGTATATCGCTAATTGACATAATTGGGGCGCCCATCTCCTGATAGCGCGGGTTTTACAGGAGTTGGGATTGTACCGTTGGATTGGTCGAATGAATTCGACCCTACAGGATATCGGTGGGTTTTGTAGGGCCGAATTTATTCGGCCGCAAAAGATGGGATCCTACCGTTGAGTTGGTCGAATGAATCCGACCCGACGACGGGATCGGTGAGTTTTGTAGGGCCGAATTTATTCGGCCGCAGAGGATGGAATCGTACCGTTGGGTTGGTAGAGTGAATTAGAGCCTGCGGATATTTT
>CBDUSZ010000297.1:0-3810 GCA_965370015.1 uncultured bacterium | reverse complement strand
GCACGATCAGTTTTCCAGGTGCGCATGCGCTGTCGGAAGCTTTTGGCTGGAACACGGCGGTGCAAATATTTGCACTGATCCTGATTTTTATCGCCGCACCGTTGATGTGGCTGGGAGCGTATCGTGTCGAGCGCGATGGCAAAGCGAGCGCCATGCCCCGGCAGGAGGAAGTGGCGCATCGGCATGCTTTCCTGACTAGACCGGCATTCTGGTTGCTGGCACTCGGTTTCGGTTTGCTGGCCCTGGTTCACGGTGTGACGATACATCATTTATTTCCGATTCTTTACGATCGTGGGGTCGATGCCGATGTTGCGGTTATAGCCGCATCGTTCATCGGTCCGATGCAGGTCGCCGGGAGACTGGCGATGATGGCCGCGGAGCGACATGTGTCTATGAAGGGAATTACCACCAGTTGTTTTATTCTTGTGGGCATTGCAATCCTGTTGTTATTCGGATCATCGACAACACCGACGCTGCTGGTTGGTTTCATTATTTTATTCGGCGCGGCGCATGGGGTGGTCAGTATTGTGCGTCCGGTGATTGCCAGAGAAATTCTGGGCGGCAATAATTTCGGTGCCAAATTTGGTGCAATGGCACTACTTTATCTGGTCGGTTCCGCATCCGCCCCGTTCGTTGGTTCACTAATCTGGGGTGTGGGTGGATATGACCTGGTGTTGCCTTTGTTAATCGGTCTGAGCTTCGTCGGCCTGTTGCTATATTTGGCTGCATATCGATTTTCATCTCAACCGATATCTTAAGACACTAAGCAACTCGTCGCATGAAGGCCATGCAATCTCCATGTCGCGCCAGCGATGCCGCTGCGGGTGATGGATTATTATTGCCCTGTTTAATGTCCTGCACTAAATGATTGACAGATATGCCCCTCCCACCAGGCCGTCCCAGATCAGCTTCCCACCGGCAGCAAATAGAAGGATATAGATGATACGATAGAATTGCTCGATCGGTACTATCTTGATCAGCCACCAACCGATGACCACGCCTATCGGCACGACGGGTGCAAGCACCAGGCTGGTTGAGAGGTTTTCAGTGGAAAACTGCCCTAGCCAGAAATAGGGCCATATTTTGATCTGGTTTACCACGAAGAAAAAGAATACGTGGGTGCCGACAAACACTTTTTTGGATAATTTTTGCGGCAACAGATAGAATTTCACCGGTGCGCCGCCAGCATGGGCGACGAAGCTGGTGAACCCCGAAATGGTGCCACAAATAATGCCGGTTAGCTTGCCGGGCTTACGCCCTACACCCTCTGACGAACTTTGTAGAAAAAAGGAAATGGCAAATATGATGGTCACTACTCCGAGTAGTAATCGAATCGCATTATCATCCACATAACGGTAAGTCATCGCACCGACACTAATGCCAATAATGGCGCCGGGCAACATCAGGGCGACGTCGCCCCGGTTCCAGTCCTTGCGATAACCCCATAGATTAAAAACATCGATGAGGCAGAGGATCGGTAGCATGATAGCGGCAGCGGCTACCGGCGAAATGAACATCGCCATCAACGGCACCGACAACTGTCCCAGTCCACCACCAAGTCCACTTTTTGAAATACCGGTAAGAATTACCGCCCCGATAGCGACGGCATAGAACATGGGTTCAAAGGCAAAAATATCGGCAACTCCGGTAGGCATTAATCGAGATATATCTCAATACGAGGCCTGCCAAGGCATAATCAGTTGCGCGCTAACGAGCATTCCTGAGCAATTTTCGTAACCCATCATGCGGTATGCCGACCGCGGTAATATCGTCGCGCCCGATTAAATCAGTATTGGTTATGATCGAATCGATGACGGCTTCATCTACGGCCTGGACTACTGCGGCGAATATTGGATCGAGGCTGCCCTGGGAAAGATATTCTACTTTGTTAAGTGGGTTATTCTGTTCGACTCCAGTGACAGGCTGAGTAGAAAAAGCCAGAAAAATATCACCCGAGCCATTGCCGCCAATAGTACCTGAGCGGCCGATGCCCAGGCAGGCACGCCGGGACAACCGTTTTAACTGGTGCGGAAGCAGTGGCGCGTCCGTTGCGATAACAGCGATAATTGATCCCATATCTCTGCTACGCACCTCGCCACCGGTTAAATGGCGACCAACCGGTATGCCCGCTATTACCAGATCGCGTCGGCGGCCAAAATTGGCCTGTACAAATACGCCGACCGTATAGCTCTTTCCTGCTATTTCGATTTGTCGCGAGGCGGTGCCAGAGCCGGCGTTAAAATCGTAGCAGATCATTCCGGTGCCGCCACCGACACTGCCCTGATCGATTGGACCAGATTGTGCGCCGTCAATTGCGTCAAATACATGCTGATCGGTAACATGGAATCCATTGATATCGTTCAGGTCACCATCGTAGGTTTCACCCGCGACGGGTAAGGACCAGTCGGTTGCATGTTTAAAGGATTGTCCGAAGACCCACTTGATCGTCGCGTCTCTGGCTAGACCACAGGAATGGGTATTAGTCAGTGTAATTGGCCAGAGCAATTCTCCGGCTTCCTCGATCCAGTGCATCCCGCTCAATTCGCCATTACCATTGAACGAGTAATATCCGGCAAATGCAGGCCGGGCCAGGTCTGCGTGGGGTCGGGGTAATATTGCAGTGACACCAGTTCGAATTGGCCCCTTGCCGACGACCAGCGGGCCTTCGCCTTCAATTAACGTGGTATAGCCGACTTTTACACCCTTGACATCGGTGATTGCATTACAGGGTCCAGGCTCGCCTTCAAAGGGTACTGGAATAGAACGAGCCCTGGGTGCGCCCGATGGAGTATTTAATAAAGGGTTTTTCATGAATACAGCGGTTGTTTTTCCAGTTTATATCGTATCAATTCAGGCCTTTGCAGGAAGCGACCGCGAATAACCCGGTTAATCGCTTAAGCGGCGAAAACTGCATTAAATCCATGCCTTTAATTGTGCTTCGTTACAATCCTATTCGAGAAAATCTTCTATCCAGCGATCATAAGTATCGACGCGACTTAATTTGTTAAGCAAGTCTCTGTCGATAATGCTCTCTACATCAGCAGGTAAAACGCCTTCGCGCAGTGCCATCAGGGTGTCGTAGGTTGCCATAATAGCGGCCAGCGCCGGCTGGTGCCCTTGCAGGCAGACGCGAACGCCGAGAGGGCCGAGGTAATCAAGATCGACGATATCCATTCCGGCGCCGCCGATAATCAACGGAAGTCGGCAAATATTGGCTATCGCTTCGATTTGTTGTTTGGTCTTCACCCCAACCAGGAATATCGCGTCGACGCCAGTCTCCTGGTAAGCGGTGATACGCGCTATCGCATCTTCGAGGTCTGTTTCCGCTACCGCACTGGTTCGCGCAGCAAGTACCAGGCCGGGATCCTGTCGCGCCGATACAGCTGCGCGCATTTTGCCGACGCCTTCGGCGATGGATATCAGGCTGGTTTTATTGCCAGCACCGAATGGCCTCGGTAACAGGGTATCCTCGATAGATAAGGCCGCCACTCCGGCACTTTCCAGTTCTTCTACTGTACGTCGCACGTTCAGTGCATTGCCATAGCCGTGATCGGCATCGACTAAAATCGGAAGCTCGCTGGCACGGCAGATACGATAGGCTTGCTGGGCAAATTCACTCAGGGTGAGGACGATATGGTCGGGGTCTCCGAGTACCGTCAGCGAGGCCACAGATCCGGCAAACATGCCGACCTCGAAACCTATATGCTCGGCGATCCTGGCGGATATTGGATCAAATACCGATCCCGGATGGGTGCATTTATCGCCTTCCAGATGTGCGCGGAAACGTTTGCGTTGTATTTGCCAGTGCAT
>CBDUSZ010000296.1:0-3812 GCA_965370015.1 uncultured bacterium | reverse complement strand
TTAAATGCTCGACGATATACCCCGGTTCGTTGCGCTCGCCACGATGCGCGGCACCGGGCTGATCGGGCGCGTCAGATTCGAGCAGCAAGCTGCTATCCGACACTTTAGTCACTACCTGGCGTAACTTTTTCGCGCGTTCAAAACCCACCGTTGCTGCGATCCCGAGCTTGAATCCAAGATCGATCAATTGTTGCGCCTGTTGCAGGCTGCCGGAAAAACTATGAATCACACCGCTCACCGGCGTGCTTTTTCTGAGTATACCAATCACCTCATCCATTGCCTTGCGGATGTGGACAATTACCGGTAAGCGGTGATTTACCGCCAGTTGCAACTGCTCCTTGAATAGTTGTTTCTGCCATTTTTCATCGATTCTGGAGTGGTAAAAATCGATGCCACACTCGCCTACCGCAATCGCTTTTTCACCATCCAGCCATTCATCGAGTTCGCGTATATGCATTGCCGCATGCTGGGCGATAAACATTGGATGCAAACCGTAGGTGGCGTAGACACCATCGTATGTCTCCGCCACCTGCCTGACCTTTAGCCAGCGGTTGGCAGTAGTCGCGGGGATAACTATCTTGTTTATATTTAATGACTTTGCGCGCGCGATCACCTCATCGCGATCATTATCAAATCGATCATCGTCAAGATGACAGTGGCTATCAATCAGCTCCATTGAGTGCCTCTAGATAACGCCGGGTTTAGCCCAGTCCGTCGTAGAACTATCATGCCTCGTCCCGCCTTGCCATCAGCTCGCGCATTATCGGGTTAAAAATAATCTCCATCGCCATCCCCATCTTGCCCCCGGGGACGACGATAGTATTGCGTCGTGACATAAACGAACCGTGAATCATCGCTAACAAATTGCTAAAGTCGGTATGCCGTATATCAGGATTCCTGAAGCGGATAACCACAAAACTCTCATCCAACGTGGGGATATCACGCGCTATAAACGGATTCGAAGTATCGACTGTAGCCACCCGCTGAAAATTAATATCGGTTTCAGAAAACTGCGGTGTAATATATTTTACATAATCGGGCATGCGCCGCAGAATATTGTCGACGATGACATCCTCTGTATATCCACGTTCTGCATTATCACGGTGAATTTTTTGAATCCATTCGAGGTTTACCACTGGCACTACACCAACCTTTAAATCGACGTGTTTGGTTAAATCGACTGCTTCGGTTTTTACCAGCCCGTGAAGCCCCTCGTAAAACATCAGGTCGGTATCGGCCTCCACCTCTTCCCAGGGCGTGAACTGGCCAGCTTCGAGATTCAAATTGAGACGCTGGTTATGTTCCATCGCCTCATCATCGTTGTGAAGGTAGAAACGTTTTTCACCGCGACCGGTTTCTCCATAAGTCCTGAACAGCTCGGCCAGGCGTTCTAACTCGTTTTCAGCAGGCCCAAAATGACTGAAGTTTTGCCCGGCCTGGGTGGCTTCATCCATTTTATTTTGCATCGCCACCCTGTCATAACGATGAAAGCTATCGCCTTCGATGACTACCGGATTTATATTCTGGCGTAAAAAAATTGACAGCAGTGCTTTTTTTACCGTTGTAGTGCCTGCTCCTGAAGAGCCGGTTATCACTACAACCGGGTGCTTTTTGGACATGGATGTATTCCCGAATAAAGCTACAAGGACTTTTTCTGAGGATATATTTTATCTGCTTTGAAGTTTAATCGCGAACCTCAACCTAATTTTAGCGCGTGTAATTTTAGGCTGTTTCTCAATTCGCCAGAGTAGATTATGTTAGCAGGGCCGAATTCATTCGGCTAATAATTAAAGGCACCTAAGCAACGACCTGCACCGTAAGGTATTGCGCGTGGGTGTTAATCTCTACACCACCAGTGGAAACACGACCGCTCGAACGAATTCGAGCTGGCAAAACCAGGAAAATAGCGATTTATTTTTATATCACTTTAGTCAAGTAGATTTTGTGCGGTTATATAATTTTGTGTAAACTATGGGTGTTGGTTCCGAGCGCATCCACAATCAATCAGTAGTTCCCGGAATTAAGCCTTAACAAGCAAAATCTGCAGCCTGACAATAGGCGCAAGATTTGCCGAATTGATACCATGATTTCATTTTTTGATTTGAAATCGCAGCGCTTCACCTGTATTAATTACCCGTGTACGCACATTAATAATGCCCGGATGGGGACACCAGTATTTCATCATACCTGCCGTTTTGGACGCTCCAACTCGACCGGAAGATATAAAGAGGCCACGAGCAAAGCTTGATTAAGTTTATCAAATCCCCGAATAGGAAGTGGGTCGCTGCGCCTTTTTTTGCCCTGGCTGCCTGGGGTATCACCCAGCTAGCACCGAGTATTGAGGTCGCCTGGGTAAGCGGATTGCTGATTCTAACTATTTACCTGTTTTCGTTCGAAGTTGTGAGTGTCGACGAGGCTGCCATTTCAATCCTCGCATTGCTCGGTTTAACATCCCTGTTTGCGCCCGTCATGGGTCTCGATCAGGGCCTGGTTCCAACCGAGAACTTATTCAACGGTTTTTCCAGTAATGCAGTGATGTCGATTATCGCAGTAATGATTCTCGGCGCTGGTCTGGATAAAACCGGCATTATGAGCAAAGTTGCCGGTTTTATTTTAAAAATTGGCGGTACCACCGAGAAACGAATTATTCCGATCATCTCCGGTACCGTCGGTATTATTTCTTCATTCATGCAGAATGTAGGAGCTGCGGCGCTGTTTCTGCCGGTGGTTAGCCGAATTTCGGTACGCTCGGGATTACCGATGTCGCGTCTGTTAATGCCGATGGGATTTACTGCAATTCTTGGCGGTACCGTCACCATGGTGGGCTCATCACCACTAATTCTTTTAAACGACCTGATTTTAACCTCGAACGTCGCATTGCCGTCTGAACTGCAAATGGACACCTGGAGCCTGTTTTCAGTGACGCCAATCGGCCTGGCACTGGTATTCAGCGGTATTATTTATTTTGTTGTCGCCGGAAAATATGTGTTGCCAGCAGTATCCACCGATACCAAGGCTAGCGTGGCGGGATCTGCCAAGTACCTGGAAGAAGTTTACGGTGTCGATTATCTTCAATTTGAAGTGGTTGTACCCGCCGAAAGTCCATTGGTGGGCCAGATACTCGATGATATTGAATCGGCAAACAAGATACGCATTATCGCGTTCCAGACATCCGGTTCCAAGGTGCGCGCCAGTCAGGGCGATTTATCACGGGATCTCGACATTACCGAGAACTCAACCCTTGGTATTTTATGCTCCCCCGCGCACCTGAAAGACTTTGTCGACGCCTATGGACTCAAAATTCAGAAAGGTCTGCGCGTATTTTCTGAGGTTTTGTCATCCACCCAGGCCGGTATTGCCGAAATCGTAATTCCGCCCGGATCATCATTACTTGGAAAATCCGCAAAAGATGTGTGGATGCGGAAAATCTACGGTATCGCCATGGTTGCTTTACACCGCAATGGTGAAACCATGTTCGAAGGCGATAAAATTCGCGATGTGCCACTCGAAACCGGTGACACATTGTTGGTACATACCACCTGGAGGGCGCTTGCGCACCTCGAGACAGATCGCAATTTCGTCATCGTAACCAGTGAATATCCGCGAGAGGAAACGCGACCCAACAAGGTTGGCTGGGCTGGTTTCTTTTTCGCTACCGCGCTGTTTTTGGTGTTATTCACCGACTTACGTCTTTCGGTGGCACTGTTAACCGGTGCAATCGGCATGGTACTGTCCGGCGTATTGAAAATGGAAGAAGCTTACGAATCGGTATCCTGGGCCACTGTATTCCTGCTCGCCAGCCTGATTCCACT
>CBDUSZ010000295.1:0-3818 GCA_965370015.1 uncultured bacterium | reverse complement strand
CCACGGATTGTAGTGGGTTGTCACATGTGTGAATCAATCTCCTTTCCTCCATTGCAGTAGCAATTATCAAAGTTCCGCTCAGTGCTGAATTTTGCCTTCTTGAAAACCTATACGAACGTCAGCTGTTGGCCGAATTGGGCCTATCTCAAATAATTTTTAATGGCCCGCTTTACAGATCTAGTCGGCTGGTGCTTTGTTCGAGGTGGCTGGGTGCGAGTTGGGCGTATTGTTCGGTGACTTTGCTGGTGCTGGTGCTGTGGTTGGCGAGGCGTTGTACTGTGGTGAGGTCTACTCCGGACATGACGAGATGGCTGCAGAATGAGTGGCGCAGGCTGTGCAGGGATCCGTGGGGGGTCTGGATGCCTGCAGAAAATTCACCCCGCCAGAACTGGTTTATCCGTTTGCAGTCATTCATCCAGGTTGATGTTCCCATAACCTCGATTATATTTTTGCGTCTATCAGGTATGGATTAGTTATTAGGTAATTCAGGTGAGTATTTGGTTACGACATTTCTGCCGGTTTGCTTACTTGCGTATAAGGCCTTGTCTGCTTTTTTGGTAACATCATCTATGTTTTCTGAATCAACGGGATAACTTGCAATGCCTATGCTAAGTGTTGAAGAGACACTATCCCCATCAGCATTTATCGACGTATTTTCAACAGCAATTCTGATTCTCTCAGCGACATCAAAAGCCCTGGAATCATTGGTATCGGGTAACATTATTACAAATTCGTCACCACCGAATCGCGCTAATATATCCGTTTCTCTAAGCGAACTCTTAATGACTTGTGAGACGGAAACTATTAGGTTATCACCAGTATCATGGCCGTATCGGTCATTAACCTGTTTAAGGTAATCGGCATCTAACATCATAATGGCAAACGGTCTTTCATAACGGATTGCCTTTTTTACTTCCAACGATAATGCGCTGTTAAATGCCCGCCTGTTTTTAAGGCCTGTGAGTTCATCTGTACCCGATTGCAGTATCAATTCATCGCGTGCGTATTCGACGTCAGCTGCCAATAGTGTGGTTATATATCCTACGAGCAAAATTGGAGCAAATAAGATCATTACCTCTCCAAAATTGACAAATGAAAAAGTAGTCGCTGCGTAGGAAGCTTGCCCAAGAAAAAAATATACCGCGGTGATCAGAAGAAATTCCAATAGTGTTATGATCTTGCCCAGCGTCAATGCGCTGACAATAATCACGAGAATATACAGATTAAGCAATGGACTATTAATGCCACCGGTATGATAGGCGCACCAGGTAATGAAGATGATCATTGCCCATGTCTCGACAGCAAGTTTCCAACGCGTTTCTTTGGTGAACAGCTTCGAGTATCTAAACGAGATGACAAATGAGGCAAACAAAATCATCGCTAAAATGAGCCCCCACTCGTTGGTTATTTTTGCAGAGGGGACAACAAAATAGAGTAGCACAAGGATTAATAGCAACCATTCAAGCTCAGCTATTGTCCTGGAAAAACCTTTAAGCTCAATTTGTAAAACTTTCAACATGTATGAAGAACCTATTATGGATGCACTTAATTCTAAGGTATTTTTGGATATTTATTCTTAATTGTAGTCAATAACAGCATTTAGGTAGCAGATATAGGTTAATTTCTGTTTATTACAATATCGTATTCGCCTGCTATATATTTTGACAACTGTGTTGACCGGGTAGAATTTTGCCTGGATAAATGACTAGTGGGATAAAATAGAGGACGATAAAAATACCTAGAAGGGTAAAATAGCCGGTCCTTTCTTTCGCTAGAAATCCCTGAATTAGTGGAATTACCAGATTAATAAACCAGGAAATATCGTGGCAAAACCTTATCAGCAATGGATCCAATTTCTGTACGGACCCATTTTCAAAGTTATCGGCTTTTTTTATCGCGCCTATACCTCCAATCGGGCGTGGGTAGAAGGCCTGAAATCCCAGGAAAAAGTAGCTTCTTTCATTAGAAATGTTGCGGTTATTTTTTTGCTTGCGTGGATTCTTATCTGGTACCTGGCTCCAGAGGGCAGCAGTGACCGATTGACTGATGAGGTGAAAGAATCGATTAGCGGCCTGAAGTCTTTATCGGAGTGATGGGTAGAAGGCCAGCGTATTTGCAACTTCTTCAATTTTGTCCGCATAAACCACTTTAAATGTGTTGATGATAAATTTTTCAGAATTAGTAATCTGGGCATATAATATTTATTCTTGACCCGGGTTTACTAAGATGAACTTGAAAGGTATTAACCACCTCGCATTTATTACCAGTGACATGGTGAAAACCATACGCTTTTATCGTGATCTGTTAAATTTAAAGTTGAGCGCCGGTATCGGGCACGACGGCTACCGGCATTATTTCTTCCAGTTTCCCGATGGGGTCACGCACGTCGCATTCTTTGAATATGAAGGGGCGAGTCCGATGAATAAGAAGTTTCCCGGGGACCGTACGGAATTACCACTTGGATTCGATCATGTTTCATTTACGGTGGATTCCAGGCGCGACTTATTTGCTCTTAAAGACCGGCTAGAGGCAGCTGATATTGAGGTTGAAGGTGCTGTAGATCATGGTATTTTCTGGTCAATTTATTTTTATGATCCAAATAATAATATACCCCTCGAAGCAACCTGGCAGTTTATGGATATTCTGCAATATCCAGCGATCAGTGAAGACGATCCGTTGGATATCGTGGCCGAGGGTGCCGATCCTCAAACCGGGCATTGGCCGACCGTCGAACAGCACACGTCCGAATCCGATATGCGGGCCAGTGGCGGTAACGGCCATCCGATGCGACAGCATTTTCTAAACAACGGCCTGGCAAAATATTCAGATGGTGTCTCAATCGAATTTCAGAATAGCCTGGAATCAGAGGACATCGAATGACCGAGATACACCTGGTGTCAGTTAGGGGCGTGTCATCGTAAAAAAATTATCAACCGTGGTATATTGGTTATAGCCAAGCCTCGCTAATGGTTTGATTTTGGATAAGTCGATAATCCCATCGCTCAGTACTTCGTCTTTGATATGAATGCCCAGTACTTTACCGATGATGGTGGTATTAATGCTGTTTTCCAGCGTGCAGGGAAGTTTTATTTCCTGAAAAAGTTCGCACTCCATCTGGATTGGCGCTTCCTTGACACGGGGTGGTTTTACCAGAATTGAATCCTCTGTACTGAGCCCGGCAAGCTCTAGCTCGTCTACCTCATGGGCTACGGGTGAGGTGGTAGTATTCATCGCTTCTTTTAATGCCAGTGGTACCATGTTAATCACAAACTCACCACTGCTTTTGATATTGAATAAGCTGTCTTTCTCACCACCGTGCTGGTGATATCCGGTAAACGAGATCATCACCATGGGCGGGTCACTCGCCAGTGCATTAAAAAAACTAAAAGGCGCCAAATTAACCGCACCATTCGGATGCATGGAACTTACCCAGGCGATTGGCCGCGGCACTACGCAACTCTTGAACGGGTCGTGGGGCAGGCCATGGGGTTGGTCGGTTTTATAAAACACAGATTACTCGCTGATTAATCGAATCGGCGAAATTAACACTAATACCCGGTTAGAGTAAAGTTCGGTGAGTAGCAGGCTCGAGCGACCGCTAATGCACAATGAGTAGTGATGACTGGACGGATTTACAACCGTCCTCTATGGGTAATCCCCCCATAAATAGCTGTATTTATCAGTAGAATCCTTAATGCAGCTAATACTAGCTTCTATTTCGGGGTAATACCTCCGAGCCCCATATGCGGTCTTTCGTTGTTTCATGTCCATAGCCAACGCGTGGCGAAGTCTTGAACAGACGAGATTGACTCGAAAAT
>CBDUSZ010000294.1:0-3822 GCA_965370015.1 uncultured bacterium | reverse complement strand
GATTTGCCGTTGAATTTGCAGGCCAAACTTTGGCGGGTTCTCGAAGATGGGGAGTTTTATCGACTCGGAGAAACGCAGCCCCGGCATTCTTCTGCACGTGTGTTGTCGGCTACCAATAAAGATATATTCATCGCGATAGAAAAAGGCCAATTCAGGGAGGATTTGTACCATCGACTTAGCGTGCTGTCGCTACGGGTGCCGACATTAAATGAAAGAAAAGGTGACAAGCTCGAGTTGCTGGAATACTTCAAGCGCGAGGTGGACGAGCAGATAGCTACTTTTACACTCGATGACGAGGCGCTAGGTATTTGGAACGATTATTCTTTCCCGGGAAACGTGAGGGAATTAAGAAACATCATCATTCGCTTGTCGGCGAAATATCCGGGCCAGACGATCAAGGCGGAAATACTTAAATTAGAAATGTCTGGGCCGCGACGATCCGAGGGAGAAATTAGCACTAAAAGCTGGTTAAAAAAAGCACTGCATGCAGACGACTTTCAGCTTGACCAAATGTTGAAATTGATGGAAAAAGAAATAATCAATCTTGCCTTGCAGGAACAGGATGGCAATGTCAGTAAAGCGGCGGAAATGCTGGGAGTGAACCGTACCACGCTGTACGGCAGAATGGGACGGCAGGAGCACTATGAGTAGGTATCCCATCAAGGAGATAGCCATGAATTCAGCGTTACGGCAGTACGTCGGCACAAGGCGTTGTTGCTGCCTTGTGGTACCCGCAAATATCTCCAGGATGGGGTGCTAGCATGTACGAAGAATATTTCGGACTAAAGCGACCACCATTCAAGATATCACCAGACACTAGCCTGTTTTTCGAAGGTGGCAAGCGCGGCGACATCCTTGGAGCACTGGTATATGCGATTCATCGAGGTGAAGGCATTGTTAAGGTTGTCGGCGAAGTGGGTAGTGGTAAAACCATGTTATGCCGGATGTTGCAACTCAAGTTACCGAAGTCGGTAGAGATTATCTATATCGGCAATCCCAGTGTTTCCGCGGAAGATATTTTATTCGTCATCGCACACGAGCTGGAATTACCGGCTACAAAGGATGCGTCGAAGCACGAAGTGATGCATATGTTGCAGGATTACCTGTTACAACGTCATATAGAAAATAAACAGGTAGTTCTTTTTATTGAGGAAGCCCAGGGCATGCCTCTCGACACCCTGGAAGAAATTCGTCTGTTATCGAATCTTGAAACCGATCAGCATAAACTGTTACAGATTATTTTGTTCGGGCAGCCGGAGCTGGACGAAAATTTGGCGAAAAAGTCGATACGCCAACTGCGCGAGAGAATCACCCACAATTTTAATTTGTCGCCGCTTACCGCGGATGAAATTCATAAATATCTGAATTTTAGAATGCGCGAAGTCGGTTACGCCGGTCCCGAATTAATCACTTCGAGTCTGGCCAACAAGGTAGCCCAGTATTCAGGTGGCCTGGTGCGGCGGATTAATATAATTGCAGACAAAATTTTGTTGTCGGCTTTCGCAGAAAGTACGCATAATTTGACCACCAGGCATGTGGTTGCTGCAGTTAACGACTGTACATTTGGGGATGATGCAATCCACAAAAATAGCAACAGATTATGGTGGCTAGCGCTGCCGATAATATTCGCCCTGGCATTAGCTATTTATAAGAGTGAACCTTTACGGGCCAGTGTGCTGGTTACATTTGGCATTGAACCTGTAGATTTGGTCGAGAATAAGGCGCCGCAGGTCACTAAACTCGCCGAAACTGTAAAATCGGTCACAGAAAATGATAATAATCACGAGGATACTGGTGCGCAGGTGACTAAAGCGAATTTCGAGGATGTTGTCGCCATGGTCGATACCGCAAAGATTACTGCTACAGTAGAATCAAAATCAGAACAGGTAAGGCCTGAACCGAATACAGGAGTATTGGCTGACACTAGTAGCGAAGTTGGTGATAACGCTGATATTCAATTGAGCCCAGGACAGATGGATCCCGTAAAGATTGAAGCAGTTAAGGCAGATATTCAGCCGGATTCAGTAAAGATTGAATTGGTCGAAGGCGAGCGATTAGACGATGCGAAACAGGCTGAAAACGATACGCCTGCAAAATACCATCGATGGTTAAATACCAAATTACAACAAAGTCGAGAATGGTTGAGTAAGGCGCAGAGAAATAATGTATCGATCCAGGTAATGATGAGTAAAAAATCTAAGGAACGCGAATTGGTCTACTACCTGCAAAATGAATGGCCGCTGAGCCTGGATAAAACCTACTTATATGAGGTTAATGTGGATTCACAGATGATTTATCGCGTATTTTACAGCGAATTCCAATCGGTAGCCCAGGGGCGTGTCGAAATACAGCGCTTGCCTGAGTCGGTGAAAGCAAATTCTCCATATTTACATTCGGTCTACCTAATGCAAAACGCATTACTATAGCCAGGGAGCCTGTGATCAAATCATGAATCAACATATGTTTGTTAATATAGACCAACCATTAGTTGCGCATGCCGCCTTGATTTGGCGCTCTTCAACTTCGTGTCTGAATGACGCAGAATTAATTACGAGACCCCCAAATAGATTTACACCGGGAAAATGATAATGAAAATAATTGTATCGCTAATCGTTGTCTTTGCATTGTCGGGCTGCCAGAGTTTTATGGGTGGGAACGATAGAATGCAGGTAGCAGGCCACATTGATGTTCCGGTACCATCGGTTAATCCACCCCCGCTTGCGATCCCGCGGGTGGTAGAACAGGTGCCGATTATCGCCGCACCGGAACCCGTGGAAAAGTTGCAAACATTTACTGTTGTTGTTACAGATATTCCTGCAAACGAGCTGTTATTTGCCCTGGCGCGCGATGCACGCCTGAATCTCGATGTTGATCCGTCGATTACAGGCAGAGTCAGCATTAATGCAATCGACCAGACCCTGCCACAAATTTTAAAAAGAATCTCACGGCAGATTTCGCTGCGTTACTACATGGATGGGAAAAATTTGATTGTCGAGCAGGATAGGCCCTTTACACGACTATATAGAATTGACTATTTGAATATGTCCAGGGTTACGACCTCGAGTGTAGAGGTGGCGACACAAATAGCGTCAACAGGTACTTCTGGCGCTAGCAGTGGTGGCGGCAGTAATTCGTCAACTACGGTGACCAGCGATGCTCAAAATGAATTCTGGAAAACACTGGAAGAAAATGTCGCATTGCTTTCTACAACTGAAGACTTTACCGGAATTGTCATCTCTAATCCGGAAACCGGCACTATGTCTGTGCGTACCACTTCATCTGCACATGATGATATTCAACGCTTTATCGACCGGGTTATCCATAGCGCGCGCAAACAGGTTTTGATCGAGGCGACCGTTGTCGAAGTTACCTTGAATGACGATTTTCAGGCTGGTGTCGACTGGTCACTGATAGAAACCGGCGATGGCTGGAGTCTGCAGCAAAGCCTGTTGGGGACGACTACACTTGGAACAACGCCATTCACTTCGGCAACCTATACTGATAGCAATCCTGACAGAAATGTATCCGCGGCGATAAAGGCGCTCGATTCTTTCGGTGAGGTTTCGGTGATGTCGAGCCCCAAAATTATGGCCCTGAACAATCAAACATCGATATTGAAGGTAGTCGATAATCGGGTTTACTTTAGCACTGAAACGGACACAACAACGTCAGAAGGAATAGTAGATAAAACTACTACCGTAACAATACACACGGTACCGGTCGGTTTCGTTATGAATGTAACACCTTTCATCACCGAAGATAATGAAATCATTCTGAATATAAGGCCCACCATTTCGCGTATTTTGCGATTTGTGCCCACGC
>CBDUSZ010000293.1:0-3824 GCA_965370015.1 uncultured bacterium | reverse complement strand
GCATTTACGTAAAGGTGTGCCAAATGGTATGCGACACCCCTTTTGTTTTTCATCTTGCTTAGGACAGGTGGCACAGGATATATTTCTAAAACCATCAGCTTCCTGCCAATATTTGTTGGCCCATTGCTCCCTGGCTGCTTTTGGGCTGGCCAAAAGGCTATACAAGCCCTTGCGTATTGAATTTCCCAGGCTGTGCATAATTATTCTGGCTTTGGTGGTTTAGCGGTAAAGTATTATACTCAATGGAGTCCGCTATTGCCTAATGGTTGCGACGCGAAGCAGCAACTGCGTTAGCTAAAGTTGCCTGCTTCTAGTTCTCGGGGTCTCTGCTCCAGACTCGACTCTACCAAAGCGACACCTACCCGCTACTACAATCGCTATATGCAAATTTCAAATTCACCTAATTATCATTGGTGGATTTTGTTTGATTAGCTTCAATCCCCCATAGTGTGTCGAAAAACTTCTTCCGAAACTACTGTCGTTAATTTCATTAAGTACTTTGAAGAACTAATAGTAAGTTAAGAATATTCTTCGGCTTATTTTGAATTGGCACGGTGTCGTCCGTTGCAGGTTCCAGGAGTGCCTATTCTGGCTCTTTGCAATTACTTTGATTCATCGGTATCTCAGAACCATTTTTAGTATTTATACCTGTATCGTATTACAATGTACCAGTACCCGATTCTCCTTTGTGATTCAATGAGTTAAGCGCAACTAATTAAATCGCATAGGAGAATCAGGCCATTTATACCCGGTTAATTGGCTAGTAATAATGATTGATATAGATAACAAAAAAATATTGGTAGTCGGCGATGTCATGCTGGATAGATATTGTCATGGTAGTACCGACAGAATTTCCCCCGAGGCTCCAGTTCCGGTGGTGCGTGTAGATGAAACTGATGCACGCCCAGGTGGGGCAGGGAATGTTGCATTGAATCTCGCTTCGTTAGGCATCAAAGTGAGCTTGTTCGGCCTGGTCGGCGAGGATGAATCGGGTAGTGAATTATTACAGCGATTACAACAGTATGGTGTGGATGCCCAGCTGACTATAAATCCCGAAATTAGTACCATCACCAAATTACGTGTTATGAGTCGGCACCAGCAGTTAATCCGCCTGGATCAGGAGAATGATTTATCAAGTATCGATCACCAGGCCTTGCAGGCTCGGATATTACTGGCGTTGGATCAAACTGATCTGCTAATTCTGTCGGATTATAACAAGGGAACTCTGTCCGAAATTTGTCCTGCCATCATTAACTGCTGTCGCGAGCAAAATATTCCTGTCGTAATTGACCCTAAGGGAAATCATCGTGAACGCTACACAAATGCGACGCTGTTAACGCCCAATATGTCCGAATTTCAGCAAATGGTGGGTATTTGTGCAAACGAAGTTGAAATTGAGACGCGTGGTCGTCAGCTGATAAAGGATTTAAATCTGCAAGCATTACTACTCACTCGTAGTGAAAATGGTATGACCCTAATCGAGTCGAATCGTGTGGTTAATATACCTTCCAGGGTACGCGAAGTTTTCGATGTTACGGGTGCTGGCGATACGGTGATCGCGGTATTTGCGGCGGCTGTTGCTGGGGGTGAAAGTTTCGAATCGGCGGCAATGCTGGCCAATCGTGCGGCTGGTATCGTGGTCGGGAAAATGGGTGCTGCAACGGTTAGTCTAAGTGAACTGGAGCAGCCTGGCTCGAACGCGTTGTTTGATCAAAAGATAAAAACTGAAGTAGAGTTGCTAACACTTTTATCTGAGCTGCGCTCATCCAAATCTATAGTCATGACCAATGGTTGTTTTGATATTTTACAACCTGGACATGTAGCAAATTTGGAGCAATGTAAATTCCATGGGGATATATTGATTGTCGCGGTCAATGACGATGATTCAGTGAGACGATATAAGGGCGAGCATCGGCCAATCAATCCACTACTTCAACGTATGCAAGTGCTAGCTGGCTTGTCCAGTGTCGACTATGTAGTGCCTTTCGCTGAAGATGCCCCGCAGCGATTAATCGCAGAAGTTCTGCCCGATGTGCTTGCCAAAGGTGGAGACTATAAAGTAGAAAATATAGCGGGAGCCGATGTTGTATTGCAGGCGGGTGGCAGGGTGGAAATAATTGAGCTGTTAAAGGGCTTTTCCAGTACTGATATTATCCAGAAAATTCGCTCACTACCCGGTTAGTTCGTCGATTCGGTGCTTAACCTCGTCGACACTAATCAGATTCATAACATTCGGATCGCGTATTCTTTCCCCCCAGCGTGCCTGCTCAATTGTTTTATCACTGAATTCGTGTAATGCCTCGGCATACTTATTAATTAAAATCTGCTGGCTTTTATAAGGGCCACTCCGCATCGGATTACTACTGGCGAACAACCCAATCACGGGCGTATCGACAATGGTTGCCATATGCGCCGGGCCGGTGTCGGGGCCAATGATAAACTTCGCGCGCTTAATTAAGGCCAGTAATTGGCCAAGCGTCGTCTTGCCAGCCAGATTCTGCGGTGACGACTGGCATTCATCGACAATGGACTGGCAAAATTCTATTTCAGTCTTTGAAGGGCCGCCGGTAATCAATACCTGTATTTTCCGCTTATGCAAATAGTCGCTAATTTCGGCATAGCGTTCTAGCGACCAGTTTCGCCAGTTATTCTTGCGCGCACTGCTGCACGGGTTGATTATCACGCTCGGAGCATTGGCTATTATTTCGTCGGCATAATGCTGGTCATCAGCTTCTATAGGCAGATCCCAGGTATAGTTTTTCTGTTCGATGCCAAGAGCCTCAAGGAATTGAAAAAAACCATCGAGAACGTGTACGCGGTTATCGCCGGTGATTTTTTGATTGGAAAATAACCATTGATAGTCGATCGCGCGCTGGTGATCGAAGCCAAGTTTGTACTGCGCAGAAATTAACAAACTGGCGATACTTGCGCGTAACGCTGCCTGCATCATTAACAGTAAATCGAAACGTCGGCCTTTTAGCTGTTGTCTCAGATCGAAAAAGGCTCTCCAGCCTTTCGATTTATCGAATACAATAAACTCGACCCCGGGGAGTGATTTTAGCAGCTGGTATTCTAGCTTGCCGATAATCCAGGTAATCCGGGTATTGGGCCAGACCTTCTTCAGGGTATCAATAATCGGTAGAATATGGGTAACATCGCCGATTGCCGAGAGCCTGAAAATGCAGAGGGATTTCGGTTGCTGGGGAAAATCAATCATGGGTGAATATGGAGCAATTAACAAAAAACGAGAGATGCTACATCCTGCACGATGAGGATGCCGTAGGCAACCTTGAGCGCAAACATTTCGATCCTGGCTACTGGCGTGCTAAAGCTGAATTGCCCCCTGTTTTTGGTGGCAGGGGAGGCAGCATCAGAATTGATATCGAAGGGCAGGCCGCAATATTACGCCAATATTTTCGGGGTGGCATGGTCGCACGCCTGTCTACCGACCGCTACCTGTGGCTTGGCAGGAGACGGACCCGTGCCTGGCGAGAATGGTCTATGCTAAGGCTGGTGATCAAAGCGGGCTTGCCGGTTCCAACGCCTCTTGGTGTGTGTGTCTGTAGAAACGGGTTGTCCTATCGCGCTGCTATTATTACCGCCTACATTGAGAATTCGGAAACGCTTGCCGAACGATTAACGCATAGTGTTTTAGATCAAAAATCCTGGCACAGACTCGGGCTATTGCTGAAGCAGTTCCAGGAACATTGCTTTCGGCATGCTGATCTGAATGCAAATAATTTGCTCATAGATAAACAGGACCGGTTTTATATCATCGACTTTGACAAAGCCCGGGTGATGAAACGACTCGGCGACTGGCAATG
>CBDUSZ010000292.1:0-3832 GCA_965370015.1 uncultured bacterium | reverse complement strand
TCAATTGAAGCTATAAGCCTTGATTTACATAGTCAGGCAACTGCATTTATCCATGATTTTCTGGGTACCTGTTGTTTCTCGATGCGATCGTTTATCTCCTCGTAAGTCAGCCGGCTCCAGGCGTCCGTGTGTGCGAACATCTCGCGTAACAGTGCATTATTGAGCCGGTGCCCGGGTTTGTGCGCGTACAGCTGTCCGAAGATCGGCGCCTCTGCCAGCGCCAGATCACCCAGGCAGTCGAGAATTTTATGGCGTGCAAATTCATCGGCGAAACGCAGTCCCTCTTCGTTGACGACGCGATCATCGTCCAGTAATACCGCATTGCGCACCGAACCCCCGAGCGCAAGGCCCTGTTCGCGCAATTGCTCGAGTTCGTCGGCGAAGCCGAAGGTGCGGGCTGGCGCAATTTCTGTTTCGAACACATTATCGATCAAATCGACCGATACACACTGTGAGCCGATCGCGGCATTAGCGAACTCGATATCTACGGTAATTCGTGGTACCTCGCTCGGCGCCAGGATCGCGTAATGCTCGCCTTGCCTGACTTCAATCGGGCGCTCAATCCAGATACCAAACCGTGGTACGCGCTGGGTGACAATCCCGGCTTTTTTGATGATAGTGACCAACGGCGCGCAACTACCATCGAGTATGGGCACTTCGTCGCCGTTCATTTCGATTAACAGATTATCGACTCCACAGCTGCGCAGCGCGGCCAGCAAGTGTTCTACCGTGCTGATGGTGACACCATGCTCATTGCCGAGCACGGTACACAGGCGGGTATCGACGACATTCTTCCACGAAGCCCGAATCAGCATATGCTCGGGGTCAACGTCTCTGCGCAGGAAACAAATGCCGGTGTTGGGCGCTGCCGGGTACAGGGTCATAGAGACCTTGTGTCCGCTATGCAGTCCTATGCCAACATAGGATATGATCTCGTTGATAGTGCACTGGGTAGTGCTATTTGTCGGATTTGAATATACCATCGTAGCGTTCCTCGAATTAAGATTTCGTGTGTGTGCTACTATGGAATCGATTGCTTAAATGGCGCTAATCCGAGGGCGCCAATCGCCTATCCCGGAGTTAAAAAACGAATAAAATGCATCCGAGCACTCATTTTTCTGCATTATCTTCATGGGTACTGTTGATTTCCAAGGCAATCGATTCCTACGATTGTGACAGTGCCGAGCTGTTCGCAAAGGCCGGTCTGGATCATTCCAGACTGCGTGATCCGGTTGCGCGATTCTCGGCCCCGGCGATCAGGCGTTTGTGGGAGCTTGCGACTGAAACAACCCGGGATCCCTGCTTCGGCCTGACCGTGGCAAGCTTCTGGCATCCGACTACGCTGCACGCGCTCGGTTATTCGTGGCTGGCGAGTGATAATCTGGAAGAGGCTTTTCAGCGTTTGAGGCGCTATACCCGCATTATTAACACTGCGGCAAACGGTGTCATACAACTCGAAAAATCGGCAGATTCGTATTGCCTAATCATGGACGCGAGCCGTCTAAAGCTACTACAACCCGTGCAGGCCTCAGTCGATGCCGCGCTGGCAATGGTACTGACCATGTGCCGAGCCTCGTACGGCGCAAACTTTCGGCCAATCCGGGTTTCGATACAGCACGACGAACCCGACTGTAGCAACCGTTTTAGTGAATTATTCGAGGCACCGATTGCTTTCTCGCAAGCACAAAACGCAATGTGGATGGACCCAAAATTGGTGTCCGAACCCCTGGCAACCGCCAACCCGGAACTGGTTAGAATCAACGACAGTATCGTCACCGATTACCTGGCGCAGCTAGATCGCAACGATGTGACCATGCGGGTAAAGTCGAAACTGGTCGAGCATTTACCCACTGGCCAGATCAGCGAAGAAAGCATAGCCTCATCGATCAATGTCAGCCAGCGCAGTCTGCAACGAAAACTTAGGGAGCAGGGAATTTCATTTACTCAACTTCTGGAAAATACGCGGCGTGATTTAAGTTTGCAATATGTTCGTGATCCTCAGCACTCATTCAACGAAATCGGCTTTCTACTGGGTTTTGCCGAACCGGGCAATTTTTCACGCGCATTCAAACGCTGGTATGGGAAATCACCGAGTCAGTACCGGCAGGATTCGTTGTCCTGAGTTCGGATTTACTTGCCTATATCCTCGGCACTGATCCATTCGTTTTCTTCATTCAGACAATAGTTGTCGGGCTCATCCATTATTTGCTTGCGTTTATTGTTGATGCGAACTCTTGTCTCAACACAATCGAATCCTTGCAACTGATATTTGCGAATCAGAGTCATCGAGCCGGAATTGCCTGAATCCGGATTTTTCCATCGCCTTTCCCTGTCGACTCTATTTGACTCAATTGCCCTCTTGCCTGCTTCGGTCATTAACTCGATATCTTTTTCGGTGAGTTGTTTCGCCACATCTTTATCGATACTGTTTACGATTGGTGATGCCAGGGTGCCGACGAGTTCGAAGGGCAATTTTATCAGCCCGGTAAAAAATCCCTTGATAGCGCCTTCGCTCGCTTCCTTACCGGCGCTCCCTGCGGTACCGATTGCTTCCAGCGCCTTGAAGTAGGCATCTTCGACGAGATCGTCAACCCGGTCTAATGTCGGGTCTATTTTATCCCGAGTGAGCTTTATTTCTTCGAGGACCTGTGGCACCAGGGGAACGACTTCTTCGCGAGTTTTGTTGAGTGCCATGATCGCATTATCCGCGGTGGTTAAAATTTGCGGTATCTGTCGCTGGGTATCGTCGACCACCGCGAGGGTCTTATCGACCCGCTGCAGTATTGGCCCGACCTGTTGATTGATCGATTCAACCCTGATCAGGATGGGTGGAATCTGCTTTCGAACTTCGACTACCTCCGCAACCACGACGGGAACCTGTTTTCGAACCTCGGCAACCTCGGCCAGTATTTCCGGTATCAGTTTGCGAACCTGTGCGATTTCCAGGCGGACTTGTTTCACTTCTTCAAGCGTCGGTTCGATATGTCGCGATACCTGGTCAACGGATTGCGTGACGACCGCCACGTTGTCATTTATCTGCGCCAGCTGATAGGCAAAATAGACGATAGCCGCGGCGATGGCAAAGCGACTGGCGGTGGCTAACAGATCAACGGTAGTGTTCATTATTATCGAATTAGATTTATTTTAGCCAATAGGCGAACCGGATTACCAAACCGGACAGGTAAATTCATCAGCAAGCCAGTATTTCTTATTTTCACCGGAGACTGGTGCTGGCGCAGATCCTAATAATCGCTTATTAATGCACCACCACGAATTACTGTCTCGGGTAATTTTTCGGGAGCCGGATACACCTGCATGTACTTAATATTGTTCATCGGGATTACAAATAATTCACCACCGATCTCGGCCGCTAGTTTATCTGCATCTAGTGCCTTTTCAACCCTGCTCACTATATTATAGAGCATATCGGTCTGCTTCGGGAAGGTCACAGACAGTTTGCTACTGTCTGTAAAATGAATAGTTAAGTATCTTTCGTTCGCCATTTAATCACTCCGTGTCAATAAAGGAATTTTACCGTATTAATATTAACCTCTGGGATATTTTAACCTGCCCTGACCTACCAGCAGGGCGTCCCACCGAGGCAAACAAAGCAGACCTGCAATTTCAGATGGTCTGGTTCGCTGACTCAGTGTTTGCCAAAATCAGAGGCAGAATATTCACGCCAGATTTAAAGCGACTATTGACTGAAGCTGCCACCCAGGGCGAGGTGTAAATCAACGCGCTGTGCCAGCCTGGCGTTTTTAATCCGGATCAGGGAAAATTTTGTATTAAGTGCCCGTGCCTGCAATTGTAATACACTGAGAAAATCGAC
>CBDUSZ010000291.1:0-3848 GCA_965370015.1 uncultured bacterium | reverse complement strand
GACGATGCAGCCATGTTTACGCTGGCCGAGAGCTTGCGTAACGAATTTGTAATAAGAGTCAGCGGTAAACTAAGGATTCGCCCCGAAGGCACTACCAACGCTGATATGCCGACGGGTGAAATTGAATTACTGGCACAGGAACTGCAGGTGCTGAATACCTCGGAGACCCCGCCGTTTCAACTCGACGACGATGACGTACACGACGATATCCGTCTCAAGTATCGTTATATAGACCTGCGCAGACCGGACATGCAATTCCGCATGAAACTACGTGCCAGGGTTACCCACTATCTTCGCAGTTGGCTCGAAGATGAGGATTTCATCGATATTGAAACGCCTATGCTCACCAAGGCCACACCCGAGGGCGCGCGGGATTACCTGGTGCCGAGTCGTACCCATAGCGGCTCATTCTTTGCCTTGCCGCAGTCGCCACAATTGTTCAAGCAATTGCTGATGATGTCGGGAATGGATCGTTATTATCAGATTGTGCGCTGCTTCCGCGACGAAGATTTGCGTGCCGATCGTCAGCCCGAATTTACCCAGCTCGATGTCGAAACCTCGTTCATGGACGAAGAAGGTATTATGTCGATGATGGAAACAATGATGCGCGGCTTGTTCAAAACCGTACTCGATGCAGATATTGACGGACCCTTTGTGCGCATGAGTTATGCCGAGGCAATGGAACGATTTGGTTCAGATAAGCCGGACCTGCGTATCGCGTTGGAATTAAACACGGTCTCGGACCTGCTTGGCGATGTTGAATTCAAGGTATTCTCCGGCCCGGCCAATGATCCGCAGGGTCGCGTGGCGGCGTTGCGCGTGCCAGGTGGTAACGCACTGACGCGAAAAGAAATCGATGGCTATACCGAATTTGTCGGTCGCTACGGCGCACGTGGCCTGGCCTACATCAAGTGTAACGATGTGGCACAGGGTCGCGATGGCTTGCAATCGCCGATTTTGAAATTTCTGCCCGATGCCGCTATCAGCGAAATCTTGCTGCGCACCGGGGCACAAAGCGGCGACTTGATTTTCTTTGGTGCGGATAAAGCCAATATTGTGAATGAATCGCTTGGTGCCTTGCGTATCAAGGTTGCGCAGGATCTGGGGCTGGTCGAACCGGGCTGGCGCTTTCTCTGGGTGGTCGATTTCCCTATGTTCGAGCACGATGAACGCGAAAACCGCTGGTCCGCGTTGCATCATCCGTTTACCGCACCGAGCACCACTGATGTGGACGAGCTCGAAGCAAACCCCGGTAATATTCTCTCGCGGGCCTACGACATGGTATTAAACGGTACCGAACTAGGCGGTGGATCGATTCGTATTCACGATGTGGTTATGCAGCAAAGCGTATTAAAACTGCTCGGCATCGATGCACAGGAAGCCGAAGAAAAGTTTGGCTTTTTGCTCAACGCGCTAAAATATGGATGCCCACCGCACGGCGGTATCGCTTTTGGTCTCGACCGCATGGTAATGCTAATGGCCGGAGCCAGTTCCATTCGCGATGTCATGGCATTTCCGAAAACCCAGACTGCAACCTGCCTGTTAACCCAGGCGCCTTCCCCGGTGAGTGAAAGGCAGCTCAAGGAACTGTCCATTCGAGTGCGCAAACCGGCGGTCGATTCCTGATTGGCAGAATCAGTTGCAAATGCTAGTATTTTCACTTTCATCCTAAAGTAAAAAGGCCTGATCATGGCAGCCACAGCGATAGACCTCCAGCCTTACGCTTCCCTGGACGACAAGGATTGCGATAAGCGTATCATCGAGGCGAAAAAAATACTCGGTGAACGGGTAATAATACTCGGCCATCATTACCAGCGCGACGAAGTATTCAAGCACGCCGATTTTTCCGGTGACTCGCTTAAGTTATCGCGTGAAGCGACCAATTCAAACGCCGAATATATCGTATTTTGCGGTGTGCATTTCATGGCCGAAGTGGCCGATATCATCTCCCGCCCCGAACAAATAGCGATACTACCGGATTTGTCGGCCGGTTGTGCAATGGCCGATATGGCCGATCTCGAACAGGTAGAGCGCGCCTGGGTCGAGCTCTCGTCGGTGCTGGATGCAGAGCAGAGCATTACCCCGGTAACCTATATTAATTCAGCGGCAGACCTGAAATCGTTTTGCGGCAGGCACGGTGGCGTGGTTTGTACCTCTACCAATGCACAGAAAATTCTCGAATGGTCTTTCACCCAGCGCGAAAAAGTTTTATTTTTCCCCGACCAGCACCTCGGCCGCAATACCGGTGCAAAAATGGATATTCCGCTAGAACAAATGGTCACCTGGGATTTCGACCAGCCGATGGGCGGTTTAACACCCGAGGCTATCAGGCAGGCGAAAATAATTTTATGGAAAGGTTTTTGCTCGGTACACCAGATGTTCAAGCCCGAGCAAATCGAAAACTTCAGGCGTGAGGTACCCAATGGCAAGGTGATTTCACATCCGGAAGCGAGTTATGAAGTTTGCCAGCTTTCCGATTATGTCGGATCCACCGAATTCATTATAAAAACCATCACCGCTTCCGAGCCGGGCAGCCATTGGCTGGTAGGCACCGAATTAAACCTGGTGAATCGATTGCATCAAACCCTGGCCAGCGAAAATAAGACGATACAGTTCATGTCGCCGATGCTATGTATGTGTTCTACCATGTTCCGCATCGATCCCCAGCATTTGGCCTGGGTACTGGAAAATCTGGTCGATGGTCATGTAGTCAACCAGATCTCGGTCCCCGACGATATTGCCAATAATGCGCGTATAGCACTTCAACGCATGCTGGAAATTTAAAAATATATAAGACTGCCTCTGCCAATTTGGTTTTTTTGCGGTAGGCATTTGCTCCGGCAAGGCCTGCATACATGCCATCCATGGCAATAAGTACAAGCGATGCGGCGCCCCGACGGCACCGCGCGATAAACGCAGCATATATAAAATAAGTGAGGAAAGGCCGGGCTGGCGCACCAGCACCGGGCCAACGCAGTAAACGGGGATAAAAACAATTAATGGAAGAGCCCTTTATGACCAATGAAGATAACGCCTATAGTTTCACCACCAAGGCCACCCGACGCGTCGAATTAACCGGGCTCGGTGCCGACGGATTTCCAATGCGCCGTGGCGGACGATTAGCCGAGGTTACCATTGCCTATGAATCATGGGGACAACTATCCCCGGACGCCGATAATGCGATTCTGATATTCACCGGTCTTTCCCCCAGTGCGCACGCCGCTTCCTCGGACGAAGATACGTCACCGGGATGGTGGGAGTACATGGTAGGGCCGAATAAGGCAATCGATACCAATCGATTTTTTGTCGTCTGTTTGAATTCACTGGGCGGTTGTTACGGCAGTACAGGACCGGAATCTATTAACCCCGAGACAGGTATCAAATATGGCGTCGATTTCCCTGATTTAACCATCGAGGATATTACCAGGGCCGGTCACGAATTGATGCGTGAACTGGGCGTAGAAAAACTGCATACGGCAGTGGGGTCGTCGATGGGCGGCATGGCGTCGATAGCCTATGCGATACTATTTCCGCAAAGTGTCGATTACCTGATTTCAATTTCAGCCTCGGCGCATGTTTTACCCTTAACCATAGCCACCCACTCGCTCCAACGTGAAATTATTCGCTGTGATCCAGCGTGGAAAAATGGCCAGTATAAAACCAGCGAAGAACCGTTGTCAGGTATGAGCTTAGCGCGCAAGATAGGACTGGTGTCTTATCGAGCTGCAGACGAATGGAACTCGAAATTCGACCGCAGTAAATTGCCAGAGGAAGAGCTAACCGGCGCACCGTTTGAGATGGAATTCCAAATAGAAAACTATCTGGAATATAACGCGCAAAAATTTATC
>CBDUSZ010000290.1:0-3882 GCA_965370015.1 uncultured bacterium | reverse complement strand
CTGCTGGTACATCAAAAGTGGAATCGCCATTCTCGGAGACAACTCACCGAGTTGAGTGGCCAACTGTCTGGAAGCCACCGGAATCAATCGATCCTTACCAAGATACAATTTCCGTACGGTTTTATGGGAAAAATTAAACTGTTGCTGTGCGCTTTGGTAGCACAGTAGCAGGTCGGCTTCGTTATAAAAAAGAGGCTCGCATTGTTCGTAGTTTGCCGTGACGACCCGGTAGCTGGGTGTTGGTAGGCGAATTTTTACCCTGCGAATCAAAGATGGAAAGCACGAAATTGCCAGCGTATGCTGGGCTACAAAGGTGATTTGATCCTGACTTTCATGCGCGCTGTTGCGCAATGCATAAAGCCGACTCACGATGTCGCGTACTCCCCCCTCCAGTGCCAATCCGGTTGGGCGAAAACTAATAGGTTTGGTACTTCGATCGACAATTTCAACCCCTAGCCACTGCTCCAGTTGACGAATCCTACGCGAAAAGGCTGGCTGAGTAACATGCTGACGGGCCGCCGCTCGGGTTACCGATTTTTCCTCGAATAACACCAGCAGGTCTTCAAGCCATTTCAGTTCCATATATTCATCCCAATCATCATTACATTAAATTATTTAATTTTATCCTAAATAATTTGCATTATTTTCGCCATGAAACTTGTGTAATTATGCAAACTATTAATTTTGGAGGCCATTATGCACCTTTCGCGTTTCCCTCGACTACATTTCGCTCATCTGCCGACGCCGCTCGAACCAATGGAACGAATTTCCACGGTTCTGGGTGGCCCCAATCTCTGGATTAAGCGTGATGATTGTA
Source organism: uncultured bacterium (assembly GCA_965370015.1). Taxonomy (GTDB): domain Bacteria; phylum Pseudomonadota; class Gammaproteobacteria. Next base: position 3,065 of record CBDUSZ010000290.1, on the reverse strand, counting down.
CCGGATTGTCTTCCGGTGGTAACAAGACTCGTAAGCTCGAGTTTTTGATCGCGGATGCGGTTGAGCACAAGGCCGATACCATCATTACTCAGGGTGCGACGCAGTCTAATCATGCACGCCAAACCACAGCGATCGCAGCCAAACTGGGAATGGAATGTCATGTGTTGCTGGAAGATAGAACCGGCTACCAGGATCAGGCCTATGCCTATAACGGTAATGTATTGCTTGATCAATTACACGGTGCCAGGATCTCTGGACACCCTGCGGATACCGATATGAATGCCGCAATGGAGGAGCTTGCACAAAAATTACGCGACGATGGCAAAAGTCCCTATATTATCCCTGGCGGTGGTTCGAATGAAATCGGCGCGCTTGGCTATGTCAATGCGGCCATAGAGCTAACAACACAGGCGAACGACCGCTCGCTGCGCATCGATCACCTGGTGCACGCGACCGGTAGTTCCGGTACCCAGGCTGGCCTGGTGCTGGGTATGGAAGCAACCAACACCGGCATCCCGGTCTACGGCGTCGGGGTCCGTGCACCAAAACAAAAGCAGGAAGAAATGGTTTATGGTCTGGCCCAGCGTACCGCGGAGTATATGGGTTTGCGCCCCGATGTTGTTGCACGCGATAAAGTCGTCGCCAATAGCGATTATGTCGGCGATGGCTATGGCCTGCCTACCGCTGCAATGGTTGAAGCGGTGAAAATGATGGCGCAATACGAAGGTATCCTGCTCGATCCGGTTTACTCGGGCAAGGGGTTTTCAGGGTTGATTGATTTGATCCGCAAGGGCCATTTCAAAAAGGGTGAAAACGTCGTATTCCTGCATACTGGGGGTAGTATTTCACTATTCGGCTACCCGAATGTGTTCGATCTGCCGGGATATATATAGTGAGGTTATAATGTTACTGCTTAAACAACCGGGACTGTCGTCCGAGGAGTCTGATCGACGGGTTCGTGAATCTGTCGAAACCATGCTCGAAGACATCGACAAACGCGGCGAATTCGCGATTCGGGAATTAGCAAAAAAATTCGATGACTGGGATGGCGACTTTGTACTCAGTGACGAAAAGAAACAGGGTCTGATCGACTCGGTTCCGCAGCAGGTTAAAGACGATATCAGGTTTGCGTATGAGCAGGTTTACCGTTTTGCCGAGGCGCAGCGTGACAGCATGCAATCCTTCGAAGTCGAAACCCACCCCGGAGTACTACTCGGGCAACGCGTGATCCCGGTGCAATGCGCTGGCTGCTATGTGCCAGGCGGGCGTTTCGCGCATGCCGCCTCTGCGATTATGAGCGTGGCTACAGCTAAGGCAGCAGGGGTACCCTTTGTGGTTGCCGCATCCCCCCCTCGCGGCGATGCGATCGATGCCGCGGTCTGTTACGCGATGGACCTGGCTGGGGCCGATATGATCCTGGAAATGGGCGGAGTACAGGCGGTGGCAGCAATGGCCCATGGCATATTCACCGGCCATTCTGCCGATATTATTGTCGGTCCCGGCAATGCTTACGTCGCAGAAGCCAAACGCATCCTGTTCGGGCAGGTTGGCATCGATGTATTCGCAGGCCCCACCGAATCCGCGATCATCGCCGACGACAGCGCCGATGCGATGACTATCGCTGTCGATCTTTGCTCGCAAGCCGAGCACGGGGTTGATTCGCCGGTGTGGTTGTTTACCACCTCACAGTCGCTTGCGGAAAAAGTACTGAAACTGGTGCCGATGGTCGCGGCAGATATGCCTAACGCCGACGTGGTCAACCAGGCCTGGAATGATTACGGTGAAATTATCGTCTGCGATAACCGCGAAGAAGTGGTAAAGATAAGCGACCAGTACGCCTGCGAACACTTACAAATTATGGCCGAAGATCTCGAATGGTGGAAACAGAACTTGAACAACTACGGTTCGTTGTTTCTTGGTGAGGGCAGCACCGTCACTCACGGCGACAAGTGCTCCGGCACCAACCATATCTTGCCGACCAAACGCGCCGGACGCTATAGTGGTGGCTTGAATGTACAGAAATTCATGAAGATTTTGACCTACCAGCAAATTGATGAAGCGGCCAACGAAGTGTTTAGTGCGGTGGCCTCACGTATCTCTCGTGTCGAGGGTATGGAGGGGCACGCGCGTGCCTGTGACTGGCGTCTGCGCAGGTATTTTCCCCAGAAGGAATGGGATTTCGAAGTCTACGATCAGGCTAGATACCAGGCATTGTGAGCAAAATCCAGTGCAATAACTGGGTTAGTTTTATATGAGGTTTATAAGAACATGCCCAGAATTTTTGCTCCCAACACAGCTAACAAGGCACTGCTTAAATACACTCGCAATGGGCAAGGTTACCCTCTGATACTGCAGCACGGGTATTTTGGGGGTGCGCAAATGTGGCAGGCACAAATTGACCACTTCAAGTCGCGCTATGATGTCATCGCCCCCAACCTTGCCGGATTCGGCGACAGTTCAGAACTCGTTGCGCCAGAATCGATTGCCGAATCTGCTCAACAAGTTTTCGATCTACTAGATTCATTGGGTATTGATCAATTCTATTTGCTTGGCCACTCGATGGGCGGGATGGTGGTGCAGCAAATGGCCGCGATGCAGAATGAGCGCATCAAAAAACTGGTCTGCTATGGCACCGGTCCTGTAGGCGCATTACCCGATCGCTTTGAAACCCTGGATCAATCTCGCGAGCGTTTGGCAATTGATGGGCTCGAAGCAACCGCAAAACGAATTGCCGCTACCTGGTTTGTCGAAGGTAAAAATTCACCGGGTTATCCGATTTGTGAAAATGTCGGCAAAAAAGCCACTATGCAAGCGGCACTTGCCAGTTTGACCGCATGGGAAAACTGGAATGGTTGCTCAGCATTGTCATCGATTTCCTGCCCAACACTGGTGCTGTGGGGTGATCGCGATCGATCATACGGTTGGAGTCAACCGGAATCATTGTGGCAAGGCATCCCGGATAGCTATCTCGCTGTGATGCCTGGATGTGCCCACAATGCACATTTGGAAAAACCTGTATTATTCAATATGATTGTGGATGACTTTTTATCTGACTAGTTTGTTTT
>CBDUSZ010000289.1:0-3893 GCA_965370015.1 uncultured bacterium | reverse complement strand
ACCCGCATAAGCCATGATGGTCGAGCCACTACCGGGTTCGACCGCCGAGCTAGCCCACCTCCCTGACGAACAACTGCTGGTGAGGCCATTGAAGGTGTGTTCTGCACCGAACTGGTGCCCGATTTCGTGGGCAACGAAATCAATGTAAAACGCTTCACCGGTAGGTGATGGCAAGCCGGTAACACCCTTTGCCTTGTTTGGATCATCGCATGTCGACCTCAACCACGCGGCGCCACCATCGGTGGTAGAGACAATATGTCCAATATCATAAAATCCCCGCCCAACTACAGGATCACCGCTTCCCAGGATATTATCGATCCAGCCTTGATTCTGGGACAACAGGGAGCCGAGGCTATTGTTGCTTAGGTTGGGTGGTGCCGGTGGAAACCTGAAGCTTCCATCAAGTTCTATGAGCGAATCGTTGTTTCCGATCAGTTGCAAGCGGATACCCAGATCACGCTCATAAATTTCATTGACCCGGTTAATCGCAGTCACTATTTCCGCCAGGGCCAGGGCCCGGGCGCCGTCAGGATCGTTGGCCGGATCGCCACCCACAGCGGTCACGTATTCAACCGTCGCTGAAACTGCCAGTCGATAGACTAAAAAGCTGTTGCTGACGCGGTTGGCGGTCGGGCCGCTAGCAGGTGACATGGTTGCACTAGACGAATTGGTCTCATCCGCTGCCAGCTCTCCGACTCTGCATTGAAAAGCGCTATCGCCATCCCCCCCTTTTCTCCACTGTGCACGATAGAGACCGGCTTCGGGGTCGATGGTGACTCGTCCCTGTGAAGTGTGCAACATGGCGTGAAAACCACGCGGCGTTATATCCAGTCGCCCGCTGGCGGCGGGGTCGTCGATACCGTAAACCTTGTAGGTTTTGATTTCTGGATATCTGGCCGCGAGTGCATCTGCCATTACCGGGGACTCGACGATGCTGAATCGGGACAGGCTACCATCGGGCAAAGGCAGCGAGATGATGTAACTGTTGTCACCACTGAGTTCGTGTGGCGTGTTTTGAAGCAAAGCGCGTAGTGCCCGGACATTGGTCGCGAAGTAAGCCTTGCCGTGAGTACCTACTTGGCCGCTGTTCGCAGCCGAGTTATCGATTTGCCAAAGTGGGGCCTGCGCAAGGCTCGCCATGGAAGCGAACGATCCAATAATCAGAATTAGTCTTAGCAATAAATTTCGCACAACCATTCTCTGATCAGTCGAGCCTTACCCATGCACCCGTGGGGCTGAGTCTTTTGTGTTCTGGATCTAGTTTAACCACATGCGCACCCATCAACCCGGTACGCCGCTGGCTGCCGTAACTAATGGGTCTGTTAAGGCCAACATCGAAGTTGTATAACTCTTCTACGGCATCGACGAGTTTTTTCCTGGTAATGCGTTTACCCGATCGCTTGACCCCTTCAATCAGGGTTTCCATGCCACTGTAAGCAAACAAGCGGGCACTCAAGTGATCATAGTCAAGATTATTGCGACCCATGAACTGCCGAAATTTCAATAGTTCCTGGCCCTCTTTTTTACTGCCGAGGACAGTGATGTAGGCCATTTCCAAATTCCTGGCATACTCATCAGGGAGTTCTAGAATCTGCCTGCTGACAAAGAAACCGGGGATGTAAAGGTACGGCAAATTCTGCCCTGGCGTCTGTCCGCTTAACAACCTGACGAGGTCGCTTGACGACCCCAAAAACAGGATGACCGGGTTTGGGTTTGCTTTCAAATCGATGAAGTCAGACAACTGTTTCGGTGTGTTACCAACGTAAGCCAACAACTGCGTATGCGCTATATTATTTTTCTTTAAAAAACCGAGCGCTCTCATCGCATTGTTTTCAAATCCACCATCCTGTTGGTAAAACACGAAAACCTTGTTGGTGTTCTGTGGGATCTCACCCACTCGCCTGGCCAGAGCCGATATTTGTGCATCAAGGCCACCGTGCAGGTAGAAGGTATATAAGTGCCTGCCGTCCTCCTCTGCCGGAAACTGCGTATAGGGAGCAATCGAGGGCATACCAGCCGCTTCGACCATATCGACCAAAGCATCATCATCACCACCCGAAAACGCATTTACCAGTGCAAATACCTGGTCCCCGCTGATCAACCTTCTGGACTGGGTAATGAAAGATTGCCCTTCTTCATAGGGCATAATCGTGAGTTTCAACTGCCTGTCGTATATCCCGCCCTGGCGATTTACTTCATCCAGCCGGGCCTGCATTACCGAAACCATGGCATCGGCCACCCCGGACTGAATGCGTGTTATAGGTTGCAATGTGCCGAAAATAATTTCATCCCTTGAAATGCCAGGGTCGAAATCATCCTGGATAATCTTCAGATAAGCGACTAGATCCCGTGCATCCTGGCGTGCAATATTAAAGCGCGGCATACTTGTATCCAGCTTGTTTCCGGCAGAATCAATTCCCTCGGTGACGGCAGTTAAGAAGCTGGATATATCATAAGCTTCATATCGACGCCCGGTTAATGTGCTACCACCATACTTTTTGGTCAGATTGAACCAGGTAATATCGGAAGGTCGCACACCACCTTCTGGTCGTCCCTTACCGTCACGCCCGTGGCAACCCGCGCAGGGTAACGCCGTCGCCGGCACTGGAATAGAGGCGGCGCCGACATTAGCGGTTATCGATTCGCCGCTGGATTTTTCACCCTGAAAAAATAAATGGCGGCCGCGCTGCGATGACTCGACTTCGCTATCGGCATAGGCTAGCGGGCTTACTATCAACAGCAAAGCCAAAAAAGACGCTAATACAGAAACAAGCCAGTTAGATTTAAACTGAAATTTATCGCACTGAATTACGCAATTTGATTTTTGAAGTATAAAAATATTTCACACCCCGCCAGCCAATTCCTTTAATTTCACCGCGATAGCCTGGTAAGGTATATTCGGCCGTACTTTCTGCCAACGGCCGGTACGGGTGTTACCCAATAAAATCAAAGCCTTATGTTCCTCTTTATTGGGCGTGTAGAGGCCTATTTTTTTTATCACATTCTCGATCTTTTGTTTTGTGCCGGTCAAAAACGTCCACCCGTCCAGATTCACACCCTGTTCCATGGCAAATTCAGATAAAGCTTCAGGGGTATCATTCTCGGGATCGATACTAATGGAAACAAAATGAATATCTTTGCCATACAGATCGCCAAGTTCACGACTGACCTGGGATAATTTCTGCGTAACCAGGGGGCAGGCACCTATACAATTGGTATACATGGCATTAATCATAACGATGCGCCCTTTCAGGATATCGGAATAAAAGCGCACATTGTTACCTTCATGGGTGGTCAGTTCGGTATCGGTAAAATAGTTCCTGGCTCGCTCGGTATCAGCCTTCGACAAGAATGTGGTGGATACCATAGTGGTAGCAGCGACGCTTGGTTTTGCAGGTAATGCAAAGAACAGCGAGGCTACGGCAAGAAGAAACAGGCCAGATCCAGAGACACCGATAATTGTATTAAAATTGAACAGAGATGTTTTTTTTGCGTTAGACATTTTTATTTCCTTCGTAAGCTTAGCTACTACGGTTACTCAATAATTCCCTTAGCTTGAATTCAATTGCATCGGGTGCTGGAAATCCGTAAAAACGAAACCACTCCGACTTGCTATCGTCTCCAATCAGCACCATTGCAGGGTGATCTTCGAAATTCGGCGTGTAGGCACCCATGGCACTGAGCGCCTTGTCGACAGTTTTTTTGTCACCAGTGAGCCAACTCCAGCCAGCACCAGGATTAAAATTTTTCGAATATGACAATAAGCGGTGGGGGGTATCGCGGGTTGGATCAACCGTGATTGTTATCAACACGATATCCTTGTTCATACGCTCGATCAGGCGATTCTGCACCATAGAAAATATTGTCGAAACAACAGGGCATACAGTAGTACA
>CBDUSZ010000288.1:0-3894 GCA_965370015.1 uncultured bacterium | reverse complement strand
AAGGGCTTGTTCGGGGGCGGCGCTTTTGGTTACTTTTCTCGCTGGAGAGAAAAGTAACTCGCGCACTTACTCATAAGTAACTACGGAGTAATGAGAATTTTGGTGTGCGAAAACCTGTTAAATACTAATTCAAACAGTGCTATATCCAACAGATATCAGATTCCCCAACCCTAAGCCCGCAACACAGCATAATAAACCCCTTCTAAAACTGCCTCCGGCGCATCACCAACCTCAACTGTCAAAGACAATCTACCTTTGCCGCGCTGCTTGAAACTATCGTAAAACTCTGCGCTATGCGCTTCGCTGACCTCGCCTCTACACACAATCTCACCATTCACCGGTGCAAGGTATTTGATTTCCGCCCGGGCTACCACCAGGTCCCCATTCATGCCGCGCATATCCATAATATGGGTACACAGGGCCCATCCAGTCAGAACCGCTATCGAATAAATGCTGCCTGCAAACCCGGTGCCGTGAACATTGACGTTGGGTGCCAATGGCGCTTGCACCAAAATTGAATTTGCTGTGAGTTCGCTAATATCAAATTGCATTGCTTTGCTGAGTGGAATTCCGCGATGAATTTTATCTTCCAGGTTAACCCGATCATCGGTCATGTTTATTCTCCAATATATGCTCAGGATATTCCGAAAAATGTAGCTTTTGGGTATTACCCATCAGTAACCACGTTTGCGATCGACCAGATGCAGCAACGCTTCTCCGTTATCCAGTCGTCGCAGGTTTTCGGCGATATCGTCAATGCCATTACCGAGATGCCAACCTGACACATGTGGCGTTAGCACAATTTTCGGGTGTCGCCACATTGGACTGTTAACCGGCAGCGGTTCGATTTGCATGACATCGAGTATTGCTGCGCCGAGTAAACCGTTATCCAGCGCCTGGATTAAATCAACCTCGTTTATCAGGTCGCCCCTGCCACAATTGATAATCACCGCCCCAGGCTTCATTAACGCAAAAACTTCATCATTAAACAGGTTCACTGTATCGGGTGTCGACGGCAATACCGACACGACATAGTCGGCAGTCTTCAGTAGCGTTGAAAATTGCTTCTCTCCGAAATAGCATTCGACGCCGGGTAGCGATTTTTTAGTACGGCTCCAGCCAGTGACCTTGAAACGATTATCGACAAATCTCTGTGCGGTAATACTACCTATCAATCCCAGGCCCAAAACTGCGACCGTGGTTTTCTCAGCCTGCCTCGGTGGCAGGGCCTGCCAGCGCCAGCGAGACTGATTGTTACTGTATACCCTTAAATGGCGTTGTTCCTGTAATACACAGGCCAGACTGTATTCGGCTATCTCCTGCCCTGGGGTTTCGGATTTCACCCGCGCAACCTGTACTGGTTCGGGTAAAGACTGGTCGGCAAGAATACTGTTCACACCGGCGCCGACTTTTTGCACCAGTTTTAGATTCGGATAGCGCAAGGCTTCCCCGGCATGGTAGGTACTAACCGCGATCATCTCGATTTCGTCAAGATTTCCTGGCTCGGCAGCACAGCGGATATCGCTCTGTGGATAAATTTTCAACAAGCCTTGTTGCAGCTCCTCGTCTTTCATCCAGTCGGGTAATTTAATATCGATTAGTAAAGCCATAAATTATATTTACCTTTTACTAGCTGGTGTGTCTAAACGGTTATAAATCGTTGGACAAAGCCTGGTTTACGCCTAAATGATCGGCGATCGCCCGGATATGTGCCGGACCCATGCGACAGCAACCACCGATTATACTGGCACCTGCATCAAACCAGGTTCGAGCGGCAGCGGCACATTCCAACGGGCTCTCTATTCCGTGCCAGGTTTTAGTAGCAGCATCATAATGTTCGCCTGAATTTGGGTAAACCACAATCGCCTTATTCGGCAATACTGATTTTATCTTACCGATTAAACCTTCGATATATTGCGGCGCGCTGCAATTAACACCAAGCGCAATAATCCTGGGGTGTTTATCGAACAATTTGGCGACTTCTGCGACGGGGCTTCCATCGTTTAATGAATGATCGTCCTGGCAGGAAAAGCTGATCCAGGCGGGTGTTTCGACGTTTTTAAGCAATTCGCATAACACTTTCGCCTCCTGCAAGCCCGGGATAGTTTCACAGGCAAGCACGTCAGCACCGGCCTGGTCCAGCCACTCAAGCCGCTGGCGATGAAACTCAACTAATATCTGATCCTCGACTCCATAGTCTGCTCTATATTCAGAACCGTCGGCCAGGTAGGCACCGTAGGGTCCGACACTCGCTGCTACCAGCGGTTGATAGGGACAATCTGGATTTCGCTGAATAAATTCACCACAGGCAGTTTTAGCGATTTCAATCGAGTGATAAAACAGATCTCTGGCCTGCTCGGCCGACACGCCAATGGAGGCAAATCCGGCCACGCTAGCCTGGTAACTGGCACTGGTGATGCACTGTGCCCCGGCGTCCAGATAGGCGCGATGCACCCCGGCAATCGCCTGTGAATTGTTGATCAAAAGTTCGGCCGACCACAGTGATGATGAGATATCCTGGCCGCGCCGCTCCAGTTCACTGCCGAGCCCACCGTCCAGAATCATGGGCCTGGATAATTGGAGAATTTTTTCGAAACTGGTTTTCGTTGCAATCATTGCATTACCGACTTCCCAGCCAGTTCGCTAACCCGGTCGACTATCCGCGCGCGAGCTACTCAAAATAGGTAAATAAATCATCACAAATAATCCGTAACCGAGCAACCATAAAAATATACTCAGCAGGTAACTCAAATAGTGACTGGCACCGGGGAATAACAACGGCAACCAGACCCGAAATACATAAGCAGCGATCACACAGAGGAAACCGAGGGTTACCCAAATGCTCACTGCCAGTGGGCGACCTGTATGGCCAAGAGCGACCCGGGACATCATTGCCAGAATGAGTAAACCCATACCACCGAGGGTGAAGCTGTGCAAAATAGTGGCGTATTGATTGGCGAAGCCGCTTAACCACTCCAGTGTTAAGCCAGCGTAACGCAGCGCACAGAGGAAAAAGCCCAGTACGATAAACAAATAGGCAAGGTGCAACGACCACAACAGCGGCTCCCTGTAGGTAATCCAGGGGCGCCAGCGTAGCAGGCGCAGGAAGTGAACCACGGCTGCCAGCAAAAACAGGCTGGCCACCAGTAATGGCGGCAGATCCCCCATTGCGGTAGATAATTGTAGTAATACCAGCAAGCCCGCCGACCCCAGCGACAGCGCTTCTATCACCGGATGAGGCGCTGCTCTGCTGATACCTGTAGCAGTGGCAGTAAAAAAGGGAATCACGCGCCCACCCATTACCACCATGATAAACACAATAACAAAAATGGCACTTTGACTGGCGCTCCTGGCCAGCGCGCCGTCGCCGGAGGAAATGGCCCAATGCATTTGCGCATTAGTGGAGGCAAGTAATAATAATATCGGTACAAAAAATAGATTATTCAGTTGTCGTACGCGCCAGACCAGTCTACCCAGCACCCACGCGGCTACCGGAATTAAGGCCAAATCCAGCCAGGGCAGCAACGCTTCGAAAGCTGCAATCGGGTACAGCAGTAATAATCGCGGTAACAGCCAGAGCCCAAACAGCCCGGCCAATGGCCAACTGGCTATGCTTTCCTGCCCGGTCCAGTTTTGCACCGCGGTGAGCAAAAAGCCGATTATAATTGCGACCACAAATCCGAACAGCATTTCATGGATATGCCACCAGATCCAGCCCCCGTAAGGAACCCAATCCAGCCCGGTTATCCAAAACACGCCCCACAAGGCCAGGGCGAGCACTGAAAACAGGGCACCACCGAGAAAGAACGGTCGGAATGCCAGGCGGAACAAGGGCACAATACGTTTGGCCTCGTCGGGATCTATCAGATTGTGCACAAAATTCTCCAACTTTAA
>CBDUSZ010000287.1:0-3947 GCA_965370015.1 uncultured bacterium | reverse complement strand
TCCTGGTATTCAATCCGCGGCGGGCCATCACCGGTGTAATAAGCGAGCGTGTGCTTGAGGTAATTGACATCGTCGCGTTGCTCATAACCGTCCAGCCGCTGGTGAGCCCCGCGCGATTCCTTACGATTTAACGCTGAGGTGGCGACTACTTCGGCAACCTCCAGCAGGTAGCCGACTTCGAGGGCGCCCAGCCAGTCGCTGTTCCAGACACTCGACTTGTCTTCGACGTTCAGATCCTTGTAACGCTCCCTGAGTTCGGCGATCTTTTCACAGGTGGCCTGCATTTCTGGAGCGGCACGGTATATACCGCAGCCACTCTCCATGCTGTTGCTCATTTCTCTGCGCAAAACGGAGTGTTTTTCTTTACCGCCGGTCCTGGTGACCAGAGCCAGCGCACGATCTTCCGCAGCCCTGGCCTGCTTCTGCAAAACTGTCGAATCGCTGTTCTGCATTGACTTCGCGAATTGCGCTGCCTCGATCCCCGCCATCTTGCCAAATACAACAATGTCGACCAGAGAATTGGAACCAAGACGGTTAGCGCCATGCACACCGTTACTGGCGCATTCGCCTGCCGCGTATAGCCCTGGCAAGGGCGTTTCGGCCTTGAGATTGGCGTAGATGCCACCCATGGTGTAGTGGATACCGGGCCGCACCGGTATGCATTCCTGCGCCGGATCTATGCCCATGTATTCTTCTGCCATCTCGTAGATTAACGGCAGACGTTCGCGTAACTTCTTTTCGCCGAGATGACGCAAATCCAGATGGACAACTTCTCCATGCGGTGTACTAATGGTATTACCCTTCTTCTCTTCGTGCCAGATCGCCTGGCTCAAACGATCGCGTGGGCCGAGTTCCATGAACTTGTTACGCGGTTTGTCTTCTGCCGGGCCAAGGCCATAATCCTGCAAAAAACGATAGCCATCCTTGTTGCGCAGGAATCCACCTTCGCCTCGGCAGGCTTCGGTAAACAGCAGTCCGGTTCCGGGCATGCAGGTCGGGTGGTACTGCATGAACTCCATATCACGAAGCGGCGCCCCATGTCGATAAGCCATCGCCATACCATCACCGGTGACGATACCGCCATTGGTATTCTCGCGAAATACCCTGCCAGCGCCGCCGGTACCGAGGATCACCGCCCTGGCCTGTATAAAAGTAAACCTGCCGGTCGCAACTTCTATCACCACTACGCCCTGGCAGCGGCCATCCTCGACCACGAGGTCGACGCAAAAGTATTCGTCGAAGCGTTTAATCGATGGATACTTTATAGAGGTTTGAAACAGGGTATGGAGCATGTGGAAACCACTTGTATCGGCAGCAAACCAGGTGCGCTCGACCTTCATGCCGCCAAAAGCGCGCACGTTGACATGACCGTCCGGCTTGCGACTCCAGGGGCACCCCCAATGTTCCAGCTGGATCAAACTTTCCGCGCAATGGGCAACAAAATACTCGACCACGTCCTGGTCGCACAGCCAATCACCGCCGCCTACCGTGTCGTTGAAATGATATTCGAGGCTATCGTCGTCGCGCACAACCCCGGCGGCGCCGCCTTCTGCGGCCACCGTATGGCTGCGCATTGGATAAACTTTCGAAACCAGTGCTATTTTAAGAGAGGGGTCAGTTTCCGCTACCGCGATTGCCGCCCGCAGCCCCGTGCCACCGGCACCTATAATCACTACATCAGCCTTAAAAACTTCCACTATCTGCCTCTTCTAAAATGGCGGGCACACAAACCCGGCCCTGAATCCAGGTTATACAATAAATTGCCTGAAAAACCCCTGGTTTGGATTCGAATCACGCTAAGCGCGTGGACACGGGATTAAATTGGTATCAAACAGCATCGTAACTGGTAATGACAGACCACTCAACTCTACGCGGCATATCGGTGACTTAGCGGATCCCCGGGATTCCTGTCTTCGCATCCCGGGTAAATTGATGAACATTAGTATGGCAGCAGGAAAAGCAGTATAAGTTGATGTAGATCAATGGTTACTATCATTTTCAGGCGATACTACTCCGACAACGCTTCCTTAACTCTGTTAGTAAGCTACGAATAAATCTAGTTGTCGTGCACAAATAAATTGGTATCGCTATCAGCGAATAGACCGCAACGTCGGCATCACGCAGATGCTGATACGCCTGGTATAGATGACGTATTTTCAGATTTTCGTAAAATGTAATATCACTATTGAAGGACAGTTGATCAGGCCGGAGAAGTCGCGATGAGATTTCAAACTAACCTGTGTGGGCTCGATAATGGGCCGGGGTAAGATTAATAACCCTAATATTTGTGAAGTTTACACATAGTTGTTAATGATTTATCCTACTTCGCCAACTTCCAGTTTCCACAAGGCACTACCGATAATATTGGGTAGATGCTTAGGTATTCTGGAAATATGCCATGGCGTAATGGATAATTCCGGCGGATTTTCTAGACTGAATAGTTAACGTGTCAATACACGTTTCAGGATACTAGCGGTTGCTATGTATCTACACAAATTCGCATTGAAATAAAGAGGCATGTATGACTAGTGAAGAACGCGCGATCCATTTTTCTCTAAGAGAGGACTATAGGGAGCAACAATTTAAGCAGGTTTGGGGGGAAGAACTGGATGATGTCTTTTCCGACCTCGCTGTCTATTACGACCGCGCCAATCATGTCGCCAGCCTCGGTCTCCTGAGCTGGCTAAGTAACCGCTTTATTTCCAGCATAGTTGTAGAAAGCGGGCAGAAAGTACTCGATGTATGTGGCGGAACCAATGCCATTGGCATCGCTTTGCTGAATAAGCAACCGAATCTGAAAGTCCATGCAATCGATCGCAGTAAGGCGATGCAGGCAGTTGGACAGGAAAGGGCAAACAAGCAAGGTTTTCATATTGAAAGCACCATCGGTGATGTCCATACACTGCCCTTCCCCGACAACCATTTCGACGTGGTCACGCTGCAGTATGCATCACGTCATTTACGCATCATGGATGTCTGCCGGGAAGTTAAACGGGTACTGAAGCCAGGTGGACATTTCTATCACTGTGACATGCTGCGCCCGGCTAACAAAATAGTAGAGACCTGCTACTACACTTACCTGCATTTTTGCCTGAATTTCACCGGACTGCTGTTTCGAAGCTCTGCCTCCCTCCATGGCGCCAAGCAATATTTTATCGACGCGCTACGCCAGTTTTACTCGGCTGACGAGTTAACCGACCTGCTTCGCGATGTCGGATTTGAGCCGGTTGCAAGCAAGACCCATTTAGGTGGCATGATCGGCAATCACAGGGCAATAAAGCCTCTCGACACTCAGTAAACCTGGTGAACAGGGTCAAGGTACTATGTGCCATGAACCACTTTATGTTACAGGCCTTCAGCCAGCGCACGGTTGAAGGCCTCAAAAAGCATACCTTGTTCAGGTTGGCATTACCTCCATTTCAGTCTTTTCTGGACATCAATGTCAGCAAGGAAGTAGAGAAAGACAGGGTAGTCATCGTCCGCGCATCCGAGCTACAACAATCTGCAACCAAACCTGTTCCTGACCACGTGGCAGCCTTGTTGCTGGAAGCACGCAAAATTGATCAGAGCTTCCTGCGTAAAGCGACCGTGTTTCCTGTCGATATCAAGATACAGTATCAAGATATCGAACGATACCGCCAACAGCGTATCGATTTACTACTGCAGGCGAGTTATCGCATCCTCAGTCAGTGGCAAGGCGTGAGTTCATTTCGCACAACTGTATATGCACTTTATAGCGAGCTACAGTTTCAGGATCTGCTACATAATTTGCTCGGCCTCTATGCCACGGAAACCCGCATGTTAAGCCGCTCCGTACGCCTCCCCGGTCTGCTCAGTCTGGCTCGCGATAGTGTTACGCAGACGATCACCAATGTTATGCAACAGGAGGCAAAAACACTGGCCAGCGCACTGGCTCACACGCTCTACCAACGCAACAGATAAGTCTG
>CBDUSZ010000286.1:0-3957 GCA_965370015.1 uncultured bacterium | reverse complement strand
TTTTTGTCTGGCCTCGCAGGAACAATTGCTTATGTTGGTATGAGATCAGGAATCGTATTTCAACAGATGGATGTCAGTAATTACTGGGGAATTTTACTTATTGTAATCGCCTCGGGATTTTCTGAATCATTGATTCCGAGTATGTTAAATAAATTCTCGACAAAATAGGCGTGAAAAGTTCCACGATTCTATCCCAGTGTACTGGTTTCTTGAACTCTAATTAATTAATAAGGGAGTACTAGAAATCCTATTACAACTTAGTGTATAGGACTATTCGGATTGGAAAATGATTACCCGACGAACCAAGTAGCTACGATCGACGCGGACTAGTTCTTAGTCTTCGGCGATCCGAATGTGGTAACACCGCAGATTCAGGCCACGATTTTAAAATAGGATTGCGCGTAGACGATTATTTACATTTCTACCAATAAAGGAGGTCCCAATGCCACGAATCCAATGTCCAGGCGTTGAAGAAATAATTGCAGTGATGCAGAGTAAGGATTACAGAATTTTCCAGAATCCCAGTGGCCATGACCTCAATCTAGTTGGTATTCGAAATTCCTCGTCGAGTGCCAATCGCTTTGATGACTGGCTCTGCCTGTTTTACAGGTACGATGGAATTTGGAATTTATTTGCCTTCCCTGGCACCACAGACCCGGGGACCTTCTATCGGGAAAATCCGTTGAATGTGCGTGGCACGGCAATCATGAAACCCGGTCAGTATAGACGCGCCTATCAAGTCGGCAAGCACAGGGGCTACAAAGCCATGCAGCAGACTGGACCGATTACAGTTTATCGAGACAACAATAAAGACGATGAGCTAAATTTGACCGGAACCGAAGAGGATAGAGGGCTACATGCCATCAACATTCATCGGGCAAGCCGCCAACGCGCTTCGACCCAGGTCGACAAATGGAGCGCAGGCTGCCAGGTCGTACAGGATCCAGACCACTTTGACTTCTTTATGACGCTGTGCGGACATGGCGCCGAAAAATTTGGCAACTCGTTTACTTATACCTTGTTGGAAAGTGAGGACTTTGCGAGTTAATTGCACGCTGGATTGATCCACTTTTGAAGATATTTGCATCGAATAGTTAGCCCATGTCTGGACCGGGATATATATTCATA
This sequence comes from uncultured bacterium, assembly GCA_965370015.1. Classification (GTDB taxonomy): domain Bacteria; phylum Pseudomonadota; class Gammaproteobacteria. The sequence continues at coordinate 2,829 of CBDUSZ010000286.1, read as the reverse complement.
TTCAGGAGGTTATCCGAGCAAGCGTGGTGCAATATTCAGTGCAAGTACTGGGTCAATTGAATTTGCCACATGCTAAATGCGATTTGTAGTATGATTACTTTGTAATCAATATGAACCGCAAAGAGCGGAAGGTTTGAGAAGTAGATGAGTACAGAAGCCTTTAGTGTTCGAGCAGATAGCAAGAAAGTGAAACAATTGGACAAGCTTGCGAAACAACAGGACAGGTCACGCAATTACCTGGTCAATCAAGCGATAGATCAACTGCTGGCGTTGCATTCGTGGCAAGAGGAACGAATCAAGGAGGGCATAAAGGCTGCTGACGATGGTCGATTTGCTAGTGACACCGAGATAAAGCGGATATTCAAAAAACACGAAGTCGCTTGATCGTGCGCATTCGTTGGACCGAGCCAGCTGCAAACGCGCTGGAGAGAATTCAGGACTACATCGCCAGGGACAATCCGAAAGCGGCCTTTGAAGCCGCGACTCGAATACAGGTAGCTGTTAGTCAACTAGAAGAGCATCCAAAGATCGGTCGAACAGGACGAGTACCCGGCACATACGAGCTAGTCATACATAACCTGCCATATATCGTGCCGTATCGCATAAAGAATAACGAGATTCAAATTCTGAGCGTGTACCACGCTGCAAGAAAATGGCCAGAGGCGTTTAACCAGGGCATTAATCACTAAAATAGCTACCCGGCGAACCAGGTAGCTATTACCGTAATAATCACGGCTAAAGCCGCTCCCACAGAATTGACAATTACAGAAGCCACCAAATCCCGCATAATCCCCCAACAATCCAAAAAAGAGCACCCAATGAACTCCGCACTCCAAAGTATCGCCCTTGCCTTCACCTTTGCAGCCGTCGCCGCCTGGATAAACCACAAATTCATCCGCCTGCCCAACACCATCGGTATCATGCTCCTGGCTTTACTGTTTTCCCTGACGTTGGTGATTCTGGGTGCCCTGGGATTTCCTTTACTAAAAGAAATGGCAACCAGCACCATCGCCCAGTTGGATTTTGGCGAGATACTGATGCAGGGCATGCTCAGCTTCCTGCTTTTTGCCGGCGCTTTACACGTAAACTTTGAAAACTTGGCCAAGCAAAAGCGGGTGATCGGTTTAATGGCAACGCTGGGGATTGTGCTTTCCACTGCCTTGATCGGATCGGCAAGCTGGTGGGTGTTCGATCTGTTGGGATTTGATGTTCCCTTCATCTATTGCCTATTATTTGGTGCGCTCATTTCGCCCACCGATCCCATTGCCGTTTTGGGCATACTCAAGCAGGCCGGGGTGGCCAAATCACTGGAAACCAAAATCACTGGCGAGTCGCTGTTTAACGATGGCGTAGGGGTGGTAATATTTCTGGTGCTGCTGGGTATTGCCACCAGTGGCAAAGATATTACCCTGGGTAATGTGGCGCTGGTTTTTGCCGAAGAGGCAATAGGTGGTGCGCTCTTCGGTTTGTTTATCGGCTGGATAACCTTCCTGATGCTCAAATCTCTGGATGATTACAAGGTCGAGGTACTGCTGACCCTGGCGCTGGTAATTGGCGGTTACACCTTTGCCCAGACCATTCATGTTTCTGGCCCTATCGCGGTGGTGGTGGCCGGGCTTTTAATCGGCAACATGGGGCGCAGTCTGGCTATGTCCGATACCACCCGTTCGCACCTGGACAGCTTCTGGGAACTGCTGGACGAAATCCTGAACGCGCTGCTGTTTGTACTTATTGGTTTGGAAATGCTGATTATTAGCTTACAGGGCCAGTATCTGCTGGCAGGGGTTCTGATGATTCCGCTGGTGCTGTTGGCGCGCTTTGTCAGTGTCGGTTTTTCGGTAACCCTGCTGCGGCCTTTCCGCAGCTTTTCTCCGCATGCGGTCAAGCTGATGACCTGGGGCGGATTGCGCGGCGGCATATCCATCGCGTTGGCGTTGTCGCTGCCAGCCTTCGAGGGCCGTGACCTGCTGCTGACCATTACTTACGTGATTGTTGTTTTTTCTATCACGGTGCAGGGCCTTACCCTGGGTGGTTTGGCAAAAAAATTGAGTGCTGAATAAACTCTTTGGGGGAAAATTTTCTTTGCAAATAATCAACACCCTCGACTTCTGAGCCCAGATTGCTGTATACCTAAGTACTCTCAAAAATAAAATTCAGTCGCATTAAATGTGGGGTAGCCGTGGAAGAGGAGATGCAATTTTCCCAACTAAAAGAAAAGCATCGTGAGATTAGAGCCGGCATTCCGCAAAGCTTATCACTTCGCTTACATAGAGCATTGAGTTGGTTACACTGCGCTGAGCAGAATGCGGATTCGGCTTCTAACGAGGCTTCAGTTAACTGTTTTAGCAAGGGTACTAACACACCATCCTTACCACTAATCGCTTGCCCAGACTGAATCGCTTTAGGGCTTTATTAAAATAAAATTTGTCTCTCATAATCAATTCTCCTAACAGCATTATGCTGTACGTTAAAGAATTGACACAAAATTTCTAACATTCCCAAACCTTCAGGCTTGGCTATCTAGCTTCGATAAAAACAAATGAACTATATTAAACCAAGCATCAATATGATCATGATTAAGGTTAAATATAGTTTTTCCTCTACAAGAATTTGTTTTAACTGCGTCTGGATGTATCGCATTGTTTCTACTACGAACAAGCTGATTTATCTGGTTGTGAATTTCCTTATCAGTTATTGTTAATGATCACCCATATGGAGCCATTCCATGTTCACCGTAATGGAGCCACCCTGTGATCGGCTTAATGAAGCCACCTGATGTTCGCCTTAATAGAGCCAGGTCATGTTCACCATAATGTATCCACCTAAGGG
>CBDUSZ010000285.1:0-3961 GCA_965370015.1 uncultured bacterium | reverse complement strand
TGCAAAATCGGCATACCGTACATCCTGTACATAACCCCCCGTTCTGATTGGCATAGAAAATGCCCTTGGGGGAAATAACTATTTTTCTGAGCGCCATTGGCGATTAACCAATCAATGTCGTCATTCCCGCCTGCACAGGAATGACGGGGCTTAAAAACCATATACCGGGGGATTTGAAGTGACCGAACATTATGATTCGTTAGAAACCCGCAACCCTGAGGAACGCCAGCAGGCACTCATCCAGGCGGTCAGCGCGCAAATCGCGCATGCTAAAGACAAGGCTCCCATCTATAAATCACTGCTTGCCGACGTCGATCCAGTCGACATTACCGATGCCGGGGCAATCGCCAGACTTCCCATTACGCGCAAATCCGAATTAATCGAACAACAGCAGGGCAACCGTCCATTTGGTGGATACGCCACAATCGCCGCGCCAGAGTTGGCGCACGTATTTGCCTCACCCGGGCCGATTTATGAACCCGGCAATAATCGTCGCGATTACTGGCGATTCGCACGTACACTATACGCCGCCGGTTTTCGCCCTGGCGACCTGATTCAAAATTGCTTTTCCTATCATTTCACCCCTGCCGGATCGATGGTCGACAGCGGCGCCCATGCGCTCGGCTGCAGCGTCATTCCAGCGGGTGTCGGACAGTCCGAATTACAGGTGCAAACCATTGTCGATCTATCGACGCAGGCTTATGCCGGCACGCCATCATTTTTAAAAATTATCCTCGACAAGGCCGCCGAGCTGGGTAGCGATGTGCGCTCGATGAATAAGGCACTGGTCGGCGGTGAGGCCCTCCCCCCTTCGCTACGATCCAGCTTTGTCGAACGCGGCATTCGCACTCAACAATGTTATGCCACAGCTGATCTTGGCGTGATCGCCTACGAATCCAGCGCGCAACAGGGTCTGATTATCGACGAGGAGGTTTATCTCGAAATCGTTCGTCCCGGCACTGGCGACCTGGTCGCCGAGGGTGAAGTCGGCGAGGTGGTGGTGACCAGCCTGAACCCGGATTACCCGTTAATCCGTTTTGCTACCGGAGACCTGTCGGCCATCATGCCCGGTGTCAGCCCTTGCGGCCGCACCAATCAAAGGATTAAGGGCTGGATGGGGCGTGCCGACCAGACTGCAAAAGTACGCGGTATGTTTATCCATCCCGAGCAGGTCGACAAGGTGGTGAAACGACACCCCGAAATTATCAAGGCACGACTCATTATCGAATGGATCGATGAATCCGACCAGATCAAATTGCTATGCGAAACTAACGATGCTGATAGCTCTCTACGTGCAGCAGTAGTCGATAGCATTCGCCAGGTTTGCAAACTTCGTGGCGAGGTGGAACTGGTCGATACCGACAGTCTGCCCAATGACGGCAAAGTCATCGACGATATCCGTAAATACGATTGAAAAAATCTTGAACACCGATTCTAACCAGCCATCCGGGCGCTTTCTGGGCGGCATCAAGGTGCTTGATTTATCGCAGTTTATCCCTGGTCCTTTCGCAACCCGCCAGCTCGCCGACCTCGGCGCCGAGGTGATTAAAGTCGAACCACCCGATGGCGACCCGATGCGCCGTTTCATGCATGATTCGAACGACTCCCTGTCAGTAATCTATCGTCACCTGAACCGCGGAAAGCGAATTTGTCGGCTCGATTTAAAATCAGACGCAGGCAAGCAGTGCCTGCGCGATTTGATTATCGATGCCGATATTTTGCTGGAGTCTTTTCGTCCCGGCGTAATAGAAAGGCTTGGCTTTGGACGCGATGTATTGGAGCAGTTAAATCCACGTCTGATTCACTGTGCACTCTCCGGATACGGACAAACCGGCCCGTACAGGCTAAGAGCGGGCCACGACATTAATTACAATGCCGCCAGTGGCGCATTACAAGTCAATGGCACCAGCGCAAGACCGGTAATAGGATATCCACCGGTTGTCGATCATGCCGGTGCGATGCAGGCCAGTATCACCATTCTGGGCGCATTATACGCGCGCGGGCATAGCGGCAAAGGTGCATATCTCGACATCAGCCTGTTCGAAACCATTCTCTCCTGGCAATATTATCCACTGTTAAAGCATGAATCTGCCCGCGCCGAAAGTCTCATCAATGGCGGCGCCGCCTGTTACAACATCTATCAATGCGCGGACGGTCAATTTGTCACCCTCGGCGCTGTTGAATCACATTTCTGGCAACGTTTCTGCGAGACCGTGGATCGACCTGAATGGATCGCGCGCCAGTTTGAAACCATGCCGCAGACCGACTTAATCTACGAAGTGAATCAGCTCATATCTCAGCATCCCGCTAAGCACTGGAACCAGCTTTTCGCCTCCGTGGATTGTTGTTTTGAAATGGTGGTTTTTCCATGTGATCCAGCTGGACACCCACAGATACAGGCGCGTAACGCTCTCACAGAGCATGGCCCGACCTACCCGGGCATGATTAATGATGAACCGGTATACATCGATAATGAGATATTTGAATTTGACGCAGATGATACGCCGAGATGGAAGATGAGCTGATTCAGGGTATAAGGGTAGCGTCCATTTGTTCCTTTACTCAAACTTTATTTTCATTAAGTCAGGATGCAAAAACGAGTAATTTAAAACTCGTTTCACTTTTTGATTGCTGATTATTTTAAATGACATGCCACCTGATTCGTCAAAGTCAGGAGCGGGAGCACCTATTTGTTTTGTCGCCTGAGTGTAGAACTCCCTTTTGTTTGGATGAGTATCGGCGCAACAATTAAAATCCTCAGCCCAAATATCTTGTTCGATAATTTGGCTGATAATATTAATGCAGTCATCTCGATGAATCAGGTTTACATTGGAATCAGGATTGCGAACCGGTCTCCCGTTATTAAAAAACCTTCCCGGGTTCCGACTGTAGCCTATTAACCCGCCAAACCTGATTATCGTGGCTCGGAATTTACTGCTTTGCCTAAACATATCTTCAATCGCCGACAAAGGATTTAATTTTGATTCTTTGCCATTTGACTCTGAAATGGTCTCGTTCCTATTTTCATAAACTGAAATAGAACTTACGAATAATACTTTCCTTACTTCAGATTTTTCTATTTCTTTTATCAGGTCACTAAAATGCTGTGTATTTTTGGATGGGATATTTACTATTAGAATATCCGCCTGAAGGAAAGTCTGAAAATGGCTCGAGGTTTTCCCAATATCGATGATGAATGGATCAGCTTTGATACGCTCCAGTTCAGGTAGACGGCTATCTGTTGTGGTTGTAGCTTTAACAGGGTGACCCATCAAGATGAAATGTTCAGCCAATGGGAGCCCAAGCCACCCACTGCCTAATATACTAATAGTTTTTATGCTCGCACCTCTTTGCAATTAAAGGGGTCGGTGACATTCGCGAATGATTATCATTTGTCACCGACCCCTTTCTGGCCGAGCAGAACGAAGTGACGCTGTGTGTAAAATCGACCAGCATTAATGCGATTGTCAGGCATTTTAACCCGTACTCCAGGCGCGTGGCCTCTTCATTCCAGCAATTTTGCATGCCTGTTTCACGTACCCATAGGGGAACAATTTGAAAATGAAATTCTTTGCTTCTCTTTTTTCACATTTATTTTCAGCTGCCAGATAATGGATTAAGTGACGAACATCCGGAGTTATTTTATGTTCGTTATAGTACTCCCGCATAAAATTCAGTATTGACCAATAAGTTTTATTTAGCTCAATATCTTCTTCGTTAGCCAGTTTATTTGCAATGTCCTCATTCCATTCGTCAGGATTAATTAAATACCCTTCTATATCTCTTGTGGGCCGAATATTCATACTAACGATCACGCTCCGGGAAGAGTGTAATCCAGGCGTCTTCAGAACCAGCTAACAAACTCAGACCGTCAGGTATTGGCCTCCCGCACGGTTCAGCATCAACCTCTCTCGCCACGATAACCGATGCGGGGGAGAGGTAAACTTTGACATCACAATGG
>CBDUSZ010000284.1:0-3999 GCA_965370015.1 uncultured bacterium | reverse complement strand
CCGACCCCCACCATGTCAAGGTGGTGCTCTAACCAACTGAGCTACGCGACTATAAATCAGGCTCGCGATTATACGGAATAGCGTTGATTAAACAACAGGATGTGCGGCTTAATCGGAGAAAAATCCTATCATTCTTGCTACGCCATGAGCAAACTCGGTTTCCAATGGAAACGACAACATACCCATCACCGAATAGCCCAGTAGCCAGGGCATCACATAAAAGCGCACCATAAAGAAAAACCAGGCGACATATAACGGTATCAGAGGTTGGACCAGGAAGCTGGGCGTCACTATTGCAAAAAGTTTGATCACTGGATTTGTCGAATTGACAAAAAATCGCATGAAGAAAAACGAGCTGTCCTCGGACAGAAAAATACCCATCGCAAAGCGGCCGATTAATGTCCACATCACGACTCCCAACAGGTAGTCGATGCTGACTACCCAAATAGGAAAACCTTCAATCACTATACTTTCCTCGGCATTTGTTTCAACTCAGTCTCTTTTAAAGCAAAAAAAGCCGAGACACAAGGCCTCGGCTTCAATACCTACAACTACTTTATTATTAGTGTGAAGAACTCAGAACCGTTTCGCCTGAAGGTACACGAATCTCGTCTACCATCGCCTGGGTTTCTGCATCTGGCTCTGGCGTCATCAAAGAGACGATTACCATGGCAGCCAAACTCACAGGCATTCCGATAATAGCGAAGCGCAAGTGGTCAATACCAAACCAGATATCCATACCGCCCCAGCGTATCATGTAGAGATACCAGGTACCGGTGAGGAAACCAAGCGTCATACCAGCGATCGCACCTTGACGGTTTGCACGCTTCCACCAGATACCCAGAACGATCGGGAAGAACAATCCGGAAGCGGCAAAGTCGAATGCCCAGGCCACTGCACCGAGTATACTGGTCAGCTTCAAGCTGGCTACAAACGCAGCGGCTGCACCGATAGCGAGTAACAAAACACGTGCCACCAGCAAACGGTGTTTGGTATCTGCGCTAGGATCGATGATCTTGTAGTACAGATCGTGAGACAGTGCATTTGCGATTGCAAGTAGAAGTCCGTCGGCTGTCGACATCGCTGCCGCCATACCACCCGCTGCTACCAGACCAGAGATAACATAAGGCAGTCCCGCGATTTCCGGGGTTGCCAGTACTACGATATCGCCGCGCATAAAGAACTCGTTGAGTTGCAATATACCGTCTTTATTGGCATCGATGATCTGCAGGAAGCCCACATTACTCCACTTCTGAATCCAGTCGAGCGCCTGAACATCGGCAATTGACTTGCCAATAATACCGGTTGCGAGATTAGGATCGAGAATTTGCAGCTTGGTGAAGGTCGCCAGTGCAGGTGCTGTGAAGTACAGCAGGAAGATGAACATCAGAGACCATGCAACCGATTGACGAGCTGCTTTCACCGAAGGAGTGGTGAAGTAGCGCATCAGGATGTGTGGCAATGAGGCCGTACCAGTCATCATACAAAACACCAGGGTGACGAACTTCCAGCTATCACCTGCCGCGGCATAAGGCACAGACAGAGCCTTCAATCCAGCCTTCGCTCCCGCTACAGCTTCTAGCGATCCCATGTTGTACATCGCTTCCAGTTCGGTAATGCGCTGAACTGCGTCACCGTAGACGAATTGTGGGATCAGACCGAAGCCCTGCTTGTTTGACATCCAGAATACCGGCACCAGGTAAGCAATGATCAATACGATGTATTGAGCAACCTGGGTCCAGGTTACTGCCCGCATACCACCGAGCATGGAGCAAAGCAATATACCCAGAAGGCCGAACCAGACGCCTACTTCAAATGGTATCTGCAATGCACGCGCTGCGATTGTTCCAGTAGCATTGATCTGCGCAGTTACGTAAGTAAATGATGCAACTGCCAGTACTACGACACCGAGGAATCGAGGCAGGTTGCCGCCATAACGCGTACCGATGAAATCAGGTACCGTATAACAACCAAACTTACGCAGGTAGGGTGCCATTAGCGAGGCCACCAGTATATAACCACCGGTCCAGCCAACGACAAAAGCCAGGTAACCGTGGCCACCGAAGTAGATACCACCGGCCATCGCGACGAAAGATGCACCTGACATCCAGTCTGCTGCTGTTGCCATGCCGTTAAACACCGCCGGAACTTGTCGACCTGCGACGTAATAAGCATCAACAGCCATAGTTCTGGATAACCAGCCTATGGCTGCATAAATTACGATAGTAAAGGCAACAAACAGAATGCCGATCGTTTCCGAACCGACTCCCATTTGTTCAAGGATGGCCATTAACAGAACAAACGCCAGGAATCCACCCGTATACATGCCGTATACCTTCGGCAGATTGTCTATAAACGAACCTTTTTTGGTAAAATCTTCATTTAGCATCGCTTATTCCTCCTCTGCGAAACCGCAATCGCGGTCAATAGCGTGCTGGGATTTGACAAACCAGAACAAGGTGATTACAAATATAACTTCAGATCCCTGCGCGGCCATATAAAAGCCGAGAGGAAAATCAAGAAATGTATATGCGTTAAGTGAACCAGCAAACCAATGAACTACAAAAGAGAAAATAAACCAAATTGTCAGAGTGACGAACATTAGCTTTCTAGTTCTTTGCCAATGCTCCTCTCTCCTGGAAGTGTCTGTACTCATACATCCCCCTTAACTATTATTAGAAAGAAAATCAAACATTATGGATATGCGAATATCTATTTTTATTATTTTCGCTAACGTAATATCGCACATGTTTTTGCATTATTACAGACTAAAACTCTGCTAATATGGTCAAGGACGTAACTTATCCACAACTTTTGGCGTCAACCCTTATGTAACTGTTACAAATAGTAACAAAACCTAAAAATTAACCGGTGAACATTCTGAAAACTGTCAATTCATTAAGATCTCTCCTTCTGTCCCCGAGTTCCTGGCGCACACTTAGCCGTTACATAGGGATCGGTAGTCAAAAAAGTAACAAGCTTATTAGTAACCCCGAGGCTCTGGCGCAGTTCATTAATAGTAGGGCTAGCCATGTCACCCAGACCTCCTTATATGGTTATTTGAAAACGCGGGTTGGTACACGTTTCCCTGAACTTTTTAAAAACCCCGACATTCTGACCTCGATCAATATCGCCAAATGGCATATCTGGCTTGCCTGTACCTCAGACCTGTGCATTTTTACCGGATTGTTGATACACCAGTCAGGCCAGATAAAAGCCACTGAAATTGATACTTTGTTGCCATCTATACTTGAAAGAATTTTACTTGATACTGAAATCCCGCAAGAGGCTGGGGAGGACATAGAGGCTGCGATAGAAAAAACACGACACAGAATTAGCACCTGCGACTGGACGCAGGATCGCGTGGATGACGCGATATTCAGCCAGAGTCCAGAAGCTCTGTACTACTGGGCACCTATCGCCGATGAACTAAAAGAAAGGGATGAGGAAATCGTGCGTAACTCAGTTCGTTTTCGTTGGATCGAGGTGCGTCGGAGTGCTCGATCCCTGATCGATATCGATTCATTGGCCAATTTATTGATGGAAACCCAGGTAGAGTTAAATTCAATCGACCCTACTCAATCTGTGAAAAAGTCGCCGGGTTAGCGAGCACCTTTTAGTGCCTCAAGCATTTCGATTGAAAGACTGCTCAACTGATTACCCTCAGTGTCAAAATTTTCAGTTTTCAGCCATGCTTCAAATGCCTGTTTTATAACCGGCCACTCGCCATCCAGTATCGAGTACCAGGCCGTGTCCCGGTTACGTTGCTTGTAAATGGTAGCCTGTCGAAAAATGCCTTCAAATTCAAATCCTAGTCGCTTTGCCGCAGCGCAGGAGGGAACATTAAGCGCATCGCACTTCCATTCGTATCGCCGATAACCGAGGTCATCAAATACCAGTTTCATCATCAGGTACATTGCCTCTGTCGATATTGCGCTACCCTGCATTAAAGGTGAAAAATGAATATGCCCAACTTCGATCACACCAACCGCAGGTTCA
>CBDUSZ010000283.1:0-4014 GCA_965370015.1 uncultured bacterium | reverse complement strand
TCGAAACGAATATGAATAGAGTGATAAATGAAGATATTGTGGTGCCCAGAAGAGGACTTGAACCTCCACGACCTTACGGTCACTAGCACCTGAAGCTAGCGCGTCTACCAATTCCGCCATCTGGGCATGGCGCGGGAATATACACCACTGAATCAGGTTGTCAATCTTGTTTAGATGTCTGTTGGGCTCAGGTGGTCGTTACCAGGGCAATGCCGGTTTGAGACAGATTCCTAGTGCGATCTGGCGGCTTTCTATATACTCGCGGTCTTTACAGGGAAAGCCCATGCCGAAGAAACCAACTCGATTGTCCAGTGACCCATTTGCGACCCGCGAAAAGGCTAAATACGAACAGCCTATTGCGAGCCGTGAGTTCCTGCTGAATTTAATTGCCGCCGATTCGGTTCCGGTTCCGCAAGAGCATATTGCCAATTCGTTGCAGTATGACGATGAGACACGTATCGAGGCCTTGCGGCGTCGGCTCAATGCGATGGTACGAGACGGCCAAATATTCCGTAATCGGCGCGGTGGTTATTTGAGCTTCGATCACATGGATCTGGAAAAGGGTTACGTGCAGGCTCACGCTGACGGGTTTGGATTTCTAACCCCTGAATCCGGTGGTAAGGATATTTTTTTGCCGGAGCGACAGATGCGCAAGCTGATGAATGGCGATAAAGCTGCGGTTAAAATAACAAACTATGACGCGCGTCGTGAGCGCCGCGAAGGCGCGCTAGTTGCAGTGCTCGAACGCGCACATCAGAGTGTGGTTGGTCGCTTTCACCGGGAAAGCGGCATCGAATACGTGATACCCGATGACAAGCGACTGACGCAGGATATTCTGCTTAATCGCGACGTTGGACATGTTGCCAGTCCGGGCGATATTGTCGTTGTTCGAATCAGTGAATACCCAACCCAGCATACCCAACCGATCGGTATTGTTGAATCGGTGCTGGGCCAGGATAATGCGCCGGGCATGGAAGTGACGATAGCCCTGAACACGCATAGCATACCGCATCACTGGAACGCGGAAGTTTTATACGAGATTGAGGCCTTGAGCGACCGTGTGGCTGAATCCGACAAAAGCAATCGTAAGGACCTCCGCCAACTGCCTTTTGTGACCATCGATGGTGCCGATGCGCGTGACTTTGACGACGCGGTGTATTGCAGGCCATGCGATGACGGCTATCAGTTGTATGTGGCGATTGCCGATGTCGCACACTACGTGACGATTGATTCGGCGCTCGATGCGGAAGCCGTTTTGCGTGGCACTTCGGTTTACTTTCCCGGCGAAGTGGTGCCGATGTTACCCGAGATACTGTCAAACGGCCTGTGTTCGCTAAATCCCGAACTCGATCGACTTTGTCTGATCTGTTGCATGGAAGTGAATCGTCAGGGTGTGATTAAAAGTTATGATTTTTTTGAGGGCGTCATCCACTCGCATGCACGGCTGATCTACGACGATGTAGCGGCAACTCTTTTTGCAGGTGAAAAACCAGCTCATGCCGCGTTAGAAAAGGTGATTAATGATCTTGAAAATCTCAAGCTGGTTTACCAGGCGCTAGCCAAAGCACGTAAAAAGCGCCATGCGATAGAATTTGAAACGCGTGAAGTTGTGTTCATATACAACGATCAACGCAAGATAGAGTCGATCGTGCCTGGAACGCGCAATGAAGCCCACCAGTTGATCGAAGAGTGCATGATTGCGGCGAATATGAGCGCCGCCCGATTGCTTAAAAAGCACAAGATTCCTTCGCTATTTCGCATTCACGCTGGCCCAAATAGCGATAAGCTGGTGAAGCTGACTGAATTTTTATCGGGGTTTGGTATCTCCCTGGCGGTAGAGAATCCGACCCCGCAGGACTACGCCAACGTGATCGAGCAAATCAAGCTCATGCCTGAATTTGCGATGATACAAACCGTAATATTGCGTTCGCTATTACAGGCAAGTTACAGCCCGGATACAAAAACGGGTCATTTTGGCCTGGCACTTAAAGATTACGCCCATTTTACCTCGCCGATTCGACGCTATCCTGACTTACTGGTACACCGTGGTATCAAACACTGGATACGGCAGGGTAACAATAGCAATTATGATTACGACCTGGCTCGCATGACCGGCCTCGGCGAGAGCTGTTCACGTTTCGAGCGGCGTGCCGACGATGCGTCGCGTGATGCAGCCGACTGGTTGAAGTGTGAATACCTGCTAAAACATATCGGCCAGCAGTTTCATGGCATCGTCACCAGCGTCACCAGCTTTGGCCTTTTTGTGCAACTCGAAGATTTGCTCATCGATGGCCTGGTTCACGTTACCGCCTTGAAACGCGATTATTATCAATTCGACCCGGTGCGACACCAGTTGGTGGGGGAAATGACGAATCGCAGCTATCAACTGGGCGATCGACTCCAGGTAAAAGTAGCCAGGGTTGATATGGAAGATCGCAAGATCGACTTCGATTTAGTCGCCAGCCTGAACGAGCCAGAGGATAAACCACACCGTTCGGCAAAGGGAAAAAAGCGCAAGCCTGCAAAAACGCGGAAATCAGCAGCGCGCGGTAAGAGAAATAAGAAATCAGCTAAAAAATATTAATTGCCGATGAGCCAGTCTTATATCTACGGTTTTCACGCGATCAGCAAGATGCTGCAGCATTCTCTACAATCCTGTGTCGAACTGCTTTGTACCGAAGGTAAAAATCCTCGCCTGCTGTCGCTAATCGCAAACGCTCGACAGTCCAGGCTGCCGGTGCGCTTTGAGTCGCGTGAATTACTCACCGATTTAAGCGGCAGTGCGAAGCACCAGGGTTGCGTATTGCAGATCATCGAGTCATCTCCAACTGCGCTCACGCTGGAACAGCTACTGCAGCAAAATCATCAACGTTCGTTATATTTAGTGCTGGATGGCGTACAGGATCCACACAACCTGGGGGCCTGCCTGCGCACTGCGGATGCGACCGGGGTGGATGCGGTAATTATCCCCAAAAATCGATCCGCGGGTATGACCGCGACAGTGCGTAAAGTCGCGGCTGGTGGTGCTGAAACGGTGCCTTTACTCGAAGTCACCAATATTTCGCGTTGTTTAAAAGAGATGAAAAAGGCCGGTGTGTGGATCTATGGAACCAGTGGCGAGGCAATGGCTGGATTGTATGAATTTGACTACAAATCGCCTGTTGCCCTGGTCATGGGAGCGGAAGGAGATGGTCTAAGACGTCTCACCGCGGAGCAATGTGATCATTTGATAAAGTTACCGATGCAGGGCACGGTGGAAAGCCTCAATGTGTCGGTGGCTACCGGGGTTTGTTTATATGAGATTTTACGCTCAAGAAGGGCTTGCAGCTAGCGCATCGCTCGGGTAGAATCCGCGGCTTTCCGCTAGCGCAGATTAGCAGGTTTAAACTGAACTAAAAAGCGCAGCACTCCTTGCTCCACAGGTAAATGTATCTGGGGGCTTTTTCATCCCATAGGGAGAAATATGAAACATTACGAAATCGTGTTTCTGGTCCACCCTGACCAGAGTGAGCAGGTGCCCGCGATGACCGAGCGTTATCGCAGCATGATTACCAATTCCGGTGGTGTAGTACACCGCGAGGAAGACTGGGGTCGCCGCCAGCTAGAGTTCCCGATCAAGAAGATTCATAAGGCACACTATGTGCTGATGAATATCGAATGCTCGCAGGAATTACTCGATGAAATCGAAAGTGCATTTCGCTTCAACGACGCGGTACTGCGTCATTTAACGTTAAGCTGCAAATCGGCGATTACTGAGAAATCAGTCATGATGGTTGAAGTCGAGCGCGAAGAATCTGCCAAGACAGTCGATCGCAAACCTGCACCGAAAGTCGAGGCCGATTCAGGCGATGAGTCCGCCAGCGAGCCCGAATCCAAAGTGGAAGTGGCAGATCAGGCAGAAGCTGAGGCCACCGAAGATTCACCAGCCAAAGAATCATCAGCCGAAGGGTCGCCAGCCGAAGATTCACCAGCCAAAGATTCGCCAGCCGAAGAATCCGAAGAAGGAGAAAAATA
>CBDUSZ010000282.1:0-4062 GCA_965370015.1 uncultured bacterium | reverse complement strand
GCCTGGCTGTTCATCACAAACGGTCCACTGCGTGCGATGGGTTCGCCTGTTGGTTTGCCTGCGATCAATAGAAACCGGGCAGCCTGCTGCTGAGTTTCGAGATCGATAGAGGTGCCCTGGCTGAGGACTGCCAGCTGATCTCGGGTTACGCTGACGGTTTCACCCTGCTCGCTTTCTAGCCTGACCGAGCCCTGGATGACATAAACAAAAGCATTGTGTAACTCAGGTATGGCCTCTGAGAAGGCTGTGTTAGTTTCGAGACTAACATCCAGATACAACGGCTCGGTCAAAGGTTGTGAAACTGGGCCCTTTGTACCTAGCGATGTTTCGCCGGTAATCACCCTGATACTGGCACCGGTTCGTGTTTCCAGGGGAATATTATCGACACCGTACTCCTGGTAAGCCGGTTGGGTCATCTTGTGCGAGGCTGGCAAGTTAATCCAGAGCTGAAAACCTTCTAGCCTGCCGTCTTCCTGCTCGGGCATTTCCGAGTGAATAATGCCCTTGCCAGCAGTCATCCACTGGATGCCGCCGGGTTCGATGACACCTTCGTTTCCGGCGTTATCCTTGTGACGCATACGGCCCTCTAACAGGTAGGTGACCGTTTCAAATCCGCGATGTGGATGCGATGGAAAGCCGGCGATGTAGTCATCCGGGTTATCCGAGCGAAACGCGTCTAATAGCAGGAATGGGTCGAGTTCCTGGAGTGCCGGTTGGCCTATGACCCGTACTAATTTGACGCCGGCGCCATCGGTTGTAGGCATGCCGGTGATCAGGCTTTTAAGCTTCCGTGTTGCGCTTTTACTGCTATCGGTCATGGCTATCTCCTTCAGGCTGCGGAATTCACAATGTAGTTTTGCTCGATTTGATCGAGCGCATTTTGATAACTGCTATCCGCATCTACACTCATCTGGTCAGCGCCAATAATATTAATATCCTCGAAACCGATAAAGCGAAATAATTGCAACAGGTAGTCGCTGACAAAGTCTACCGGGCTTTGCAGGGGTACACCGCCGGTTGTGATGATAACATCAACGCGCTTGCCGCTGATCAGGCCGACAGGGCCATCGGCGGTGTATTGAAACGTAACACCGGCACGACAAATCAAATCGATCCAGGACTTCAATGTCGCCGGTATGCCGAAGTTATACATCGGTGTGGTCAATACGATGGCATCGGCCTGCTTGATTTCATCGATCAGTTCATCAGAAAAAGCGAGGCGCTGCTGCTGTGCTTCGCTGCGTTGCTCAGCCGGGGTGAAATTTGCCTCCACCCAACTTTCATCGATAAGGTCAATATCCTGGTTCAGATCCCGCCGATGCACGATCGCACCTGGATGCAAAACCGTTAGCCTGTTCACCAGTTCATCTCCGAGTTTTTTACTGTTCGAGGTGTTAACGCTGGCACTTGCATCGATACGCAGAATGCGTGTTTTAGAGTTCATTTTGGCTGTCCTTCGATTAATTGTTTGAATTCACTGCCCACTGACCGGGGCCATGGACGAAAAGCAGCAAAAATGCACCGCTGATGGCCAGGTTTTTCATAAACAAGATCATCTGCATTTGCTGGCTGAAATCGCTGTGGAAAATAATTGCGGTGAGCAAGGTGAATCCGGCCAGCAATATGGCAGCAATTTTAGTCTGGTAACCTATTAAAATTGCGATGCCTCCAAGTAACTCGAGTGCTATTACCGCTGGCAGTAGTATTCCGGGTACACCGACAGATTCCATGTATCCCTGGGTGCCTTCGTAACCACCAAATTTTCCGTATCCGGCAATGATAAACATGACCGCAATCAGCACGCGACCCGCTAGTGTAGATACATTATTAATCATTTCTTTATTCATTTTGATTGTCTCCTGGTTAAGAACGCGGGTATTATTATTGTTCTAAATAAATTAATAAATACAGATAAATGTAAAACACTGTGCGCAATTATGGAACAATATGAATAAATTTGAACAGCTTGAGGCTTTTGTTGCTGTTGTTGACCGACATAGTTTTAGTCATGCCGCGGATAAGCTCGGAGTTGCCAAGTCGGTGCTGAGCCGACGAGTAAGCCAACTGGAAAAACGCCTCGGGGTGCAATTAATGCGGCGGACTACGCGAAAATTATCGCTCACTGAGGCAGGTAGGCATTTTTATCAGCGAGCGGTCAGTTTGTTGTCCGACCTGAACGACGCCGAACGCATTGTTTCGGATACGCAAAGCAAGTTGTCCGGAAAAATAAAACTGACGGCACCGCTAGCGCTTGGTATCAGTCACCTGTCGGTACCGATTGCAACATTTATGACTAGTCATTCGGAGGTCGAAATGGAAGTCGAATTAAACGATCGGGAAGTCGATCTGGTGGAAGAGGGCTTTGACCTGGCGGTTCGTGTCGGCAACCTCCAGGACTCAAGCCTGATTGCACGCAAACTGGCGAGCGTGAATTTTGCGGTTTGCGCGAGTGCCGATTATTTACACAGATATGGCACACCGCAGCACCCGTCTGAATTGTCGCAACATCAATTGCTGGTTTACAGTAATCTTCAGATCGGACAACAGTGGGCATTCGACGACAAGGAAGGACGTGTCACCACTCGTTTAAGGTATCGCCTGAGTGCGAATAATGGGGAGTTTTTGGCGAATGTTGCTTGCGCGGGCCTGGCTATAACTGCAGGACCGTTGTTTTTTCTGCAGGCCTATATCGATAGTGGTAAGTTAATACCGATCCTTACCGACTTCCCGCGCCCGCAAGCCGGCATGTATGCACTCTATCCCCCGGGGCGGCTGGTATCGCGTCGGGTAAAAGCCTTTAGCGACTTCCTGTTCGAGTATTTCCGCGAATTCACTTTATAAACGCTGAATTTGGAGATACGGGCGGTGGTGCGATAGACGGCAACTACCTCTAATCGATATACTGCCGGATCAAATTTTACAGGGCTAAATCGTGAGTATAAGATCAGATCGCTGGATTCGACGTATGGCCGAGGACGAGGGCATGATCGAGCCATTCGAAGCCGGGCAGGTACGGGAATCCGAAAATGGCAGGATAATTTCCTACGGTACTTCGAGCTACGGCTACGATGTACGTTGTGCAAACGAGTTTAAGATATTCACCAATATCAATTCGGCCATTGTCGACCCCAAGAACTTCGACGACAATAGCTTCGTCGACGTACATTCCGATGTTTGTATTATCCCGCCAAATTCTTTTGCACTGGCACGTACGGTTGAATTTTTTCGCATACCGCGCAGTGTTTTGACCATCTGCCTGGGCAAGTCGACTTATGCGCGATGCGGCATCATTGTCAATGTCACACCACTGGAACCCGAGTGGGAAGGACACGTGACGCTTGAGTTCTCCAATACCACGCCGTTACCAGCAAAAATTTACGCTAACGAAGGTGTTGCGCAGATGCTGTTTTTTGAAGCGGATGAGGTTTGTGAGACCTCGTATAAGGATCGAGGGGGGAAGTATCAGGGGCAGAAGGGGGTTACTTTGCCGAAGGCGTAATGTTTGATATCCGCCGGATATTGTGCCGCATGATAATAATCGAAGCAGTGTTTCGCACACCAAGGCTTTTGTTACATTGTTTTAATATAATCGGATTTGGGTTTCGCACACCAGGACTTACCTTACTTCGTAGCAATTTTAAGAGTAAGTGCGCGAGTGTCTTTCTTTTATGCCAAAAGAAAGGCACCAAAGAAAGGGCAGCCCAATTGTGTGGCCTGGCGGCTACCTGGAAATAAACCGATTTAGGCGGGCACGCTTCAACTCGCATCCTGCTCGATGAAGCTCTACGGACATCCCTGTCCGTAGACCCACCAAAATCGGTTCATTTCCAGCACACAAAGAGGGCGATTAAAAAACCCAGACTTCAGGTTATGATTTTTTCATCCTCCCCTTTCAAGCCCTCGGCAAAATAGTGTTCAGATCAGGGTGAAATGGCAGGGATGCCATTTCAGGCCCACCCGTGCCGGGAGCGCGTGTGGGCCGACCCTGATATGGGCACTATTTTGACGATTAAAGGGCTTGTTTGGGGGCGGCACTTTTGGTTACTTTTCTTGCTGGAGAGA
>CBDUSZ010000281.1:0-4084 GCA_965370015.1 uncultured bacterium | reverse complement strand
TATGTCCATAATCGCCCGAGGTTAAATGTCCGACGATCACGCCATCGCGCAGAATGGGCTCATGGTGCCACTATGCCAAGGGTCACCCATTGACTTCTGTTTTCCTGGAGATTCTGTACAAGTGTTCACTAACAGATCATTTTATCTGGCAATGAAACCTACAGCACAATAAACCGCGCTCCGGGATTGGCAAACCAGAAATTAGTGGATTATGGTTTTAGTAATTTCCCTGGGAATTTTCACCCCAAACCGAATCAATTGCCCCGTAGCGTTGGATCAAGTTCGTCTCGAAGCCAGTCACCTGGCAGGCTGAAGGCCAGGCTGGTGACGAAAATCACGATCGACGGTAAAACCACGATCCACCATGCGGTTAACAAATAGTCACGGCCGAACCCGACCATATTGCCCAGGCTTGTAAGCGGTGGCTGGATTCCTAACCCAAGAAATGACAGCGAGGTTTCCACCAGTATTGTTTCCGGAAAATTGAGGGTCATGTTGACGATGATCGCACTGGACACGTTAGGCAGAATGTGGCGAAGGTAGATACGGGCCGGAGTAGCGCCAGGCACGCGCATGGAAACCGCATAGCCAGTGGAACTGGCGGATAATGCCAGGCCACGAACGATTCGGGCATAGCGCTCCCACCCATAGATACCCATCACCAGGACAAACAGCAGGAAGCTGTTCTCGAAAAATGCAAGAACCGCCAGGGCAAGTATAAGAAAAGGCAGGGCGGCCTGGAAATCGATGAGGACCATAATCAAATCGTCGACCCGGCCACGGAAATGGGGCGCGCAAACCCGAGACTGGTCCCTAACACGGCGCCGATGAAGGTCCCCATCAGGGCGACGAACAAGCTGATGCGGATGGAGAATATGATCCGCGACAGCACGTCGCGAGACCAGGCTGCACAGTGGTAGTCTTCCAATTGTAGCGGATCAAATTTTCTATGATATTCTCGCCAACGCGTTCATTGACGTTAGCATTTTGTCCCATGGGATCGAGATGTCTTGCCAGCTTGGTGACCGCGACCGTCAGGCCTGGACGATTATCGGCGAATGCGATACCGACCCAGGCCACTGAGGCGACGAGCGTAATAGCTATTAATTTACGTGTCATTAAAATTCTCCGGTTAATTTATTATTAATCCAAATACCTTATAATAAGCATTGGAACAGTTCGCGATAACCCCATGAATTGATTTGGTCAAGATCGATAGAGGGGTCGCGCGGATTTATGAACAGGAACTCTAAGCCGTTTGTTAGAATGCGAGTCAAAGCTCCGTCGAGCTAACTAGCTTAAAACTGATAAATTTACGGAAGTTATGGTTACCATGCTCTCTCACTATGATTAGCCCCAGTCCACGTTTCCTGATCGTCGGATTCGACGCGTTGCGCCCTGAAATGATAACCGAGGAGGGTATGCCGAACCTGTTTCGGTTTGCGCAGGCGGGCGTTAATTTTGAAAATCATCGCTGTTGTTATCCCAGTGAAACTTATGTCAACCTACCTTCGCTGGTCACCGGGTCTATGCCGTCCCAACATGGCATGATAGCCAATTTTTTCCTTGATAAGAAAGTGGACCCACGTAATCGGTTTGAGGGCTACAGTGTTGAAAAAATTGAGAAAGCACAGAAAGCTTACCTGGGCAAACTCTACGATGCACCATCATTTGGGGAAGTGCTACACGCCCATGGAAAACGAATGGCGGTAATTAGCACCAATTCAGCGGGTAGTGTCCGGTTAAAACACTATACGATTAAAGACCATCCACACCTTAGCATGTCATGTCATACCCCGGAAACATCCTGGCCTCCCGAGGAAGTATTAAAGGTACAGGAAAAATGCGGTAAACCGGGGCCAAAAATAATTCCAGACCATCGTGGTGTAACTTATGCCACCGATGTATTCCTTAAGCATCTGGTCACCGAAGGAGTACCTGCATTAACAGTTCTGTGGTATGGCGAACCTGACGAAAGCTATCATCGCTATGGAGTAGGATCAGAACAAAGTCTGCAAGCGTTACGCCATGCTGATGCCGAGTTCGGTCGTATAATTAACTGGTGGGAAAATTCTGATCTACAGGATAGCTTGCAAATCATTGTCACATCAGACCATGCACAGATAACCAAGAAAGCACAAATATCCATGTTCGATCTTCTGACTGAGCAAGGCTTTAAGGTCGATGACCATTTGGAAGATGGCGCCGACATTGCCCTGATAAGTAGCTACAGCGGTAATATGCTGCTTAAAAATAATGACCCAGGGCTTTCCAGCGCGGTTGGAGAAGCACTGATGGGTTTTGACTGTTGTGGGATGGTTTTTAGCCGCGATCGTGACGGCATCGAAGGAATCATACCGGGCAGTTTTTCCAAAAAACTGGTGATGGTGGATCACGCTCGTTCGCCGGACATCTATTACATCTTGAAGACCGACAATGAACTTGACCTCCACGGTTTGATAGGCAACTGCTATGCTGATCAATGGGGACCTGTTGGTGGTGGTGTTCACGGGGGTCTGCATCCCAATGAAATGCATAACACCTGTATTATTCATGGCTCTTTATTTCGTGAAAGCGGTAAAATCTCCGCCACTTCCGGCATCATAGACATTCTCCCCACCATATTACATACATTGAATTTACCTATACCCGAAACTGTCAATGGTCGAATACTATTTGAAGCCATGATAGATAGCGTTGATCAGGACCCGGGGCAAGTATCAGAATCATTCGAAGTTGGCCATTTAAATTTTCAGCAAGTGCTCAACACAACGAGAGTCGGTGACTCACATTACATCGATGGTGGTTGGCGAAACCGTTAATTTCAGCATTTCTCACCAACAGCCAGGGATAAATTCATGACCTCTTATGTACTGACTTTAGTCGGTAATGCAGAACTCGCACCTTTGGAGACCGTTCATATTGAGCGGGTTTTTGAATGTCTGAAACTGAGCGGAGAGATCGACTGGCTAGCCAAAAGAGAGGCTTGCGATCTTTTTATTGATTCGGATTTAACTGCCGGGGCTATCACCGAAAAAGCCCGGGATGTTTTGGCCGTATACTCCGTTGATGCTGTTTGCACACTCGTTAACGGGCGGCGTAAGAAACTTCTTATTACTGATATGGATTCCACGGTTATAAACCAGGAATGCATTGATGAGCTGGCTGACGCTATGGGTATCGGTTCGCAAATACGACAGATAACTGAGTCCGTTATTAACGGAGGTATCGACATTCGCGAAGCTCTACGCCAACGGCTGTTGTTGATGAAAGGAATGAAAAGTGAAGTGCTGGAACAAGTCTATAAACAGCGAATTACGCTGAAAACAGGCGCACGGACACTGATCCAGACCATGCGTCATCACGGGGTTTTTTGCATCCTGGTATCTGGCGGGCTTACTTACTTTACGAGCCGCATAGCAGCCCGACTGGGCTTTCACGACCATCAGGGTAACGAGGTAAATTTTGCCGATGGAAAGTTGACCGGGGAAGTCCAAAATCCAATTTTGGGACGCGCTGCAAAGCTAGATACTTTAATGAATTTATGCAATGAAAAAGCCCTAACACCATTTGATGTAGTTGCGGTTGGTGACGGAGCAAATGATATAGATATGATTCAGGCAGCTGGCCTGGGTGTCGCTTTTCATGATACGGGTAGCCTCAGAATACACTCCAATGCCTGTATCGAGTATTGTGACCTGACTGCTATTTTGTATATTCAAGGATTCCGCAAATCGGAATTCGTACTGACATAATTGAATGCTTTCGACAGGCCATCGATAAATATAAAAGACCAGCTCTCGATGATACGAGTTTGAGCATCTGCTATCTGAGTATCAAAGGGTCAAACTCGTTGATTTGACAAGCCTGGGAGAGACGTTGAACCGACCAGTGGTCGTCTCATGGTCAAGGCGGCGATCGAAAATCTAAGGCTTATCGACGAAGAAATCAACGAGTCTGACCCCTTGATCCTTGATACCTACCTGAGAGACTTACCGAGCAGCGAGGTAATTATAACTGGTATAGAAAACTACCCCCGCATACGTTCTGCTTAGCACTGAAATGGACTCTGAAGCGAAAGTGA
>CBDUSZ010000280.1:0-4097 GCA_965370015.1 uncultured bacterium | reverse complement strand
CCTACCGTTATTACGTGACTGACAATGACTTTGATTTTAGCGGTTTTTCTGACTTTGTAGTTGCCAATGAAATAAGGAATATTGGTCTTGTGAGTACAGTTCCCCCGTATCTCGATTTGGACGGTCAGTTTATCATTTGCGATCAGGCTGATGCAACACTGAACGAAATTTGTAACGCGCCGGCGATAGAAGTATTTGGGAATGCTGCCGGCGTCGGAGGACCTTATGCGGGTGCACCATTCGTGCTGGTATCGCATGGCCGAAACTGGAGCGAGGGTGCCGCAGCAGGGGACGAACTCGTCAACATGGGAGCTACTCTGACTACGGCGTTTGTTCCCCCAATACCGAATGGTCCAGCAGCCTCGCCGTACCTGTTAAAAGATGTGACTGTGGCTGGTGGCGAAACTACTTTCGTGCGTAGAACTACCGGCTTCGCCGACGACTTCGACGATGTCGTCAAATGGGTATCCCCTAATATATTGTTTTCGAAAATGATCGAAGCTGGACAATTACCCTAGATCAATGGGGTCAGACTCGATTGATATTACAGTGGATTAGATAATACCGCGTTCTCATTGGGCGAGATCAATCGAGTTTGACTCCATTGATCGGTGTTGTAATAAATTAAAGCAGATCTTGCCGGGTTCATTCTGGCTGAGCTCCAGCTCAAAGCCGAAGGAATGTGCCATAATTGCTGCCTGGTAAAGCCCTATACCCATGCCGGTGCCGGACGACACCGGGTGTTTAAACAGGTTGTCTACGATATTTTGTTCTACCGGTACACCATCGTCGCACACCGATAATGCGACAATTTTCGAGCTGGATACTAAACGCACATCAATGTGTTTGGCTGAAGTTTTTGTTAAAGCGTTGTTGATTAAGTTATCGATGACGCTATCGAATAAATCGACTGGTACTGGAGTATTATTTTCGGTGTCGCGATGAATCTCAATTCTCGGATTTGACTGGTGTTCGACTTCAAGTTTCATCATCCAGTGGTTGCAGTCGATGAGTTTAAGCTGTGTATCCAGTTCGGGCGCTTTTAATCGATTCAGGGTATTTTCCAGGCGCGAACTTATCTGTATCAAATTAGATTGCAATAGTTTCTGATGCTTTATTGAATCCGCATTCATATCCAGGATATTTAACGAGGTTTTGATCGACTGCAGGATATTTTTTACGTCATGCGTCAGCCGCGCACCCGTATGGTGAATGGTCGAGAAGTGTTCATGGGTGCGAACTTTTTCCTGATTGAGCTTGGAAAGGTAAAATTGGTAAGCCATTCGAATTAACAGGATAGTGTGTTGTTCCAGTGCGATGCCGGGGTGGGATTTAAAGTATACCTGGACTACAGCTTTCTCGCTCAAAGTATAATCGAGCCTGGTGCCTACTTTCTCACCTACGGCGACCCTGTATCTTTTAAAATCCCACTGGATCGCGTTCAGCCAGTCATTTTCCACCAGATGTTCACAGGCTGCTTCGAGGTATTCGGATGGGGTCAAATAGTGTTCTTCGATCAGCGACGTCAGTGTATTAATCCAGGTTTCAAAGGGGCCGCCAATCGTCATCGTATAGCGATTAAACAATACGCCGATACCCGAGAAGCCGACTCCCGGATTCCAGAACCAGCTTATGCCTATCGTCAGCGTGGATACGACAAAAACAGTCAGTAATAAACCATCGATATAATCCACGCCGTATAATAAATTGATCACTATGCCGCCAAGCAAGACAATAAAAATCAGCGTTGAGGTGAGTAAACCATGCATTAAATCGACCTGGTTACGCCCCTGTTTTTTGTCGTCAAAGTTGGGTGCAAAGTAAAATAGTAAAATCGGTATCAGGATCACGGGCTGCATATAATTAGCAAACAGGCGAGGCAGCTCGATTTGTGGAAAAGCACCCGGTACCACACCAACAACCATTTCAAGGATAATAATAAGTAGCGCGAGAAGATCGAATGCGTGGAACGAGCTATGGCTAAGCAGGCGGCTGCCGATCAGACCGGACAGGATCAGGCCAAAGAAAACCAGCGTTTCATTGGGAAAAAAGTAGGTAATTAAAACAAAAGTCAGAGCAATTAGCGCAGTGGGCAGTTTAATGATGTTGGAATCTTTATTCCACAGAGGTTGCCAGAGCAAGAATAGCCCATACAATACAAAGGACAGGGGGAATTGCAGTATTGAATCGGATGGCGACCAGATAATGACGTGATATACCAGCAGCGTAGATGCCAGTATCTGATGTTCAAATTGCAGTAGAGTTTTAAATCTTATCAAGGCGCCGAAAACTCGAATGATTAGACAAACTATATCACTGTTTCGCTATTTAATGCTGGGGATTCTTAACCTGCGGCTATTGGTACTGGTTTCGATTCTGCTGGTAGTGGCGGTATTACTCGGTAGTTTTATCACCGAACTGGCGATCATCAATAGTCGCCAAATAGCCGCCGCAGTGTTAGCCGATTTCCTGCGTTACAGCTTTGTATTTCTGGCACTGTTATTGGTCACCACGAATGTGGCTGATGACTTCGAGTTTAAGCAGTTCGAACGATTATTGACTATGCCTGTTTCGCGTTGGCAATATATTGCGGCACAATTTCTTACCATCGCCAGCATCGCTTTTATTTTAATCTTACCTGTGTTGTTAGTAATTGCGATAGCCTCTTCAATAGAAGTAGCCCTATACTGGTCGGCGGCATTATGGCTTGAAATTCTATTGGTAGGTTTAGTTGGCCTTCTGGCAATTCTCAGTCTGGAGAAAATACCCCAGGCGGTGTTTTTTTCTGTCGCTGTCTACCTGCTGGCGAAATTATCGGGGCTAATCGGTCAGATGCTGTCAGAGTCAGTATATTTATCCGATGGCGGCGTGGCCAATCGTTTCGCAGAATTAATTTTCAGCGGAATCCTGCACATTATTCCGCGGCTTCAGGCCTTTGCACAGAATGACGTTTTTTTCGAACCCTTCGGTCTTGCCGGAATGCTGTTGGATCAACTGGGTACGGTAAGCATATATTCCCTGTTTTTGCTGGCCGTATGCCTGATAGATTTTTACCGCAAGGAATTTAATCTGTAAACATCTATGCGACGAACGGAAAGACCATTTACGCAGATTCCGCGGCTGGTACTAATTGGATTCCTGCTCCTGTTTGGATTGCAAATTCTATTTCATCAGTTTGCGATGCGCCAGGCGGGCGTTAGCTATCGGCCTCTGACTGTGCCGTTTGCCGCGTCTGTTTATCGAGGCCTGTCGATGGGATCGCAACAACTATTCAGCTATTTGCTGGCAATTAGACTACAGCTCCACGACAACCAGGCGGGCAGGCATATTCGCTACAGTCAGCTCGATTATACGCTGCTAGTCGACTGGCTGGATCAAATCTATCAACTCAATAGCCAATCAGAGTACCCGATGCTGTTGGCATCGCGGGTCTATAGCCAGACGCGAGACAAGGTACGCTTAAGGCTTATCCTCGAATTTATCGACCGAACTTTCAAGCAAAACCCGCAACTGCATTGGCGTCGGCTCGCAGAAGCAAGCGTTATCGCCAAACACCAGTTAGGGGATTTGCAGCTCGCACTGCAAATGGCTGAGCAATTATCCAGTCAACCGGCATCGGTAGTAATGCCTCGCTGGGCCAGAGATATGCAATTTATATTGCTCGGTGACATGAACGAGTTTGAAACTGCAATTACGATCATCGTCGCGTTATTACAAAGTGAAGCTGTGAATGATCCGGACGAAGTACGATTTTTAAAGGAAAAACTGTTGTATTTCCAACAAAAACTGTCAAAACTTCAACTAAATCGACAGACTGGGGATTAAAATTAATAAAATATTGAATATAATCAACTGCTTATAATCTTTGGCATGCTAAGTGCTTTAATACACACAGGGTTTTTACAATTATGTTAAAAGCGCTTTTTATTAGGAGATAAACATGAATATTTTAAAACAAAAGGGTTTCACATTAGTAGAAATCGCGATAGTACTGGTTATCGTAGGCTTGCTGATCGGCGGCGTACTAAAAGGCCAGGAAATGATTACCAATGCTAAATTGAAACGAATCGAATCTGATAACGCCGGTCTCGCCGCAG
>CBDUSZ010000279.1:0-4108 GCA_965370015.1 uncultured bacterium | reverse complement strand
AAGATTCACCAGCCAAAGATTCGCCAGCCGAAGAATCCGAAGAAGGAGAAAAATAGCCATGTCTCGTTATTTCCGTCGTAAACGTTTTTGTAAATTTACCGCCGAAGGCACCGAGCTGATCGATTATAAAGATCTGGAAACTTTGAAAGAGTATATTACCGAGACCGGCAAAATTGTTCCAAGTCGGGTGACCGGTACCAAAGCCAGATATCAGCGGCAGTTGGCAACCGCTATCAAGCGAGCCCGTTTTCTGTCGTTGCTGCCTTACACTGATCAGCACAAACTCAGGTAAATTTAGAGCGCTGTCACGATGCTGGCACTCGCAAAATATTCACTGAAAGGTCCATACCACGCCGCTTCGGTAGTCGGAATGCTGGCTATAGCAGCAGTATTTCTGCCGTTGCTGGTTGGCCAGTCTTTCATCACTGCAATGATCACGGCGGTGCTGATCGTGATGGCGAGCGCACTGGTCGGGTTAATCATATTAACCCAGGGATCTGCATCCGGGCTGAAAGCTATTTTCGTGTCGATTTTCGGCATTACACTGGTTACCACCCTGGTGTTGAAAGCGCCGACATTGGGTCTGTCGATTGGATTGGCGCAGTGGTTGCCGATAGTAATACTGGCGCAGACACTAAAGAGTACCAAGTCACTCGCATTTATGATGTTAGCGGGTTTGGTCCTGGCGATCGGCGCGATTGTGCTACAATTTTTAATCTGGCGTGATCTTGAAGCCATGTTATTGCCGGTATTTCAGCAGTCTTTGGCAGGACTGGCGGAAAATCCGGCATTAAGCAGTGATACGTTAGAGGAATTTACCCAGTTACTGGTACACAGGATGGTGTTATTGGTGGTTCCGACGATGTACCTGCTGTTTGTGTCGATAATGCTTTTGTCGCGCTGGATGCAGGCTAAATTAGCCGATTCGGATGGCTATCAGCGAGATTTCAATGCGATATCATTGGGAAAACCAGCCGCCCTGGCAGGCCTGGTAATTTTGATTTTAAGTATCTGGTTAGATCGGGATTGGATCACCAGTGTGGCAATGGCGGTGATGGTCGCATTCCTCTACCAGGGGATAGCGGTGGTTCACAGCAAGTTAGCCACGAACAAGCGCAAGGCTTTGATCCTGGGGATATTTTATGCATTGCTGATTATTTCTCCAAAGGTCGTAGCAGTCAGCTCGATCGCTGGAATGATAGATAACTGGTTGATATTTCGTAAGAAAAGAAATATTGAGTCAACGTAACTAAATTTATATAGAGGAAATCCGATGGAAGTTATTCTTTTGGAAAACATTGAAAACCTGGGTTCGCTGGGCGATAAAGTGGCAGTCAAATCAGGATTTGCGCGCAATTTTTTAGTGCCGCAGGGTAAGGCAAAAGTGGCAACTGCTGCTAATTTGGCCGAATTCGAGGCCAGTCGTGCCGAGCATGAAAAAGCCGCTGCAGACGCATTGGGCGGGGCTCAGTCAAGACAACAGGCTATCGAAGCACTGGGCGTGCTCGAGATCGCCGCTAAGGTTGGCTCCGAGGGTAAGTTATTCGGTTCGATCGGCAATGCAGATATTGCCGATGCAATCTCGGCAGCCGGTGTGCCAGTAGAAAAACGCGAAGTTCGTCTGCCCGATGGCCCGATACGCACCACGGGTGAACATGCGGTTGATATTCATGTTTTTACAGACGTTGATTGCTCGGTAACCATCTCGGTTATTGGGGAAGAATAACGCAGAATGCAGTGTTAAATGGGTCATAAAAGGGGCTGCCGAAATTGGCAGCCTTTTTTTTTACGCTGAAGATGCGTAGGTCGTACCCATCTGGGCTCAAACATATTATTATTAGCAATCCATGACGATTAATCCTTTGAGCCTGTATGTCTGAAATAACCACCCGCGTTGCAGAGCTTAGCCAGCGTGTCGAAGACCTGAAAGTACCGCCGCATTCGCTGGAAGCGGAACAGTCGGTAATCGGTGGTTTGATGCTGGATAATCGTGCCTGGGACGAAATTGCCGACATCATCAACGAGCAGGACTTCTATCGACACGACCATGCGTTAATTTTACGCGCCATCAACGCGCTCTCCGAAAACGAACAACCCTACGATGTAGTCACTGTGTCTGAATGGCTCGGAGCCAGAAGCGAACTCGACTCCATCGGCGGCCTGGCGTATTTAAGCATACTCGCCAATGACACGCCGACCGCGGTGAATATCAAGGCCTACGCCAATATCGTGCGCGAATATTCGATCCTGAGGAGCTTGATCCAGGTCGGTAACGAAATATCGGCGAGTGCGCATAACGCTGACGGCAAAACCAGCAAACAACTGGTCGACGAAGCTGAGCGCAAGGTTTTCCTCATCGCCGAGCAGGGCGCCGGTAGTCGCCAGGGATTTGAGGCAATCAATGAATTACTCGGACGCGCGGTAAAACGTGTCGAGGAAATGTACCGCAGCGACACCGCGCTCACTGGTATAGCAACTGGCTTCACCAGTTTTGATGAGAAGACATCTGGTTTACAGAAGTCAGATTTGATCATCATCGCCGGTCGCCCATCGATGGGAAAAACCAGCTTCGCGATGAACCTGGCCGAAAACGCGGCGCTGCATAATGAAAATTCGGTTGCGGTGTTCAGTATGGAAATGCCCGGCGAGCAACTGGCATTGCGAATGATGTCGTCATTAGGGCGAATAGACTCGCATAATTTACGCACCGGAAAACTCGATGACCACGACTGGCCAAGACTTATATCCTCGGTCAATATGCTGTCCAAAGCAAAATTGTTCATTGACGACTCCGCAGCCCTGACGCCTACCGAGCTACGCGCCCGCACCCGCCGCTTAAAACGTGAACACGGGCTCGACCTGGTGATCGTCGACTATATACAGTTGATGCAGGTTGGCGGCAGTATTGAAAACCGCGCGACCGAAATATCTGAAATTTCACGTTCATTAAAGGCCCTGGCGAAAGAGTTGCAGGTACCGATCATCGCGTTGTCGCAGTTGAATCGTAGTGTCGAGCAACGACCCGATAAACGTCCTATCATGTCTGACCTGCGCGAATCTGGCAGTATCGAACAAGACGCCGATGTCATACTGTTCATTTATCGGGACGAGGTCTATAACCCCGAAAGTGCCGATAAGGGTATAGCCGAAATCATAATACGCAAGCAACGAAATGGGCCCATCGGCACGGTACGGTTGTCGTTTCTGGGCCAGTACACGCGCTTTGAAAATCTCGCCCATGATGATTACGGGGGACAGTTTGAATAGCCATGGAGCCAATCGCCACGCACGCATCAGCATAGATCTCGAAGCTATACGTCATAATTATCGTCTGCTGAAAAAAATATCGGGTGACAACCGTCTGATAGCGATAGTCAAAGCCGATGCTTACGGTCACGGCGCCACAGAAGTTGCAAAAACCTTGCCCAATGCCGATGCCTTTGCAGTTGCCGTAGTGGGTGAGGGAGTGGCACTGAGGAAGGCTGGGGTCACGCAAAAAATAATTGTTTTAGCTGGATATGTCGATAAACAGGAATTGCAAACCTGCATCGAATATCAGCTTGACCCGGCGATCCATCAGCAAATCCACCTCGACCATCTACTAAATCATGCCGATCTCAGCGGTTTACAGGTCTGGGTAAAAATCGACTCTGGCATGGGGCGTCTGGGTTATGCTTTAGATGCCGTGCCCGGCGTCATAGAACAACTCGGCCTGGCACCAACGCTAGGAAAGGTTCGTATGATGACCCACCTGGCAAGTGCGGATAATGTTGAAAGCTCATATACCGGGCAGCAAATGAATAACGTCAAACAGCTTCAACTGGATGACTACGAGTGGAGTATCGCCAATTCGTGCGGGATTCTCGGCTGGCCGAGCACCCATAAAACCTGGGTTCGTACCGGCATTGCCCTGTATGGCGCTAACCCGATGTCGGATAGAAAGCAGAACGTTATTGATTTAAAACCGGCGATGCAAATGAAATCTTTGATACTCGCGGTTAATCATCACCGCAAAGGTGATTTAATCGGCTACAGCAATGCCTATACCTGTGCTAAAGACATGAAGATCGCTGTGATTGCTACTGGATATGCCGATGGCTACCCGCGC
>CBDUSZ010000278.1:0-4132 GCA_965370015.1 uncultured bacterium | reverse complement strand
AATTCATTCGACCGGTTGCATTCTATCCAATTATTGGCCGAATGAATTCGGCCCTACAGCTGGTGATTGGCGGTAAATCGATAAAAGCGCCAGCACAGTAAACTCGCGGTCACCGACAGGCCGATAGCCAGACCCCACCACAGACCGGCACCGCCAAGCGCATAATGGAAAGCGAGTAGCGAACCGCCGCCGATGCCTAAAACCCAGTAGCCGAATCCAGCAATCCACAGTGGTACAACATTGTCCCTGAGGCCGCGCAGCGCACGCGCTGCAATCGCCTGTAAGCCATCGAATACCTGAAAGATCGCCGCTATCATCAGGAACTGGGTGGCAAGTTTAGTTACTTCGCTAAAGCCCGGGTCGGCAGGCGTGATAAAAATACTGACAATTTGATCGGCTAGTCCTAACGGCACGATAACTAACAGTGACAGCAGCCCAACACCAAGAGTCATACCGAGATACCCGGCCCGCCGAATTGCACGCAGTTGCCTGCGTCCAACCGCGTGCGCTACCAGAACCATCGTCGCCTCGGCCATACCGAGTGCGAGTACAAATGGAATACCAACCCATGACATGACGACTTCATAGGC
Source organism: uncultured bacterium (assembly GCA_965370015.1). Taxonomy (GTDB): domain Bacteria; phylum Pseudomonadota; class Gammaproteobacteria. The sequence goes on along the minus strand of CBDUSZ010000278.1, from coordinate 3,542 downwards.
TGCTAGCGTCTTTGCACCGATAACTCCCGACAATATCGCAGTAGCAACGAAAAGACCGGCTTCGAGAAAAACGAGTGCCGCGACCGGGATTCCGAGCCGCATTATTTCGGCACAGACGGGCCAGTCAAAGCTCCATTTTGATTTGAAAATCCCGTAGCCGCGCAGGGCCGGCTTGCGGAAAATGTAAAGCGTCAGAAAAATAAACATAAGCCAGGAAACCAGTGTGGTTGCCAGCCCAGCACCGTACAAACCCATTGCGGTAACTCCAAATCCACCGTACACGAACCAGATGGTGAGTAAATAATTCAAAAATACGGCGGCCACGGAAATCACCATCACCGCTAAGGGTTGAGCCAGTGCGGCGACAAAATTCCTGAATACCGCAAACCACAGCACTGGTAGGACAAAACCACTGAGCCCTCGCAAATAAGGGATCGCTAATTCAATGACCACCGGATCCTGGCCCGTCGCATGCAATACCAGGTCAAGATTCCAGATTAATACCATTGCCGGAATACCGATCATGCTGGCAACTAGTATGCCCTGTCGCACCGACTGGCCAACCTCGGATTTATTCCCCGCACCCTCGGCCTGCGCTGCGAGTACACCGATAATGGAAAGTAATCCCATCAGTATGACGAGGATTTCGAAGGACAGATCGCCAGCGATACCGACCGCCGCGAGGTGCTGATAACCGAGCTTTCCGACCACCATTTTAGTGGTAATAAACATCGCAAACTCGGCCAGGTAGGCAGCGGCCAGGGGGATCGCGATTTTCAGAAATAGTCGGATTTCGGCTTTTAAAGTTGGTTCGGAGTCGGTCACGGCTAGGTGCAAGAAAAATCAGCTATTTTACTTAATTGCGCTGGTTTCAATAGTGGAATTTTATTAGGTCTTATTATAACTGGTGGAGAGTGATCCATCGGGTCATCGATACCAATGGCTTGCCTGGTATCCCAGCTTCAGGCGTTATCAGCACGGAGGGGTTTGACTTTAATATCCCTAATCCTACAATGGCTGGAAAATCGCGAAGGTTTTTCAGTAGTACACGGTTTGCCGAAGCTTTGTGCTACTTAAACAACAACAATCGGCATTACAATCGAAGGAGATAATTATGAAAATGTTAGGCAAGCTCACAATTGCGTTGTTGGTAGCCGCGTCATTCAGTGCGGGGCCGGCACTCGCAGCAACTCAGGAATTTATTACCATAGGTACCGGTGGTGTCACCGGGGTTTATTACCCGACTGGCGGCGCAATCTGCCGGCTAGTGAATAAAAAACGCAAGGAGCATGGCGTACGGTGTTCAGTCGAATCAACAGGTGGATCCGTATACAACATCAACACTATTCGTGGCGGTGAACTGGATATGGGCGTTGCACAGTCTGACTGGCAATTTCATGCCTACAATGGTTCAGGCAAGAAAGCCTTTATCGATGCTGGCCCATTCAAAGAATTAAGAGCCGTGTTCTCGGTTCATCCCGAGCCAATTAGTATTGTTGCGCGTAAGGATGCCAACATTAAGCACGTAAGCGACCTGGTCAATAAGAGAGTTAACATCGGTAATCCCGGATCGGGAACTGAAGCGACCTGGAATGTTCTCTGGAAAGCGATGGGACATACCAATAAGGATCTCAAGCTCGCCTCGCAAATGAAATCATCTGAAACACCGGGCGCTCTGTGTGACAACAAGATCGATGCCTTTTTCTGGCTGGTGGGTAACCCCGCAGCTTTGAACAAGGAAGCCACTACAACCTGCGAAGCTAATTTTGTCGTAGTAGATGGACCTGCGGTAGATAAGCTGGTAAGTGAGAATTCATTCTACGGTACCACAGTGGTTCCAGGCGGCATGTATCGCGGCAATCCAGATGATATCCCCACGTTTGGTGTACTGGCGACATTTGTATCTTCAACCAGAACTTCAGCCAATACGATATACGCTGTTGTTAAAGGTGTATTTGATAACTTTGAAGACTTTAAAAAGTTACACCCTGCATTTGCTCATTTGAAAGAAAAGGACATGATAAGCAAAGGTATTTCCGCACCGCTGCACGAAGGTGCTATCCGTTATTACAAAGAACGCGGCTGGATGTAAATCCTGTGCCCCAGGGGGCTCTTTCTGAGCCCCCTGTTTAAATAAATCAAGTTCTAAGCAGTCAAGAGGAGTCTGCTTGAGCTTTATTTATTTAAACCTGAAGTAAGCGCTAACAAACAATAACAATATCGAAATAAGGAGAGACCGCAATGGTCGAGCAAACAGATAAATCCCAGGCCACCGACGCTGAGCTTGAGGCGATGATCGCTACTAGCGACACTGGTGCCCGTAGTCCCGCAGGTAAAGTCGGAAAACTATTACTGATTACTGCCCTTTCATGGTCTTTTTTCCAGCTATGGATTGCTTCTCCTTTGCCGTATCTGGATGTTTTTAGCTCGTGGTTGCCAGTATTGAATAATACAGATACCCGATCTATACACCTCGCGTTTGCCATTTCTCTCGCCTTTCTTGCCTACCCGGCATTAAAAAGTTCACCACGCGAAATGATTCCGATCCAGGACTGGATACTTGCTGCTGCAGGTATCGTGGTGACGATGTACCTGTCAGTTTTTGCACTTGAGTTGGGTGAACGTCCCGGGTTGCCCACCACGACGGATCTTATCATGGCGGGTATCGGCATTGTGCTGGTACTGGAAGCCGCTCGTCGAGCGCTAGGGCCGCCGTTAATGGTGATAGCGGGAATATTCCTCGCTTACGTATTTTTTGGACATCTTGGCCCGGACATCATCGCCTGGAAAGGCGCGTCATTCGGTAAGGCGATGTCACATATGTGGTTGACTCAGGAAGGTGTATTTGGCGTCGCACTGGGTGTCTCTACTTCGATGGTATTTCTGTTCGTGTTGTTCGGATCGATGCTGGAAAAAGCAGGTGCGGGTAACTATTTTATCTGGGTGGCTTTTTCCTTATTGGGACATATGAAAGGCGGGCCGGCGAAAGCCGCCGTGGTGTCATCCGCATTGACCGGCCTTGTTTCAGGATCGTCGATTGCCAACGTGGTTACTACCGGAACCTTTACCATACCCTTAATGAAGCGGGTTGGTTTCTCCGCGGAAAAGGCTGGCGCGGTAGAGGTGGCCTCTTCGACCAATGGGCAGCTCACGCCGCCGGTCATGGGTGCTGCAGCCTTCCTGATGATCGAATTTGTCGGTATATCGTATATCGAAGTGATAAAGCACGCTTTCCTGCCAGCGATTATTGCCTATATCGCGCTGGTCTATATCGTGCATCTCGAGGCCTCGAAAGCGGGCATGGAAGGATTGAAGAAAACCCAGCAAAGTACCTGGATGCAAAGCCTGTTTGTTTATGCCACTGTCATCGTCGGCATCATTGTCACCTCGGGCATTTGCTATTACGGGTTTGGCTGGTTAAAAGAAGTGGGTGGCGACTATACCTTCTGGATAGCCACAGTCATCGTATTGATTGTCTATGTTGGCCTGGTCAAGTATTCGACTAAATTTCCGGAGCTCGGCCGTAGCGACACTATTGCGGT
>CBDUSZ010000277.1:0-4137 GCA_965370015.1 uncultured bacterium | reverse complement strand
ATAATACGGAGTTATGAAAGACTATGGTGTGCGAAAACCTGAGGAGTTAATAAATATTAGAGCAATAAAAAAATGAATTAAAGAAAGTGTCGCTAACACCTTAGCCCGATTCCTTCAGGCAAACCTCATCATAAATAAACTCAGCAATCTGCTGCGGACTATTAATATCCAAAACCGGAATAGAGAGTGCATCGGGTGATGCCGAATCGCAGGCCAGTGCGATGATAGTCGGGTCCTGCGGATAAAGATAAGGCTTGGCCAATGCCGCGCGGTGTAACTCAATTTTGGCAAATGCCAGGTCCTTGTAACCTTCCACCAGTAAAATATCGAATTTACGGGCGTCGATCGTATCGACGATCTCCTGCAGCGACGGCTCGTCGTCGGGGCTGGCAAACTCGCTGATCGCTGCCATGCGCGTGGTGGTGCAGATTATTGTATGGTCTGCACCCGACTTGCGTAGTTCGTAACTGTCCTTGCCGGGTCGATCAAGATCGAAATGGTGGTGGGCGTGTTTGATCACCGCTATTTTCAGCCCCTTCGACTTGAGTAACGGGATGATCTGTTTGATCAGGGTGGTTTTACCTGTGCCACTGTAGGCGCTAAAACCGATTATCGGTAATTCTGAATTCTTCATTATTATTGTCCAAGCAAGCGTTCACGGTCTTCGGGGGTATTAATATTTTCGAACATTGTCACTTCGCCGGAGAAGTCCACTGTCGAATAATCATGCTGTGCGTACCATCGGTCTATTTTGCGTTCACCACTTTGCAGAAAACGATTCAGATCATCCAGCAGGCTGGTATCGATGAGCGCGTAAACCGGTTGAAGTCGATTCCCATCGTGCGCCACGCATATAGATGTCTGTTCACGATTATGCGTTTCGATAAAACGCGCGCCAAAATTGTCAGCGAGCAGGGGGCTGTCACAGGGAAGGGTCAGAATATAATTACTTTTTACCTCCGCCATGGTGCTCGCGAACCCAGCCAGGGGCCCCTGAAAATCCTTGAGTTCGTCACCGATTACCGGGTATCCGTACGACTGGTATGTCGACAGGTTACGATTGGCGTTGATCACTATGTTTAACTGCTGGCTTTGCAGGGCTTCGATTAAAATTTCGATTATTAAGCGCCCGCCGAATTCCAGCAAGCCCTTGTCCTGCCCACCCATGCGCCGTCCCTGGCCGCCAGCCAGTATAACCGCGGTGATATCCCCGGTCTGAATGTTCATTTACGGTGTAACTTCTGGTAGGTGGCAAAATCAGATACTTTGGGAGTTATGCTGGTTTTGTCAAACAGCTTTTGCCCTTCGAGATGCAGGGCGTGACCTTGCAGGCCGACGAATATGCCTGGATCGTGGGTCGAAATCACGATGGCTGTGCCGCTATCCCGGAAGGCCTGTAACATTGATAAAGTCCTGCTTCGGCCATCGGTGTCAAGATTGGCGGTTGGCTCGTCGAGTAACAGTAGTTGAGGGTTACGAAGTCGTGCCCGGGCCAGCGCCACGCGTTGTTGCTGACCACCCGATAAGCTCACAGCGTTCTGCGCGGTTAGATGCTCAAGTCCGGCCCATTGCATGATCTGCTCAACAGCGGCTGGCTTATCGATAATTGCCGGATTGAGCCTGGCGGTATAATCGAGATTGCGCCGTACCGTACCGTTTAACATATAGGGTTGCTGATGCAAATACATCGCCGACTGCGTCAGTCGCGCGCGGCAGCTGCGCCATGATTTTGGCAGAGCCTGATTGATCGAAATACTTGCACTGTCGGGTTTCTCGATACCGGCCAGTATTCTTAATAAGGTCGTTTTACCGGCACCGTTTTCGCCGGTAATAATGAAGCAGGCGCCGTTACTCAGGCTAAGCGATACGTCAGTCAGTACCGGCTGGCGTCGATATTGCTTACTAATATTTCGATAGTTGAACTGAAAGTCGTCAATCATGGATGAATACTGCCTTTACCCTGTACGTAGTGCAACAACCCGTTTAGCACGAAGGCGAGGAAGAGCAGCACTACCCCGAGTGCAATGCCTTCAGCAAAATTGCCCTTGCTGGTTTCGAGCGCGATCGCGGTTGGAATATTACGCGTGTAGTGAGCAATATTACCACCTAGCATCATCGATGCTCCGACCTCGGAAATAATGCGCCCATAGGCGGCCAGCATCGCAGCCATTAGGCCAAAACGGATTTCATACAATACCGTGACAAAGGCATAGAACCGACTAGCGCCGAGGGTTCGCGCGGTTTCCCAGGCACGGCGGTCTGCTGCCTGAAACGAGGTGTGCGCCATTGCTACCAGGATTGGCAAACTAAGAAGAAACTGCCCTAGCATCATTGCCGTTTGAGTAAACAGCAGGCCGAGATCGCCCATCGGTCCCTGGCGGGACAATACAATAAATAGCGTCAGGCCAATGACCACGGCGGGGATTGATAAAAAGGTGCTGAACAAAGCAATTAAAAAGCGGCGACCGAAAAAATTTCCGTAAGCGAGTACAAAGGCGATGATCAATGCAGGCGGTATCGCAAACAGAATCGCAAGCGAAGAAACCCTGAACGAAATGCCGATTATTTCCCAGATTTCGGTATTCCCGCTAATCAATAAGCGGAAAGCGTCGAGAGTGCTGTCGATCAAAACGTCCACTGGGGTTATCGCCCTGGTGACTTCGCATTCGGAATAAACAATTGCTCACCCTTTACCGTGAATGTACCTATCATGTGCTGCCCCTTTTCTGAGGTGAGCCAGTCGATCAAACTTTCGGCCCCGGCGTGATTGACATGGGGATGCCGCTTCGGATTTACTGCGATAATACCGTAGGGGTTGAAAAGTGGCGGATCCCCCTGGTATAAAAGCGCAAGATTAGACTTTGCCTGGTAAGCCAGCCAGGTACCGCGGTCGGTCATCGTATAGCCCCCCATCTCATTGGCGATCTGAATCACCTTGCCCATGCCCTGGCCGACCGATTTGTACCAGTCACCCTGTGGTAAATAATCGGTTTTTTGCCATAAACTCAATTCCTTTTTGTGAGTGCCGGAGTCATCACCACGTGAAATGAACACGCTTTTCGTGTTATGTATTTTCCCCAGCACTTCGACCACCGAATGACTAGTAGAAATTTGTGCGGGATCGTCTGGTGGGCCAATGAGGACAAAGTCGTTGTACATCACGTCGAAACGTTCGACGCCGAAACCAGCGTCAATAAACGCCTGCTCGGCATTTCTGGCATGTACTAATACTATATCGACGTCACCTTCTTGACCGAGGCGTAGTGCCTTGCCAGTGCCGACCGCGATGACCTGAACCTCTACCCCGGTTTCTTTGGTAAATTCGGGCAGCAGATAATCCATCAAACCCGAATTGGCAGTACTGGTGGTAGTCGCCAGGCGAAGCATCGAGTTGCTATCATTGCTCGCAAGGGCTGCAAATGTAAGGGCAAGATATATGCCCGCGAGCATCCCGATGCGAATAAAATAGCGCATATTAAACATTTAATATAACGAACCAGAAAAAGGAAATTATTATATCAAGCTGGCGCATGACATACCATGTGCGAGCGTGTAGAGTTTGTCACCAGAAACCAATAGCGCGGGGGTGATATGAGCGAAACCAGAGAATTCATTGCATTAAATATTGCTGTATTGACGGTATCCGATTCACGCGATGAATCTAACGACAAGTCCGGTGCATTGTTGGTCAGGTATCTGGGTGAGGCGGGGCACAGGCTGGAAGAAAAAACAATTGTGCCCGACGACAAATATCGCATTCGTGAAGTCATTTCGCGCTGGATCGCTGATGAGGCGGTTCAAGTGGTGTTAACCACCGGTGGTACCGGGGTCACCGGTCGTGATGGTACCCCCGAGGCAGTTACGCCGCTACTGGATAAAACTGTCGATGGCTTCGGCGAGATGTTTCGTAACCTGTCTTTTGAAAGTATCGGTGCCTCCACACTACAATCACGAGCGCTCGCCGGGGTAGCGAATGGTACTTATATTTTCTGTCTTCCCGGTTCTCCCGGTGCCTGCAAAGATGCCTGGACGCAACTGATTAGTACACAGCTGGATTATCGAACCCGGCCGTGTAATCTGGTGGAGTTGATGCCGCGGTTGCGGGAGTGATTTTCTTTATATTTATTTTTTCCTGGT
>CBDUSZ010000276.1:0-4180 GCA_965370015.1 uncultured bacterium | reverse complement strand
AATGGGCCAACAAATAATGGCAGGAAGCTGATGGTTTTAGAAATATATCCTGTGCCAGCTGTCCTAAGCAGGATGAAAAACAAAAGGGGTGTCGCATACCATTTGGCACACCTTTACGTAAATGCGTAGTAGCAGGTATCGAGGCACACTTACACGAAGCTAAGGGTAAAATTATACTAGAGCTAGGCTTTGGGCGTTTTTCCCTGGCTAAAAATCTAATCAACCGTAGTGGTGGCATCTGGACAGGTGTCGAGCCCCATCAGTCGAGGGATAAAAAACCTGAAATCGGTCGTTGTGGTTATGGTCACGCAGAGGACATACCCTTTGCGGATGAGACATTTGATATGGTGTTTGGTATCCAGACGCTGGAACATTGGGGGCAAAAAAGTGCCGGTGCGGCTATGGCGCCTTCTGAATATGAAGATTGTCTCAACGAGATCCTACGTGTTTTAAAGCCCGGTGGCAGCATTTACCTGGATGCACCAATCCATTTACATGGTAATGAAATGTTTATCATGGGCGACATTGAGCGCATAAAAAGCCACTTTCCCGACAATAAGTGGGGTGATTTAGTGGTTGAAAGATGGAGATACGATTATCAACCACTTGAGCGCTATGCGCCTTACGAGAAACTTTATGAAGAATGGAAGGAGGAAATAACCAGTTATAGTGTTGAGGCAGTCGAAAATATTAAGCAGAAATCAATTTGGCTACTAACGATTTCGGCAGAAAAGCGCGACCGATAAAACAATTCATTTGGGAAATTAATACGCAGTAAATGTTGCCATCATTACTGGTAGTCCATTGGTTTTGAGTTTGGCTTTATTAGCAGCATCAACGTCCTGGTGGGGCTAAAAGGTTAAAGACCAAAGTTTAAAAGTAAAGGGACATCAACCATCACAGTAAATAAAGCTTTATGAATATATTAATATTTGGATCATCAGACAGCTCGTTCAACAGTATTCGTCCAGAAGCAGAAATTTACATTGGGATGGCTAACCGGGGTCATAATGTAACGGTTGTCACTCACGCTAATACCGAATATTCAAAAATATTCGAACAAAATGGCATCAAGGTCATCGGTCACCACCCAAAACACAAAATCAGTTTTAAATCTATAGCCATAATACGTGCTGAACTCCGATCCAATCACTACGATATCGTTTATGCTACTAATTCAAAAACTATTCCCAATGCTGCATTTGCCTGTATAGGCTTCCCGGTCAAATTAATCACCTATCGAGGCACAACCGGCGGATTATACAGGCATGACCCTTCTGCCTATTTGACGCATCTACACCCACGAGTTAATGGGGTCATCTGTGTTGCCGAAGCCGTTCGTGAAGACGTTGTTCAGCGCGTATGGAAAAACAAAAAGAACGTGGTCGCAATCCACAAAGGACATGACTTGTCCTGGTACGTCAAACCACCTGCCGATCTCACTGAATTTGGCATAACCAAAGAAGATATTACCGTAATATGCGCGGTAAACGCTCGCCCCAGTAAAGGAATTTCAGTCATGCTCGAAGCATCAAATTATTTATCCGACATTAGTAACCTGCATATTTTATTGGTAGGAAAGAATATGGATGTCGAGCCTTATGCTAGCCTGATCAAAAATAGCAAAATGGGCCGCAGAATCCATGTTGCCGGCTACAGATTTGATGCCCCGGAGTTGATACATGCCAGTGATATTTTAGTGCAGCCTTCCATAAGCGGGGAAGGATTGCCCCGAGCGGTAATGGAAGCAATGGGTTATGGTACCCCAGTGGTAATAACTACCGCAGGCGGCGGGAAAGAAGTCGTCGAAGATGGAATCACAGGCTTTATCGTGCCAACAAACGATCCACAAGATATTGCTGACCAGGTCAAACAGCTGTCTGAAAACCCCGAACTAGCTGCAAAAATGTCTGAAAATTGCAAAATAAAGTTGCAGACTGATTTGTCTTCAAAGCGGACGGTTGACAGATATATTGAATATTTTGAGTCGCTGCTATAAACGGCCAAAATTATCGAGAACATATGCAATTATGAATCGCTACCTGCTTTTTGTCGGCCAACTTTATGATTTCCCTATACTTAGGCCCCTGCAAGCTGCAATTAGGGCCCGGGGTGACCAGGCTGCCTGGTATCTTCATGGCATCGATAAAAGCAATTTAAAGACGGACGAAGACCATTTGTCCACGGTTTCGGCGGTCAAGGCCTATAATCCGACTGCTGTCTATGTTCCCACAAATTGGGTGCCCGATTTTTTTCCTGGCATTAAGGTGGAAATTTTTCATGGTTTGGCCAATGACGCGACCGGCAAGAAAGGGCACTACAGAATACGTGGTTTATTTGATCTCTACTGTACCCACGCGAAGGAAAGTACGCTTATTTTTGAACGATTAGCAACTAAATACAAAACCTTCCATGTGGCTGAAACCGGCTGGCCAAAAGTTGATCCCCTGTTTAAAGACAATAGTATTGACACAAGCGTCTATCGGCCGACCACCGATAAGCCGGTAATACTATATGCCTCAACTTTCAGTCCCTCACTTAGCACGGCTGCAATGCTACCTGACACAATCGCCCAGCTATCGCGCAAAGGCAACTGGCACTGGCTGGTTACCCTACACCCCAAGATGGACGAGAAGATAGTCGCCAGGTACCGTGCTCTTGCCGGCCCAAATTTACAATTTGTAGAATCAGATCAAGATTTAATGCCACTACTCAGGACTGCCGATGCCATGCTATGCGACACCTCCTCGATAGCCCTGGAATTCATGTTGTTGGATAAGCCTGTGGTCACGCTACGCACCAAAGTACCCGGCCCACATGTTATTGATGTACAACAGCCCGATGAGATTGAACAGGCACTAGCTACGGCCCTGCAACGTCCGGTGGAATTAATGCAGAATACTCGCGTGTATATGGACGCCCTTCACCCCTACCGTGATGGCCGTTCAAGCGAGCGGGTATTAGAAGCGACTGATAAATTCATCAGACAGCATGCGATAACCCTCAAATCAAAGCCGCTCAACCTGTTTCGAAAATTTCAAATCCGCAAAAGAATGCAGTATTACCGTTTCCGCTGAGAGTCACCAACTAATTTAATATATATTCAGACCTGCTGTCGCAATGCCCACAGGCCTGCGTATTTATTGAAAGAGTTTTGGCTGTACATCATTGCCATCAGGAAGCCTACCCGGCCATCGAGAAAGCCCAGTCGGAGTACATAGATTAAAAAGAAAGTCCAGATTGAACGTAATAACGCCAAAACAAGTCCGCCTCCTTTCCTGCCACTATCAAAACGTTTCTGAGCACCCAACCAGGCATAATGCGCATTTTTATACGAGGCATGGCCATAATCCCGGTGCGTATAGTGCAATAGGCGACCATGCAGTTTACCTATCTTTCCTTTTGGTAGAAGGACAGTTTCATGGACTTGATCCTCACTGAATTTGGCGCCTTCACGACGGAACAGGCGTAACGGTGCCCTGCCACTGCGGCCAAAATCCAGTCGGTATCCATATATGGTAACTGCCCAGGGTAATCTGTAAGCAATACAATCTGGCTGATCATTCAGTGCATGATCAATATCACGACGTAGCTCAGGGGTAAGCGCCTCGTCGGCATCGATTGACAATACCCAATCTCCGCTAGTCTTCTCCAGTGCTCGTTGTTTCTGTAAACCGTATCCAGGCCAGTCGGTTTCATAAACCTGATCGGTATATCGACGTGCAATGGCCACAGTATCATCCGTACTACCACTGTCCAATACGACTATTTCATCTGCCCAACCCGAGACGGAATTAAGGCATCTTTCAATGCGATCCGACTCATTCATGGCAATAATCGACACCGATAAGCATTGTTTGCGCTTCACCGGTTCTGTCATAAGTACACGTCTTTGATGATGGATCCCCGCCATCAATACCGCGAGGTAAAACGCCAGAAAAGACGTTGAAAGAATACGCTCCAGAATAGCCTCTGTCAGGGCAAAGTGCAGGAATCCCACCATCATTAGTATTCCCGCTATGCTTAAACGGCGCATAGATTCAGATCCGTCTCTGTACGACTGAACAAAGAGTTTTAGTGGTATCAGTAACAGCAAAACCACTCCCAGCATGCCTATTAAGCCACCATTAGCCAGTGCCGACATATATTGACTGTGGGGATGAGCGAAAATATCCGTTAC
>CBDUSZ010000275.1:0-4184 GCA_965370015.1 uncultured bacterium | reverse complement strand
TGGTTAAATCGTTCAGCTGAACTCACAGCCAAAAGGAGCCGTTCGAGAAGTATCGATAATTAAGTATTGCTTCTCCAGAATTAGTTGCCGGTTTTAGGTGTCTGCAAAAGTTGTAATCTAGTAGATTGCATTTACTTCTTTACAATACCTTTAGTTGATAAATTGGGAATTGATTTTGGCGATTTTTTACGTAGGGCCTTTTTCATGCTGATCACTACCTGTGACCGCATTTGTGAGAAAGAAACGGGTTTAACGAGTATCAAGTAGTCTCGTGGCAGGCCGCCCCGATCCTCGATCTCCGTCGGTGCCATCGAAGTCATTGTCATGACGTCGGTGTCGCTCAATAAAGGATTGGAGTGCAGCGAGTGGATCATGTCAAAACCGTCCAGACCAGGCATGATCAAGTCGGTAATGATCAAATCAGGATGCAACTCACCGATACGCATCAGACCCTCATAGCCGTTCTCTGCTGTCACCAAAATGAGTGGCAAGTCCCAGCTTCTTATAGTCATCTCGTAAAAGCGAAGCAGATCAGCGTCATCTTCTATCAGTAACACGACAAAATCCTGGCCCTTGCCAGGGTCGCGAACTACCTGTTTACCACCTTGTTGCAGTAGCTTTTGCACCGAGCTAATGGTCACACGCCGATGCCCACCCGGGGTTTTCCAGGCCTGCAGAACACCGCTATCGACCCATATTTGCACCGTGCGCAACGACACCCCCAGTTCTTGCGCCGCATTACGTGTGGTGTAGACCTTTTTATCCACTACCAGCTTCAATTTATTCATCTCGATTGTGGAGAATATCGTCTTCTACATCTAAAGCTTGTATACGGCTATTATTACCGTCAGCTTTAGTATTTGCATTTGATGCTTTCGTATCTATGGCTTGGACAGGTGCATCATCAACTGCAAAAAGAAAGGTGGGGAATAACAAAATTATCGCAATAAAATATTTCATGACTGGGCTCCTTATTAATCATCCGTTTTAGAGATGAGAATGAATCTGATTATCACCTTCCCTTAGATCTAGAAATTGATCTAAATCAAAAAGGAATAAGAATCCCTTCACAAAATTTAAGGATATTTTCCTACATATATTTTATTTCTGAGTTTTTTTAATGATTACAAGACTGTAATTAATGGAATTGTTTATGAAGAAGAGAATTTCCGCTTCGGGTCGACTCCAGCCTATGACCCATGAACTCTGAGCGGCGGCTTCCGGTTAGCTGACCTTCATGTAAAAGAATAAATAGGCAAGTTTCGGCACACTATAGACGTTAGTGCTTTTGCATTTGGTCCTTGTATTGACTCAGTATACAATTGGAGCACTGCGCTAATTGCGGCTAGCCTGCAAAGAGGATCTGATGCGCCTGTGGCTATCATGCATTTTCGGAATTAACTTTCTCATACTTACAACAGCTATCCAAGCTGCGGAAATGCCGCGTGCTTTCATCCAGAACGAGGATTCGCATCCCCACCAGGTGTCTTCTGGAAATTCGGCTCGTTTCTATCTCGAGCCAGTTAAAATTGCTGCACTAATGGATGTTAAATGTTCCCTGGAAGGTGACGACAGCCAGCCATTGACGGCTGTGACTCTTCGTACTCATGGCTTGACCGATGTCCAGTGGCCGTTTCTAACGCGAACCATTCGAGTGGACAAAAGAATCGATTTTGACATCGTAGCTCAAGCACAACCCGCACTTGATAAACCTCCTTATTACGAGTTCGTAAACGAAGATCCGACACGACCCCTGTGGCACTTGTGCTATAACAATTAAGACTAAGTCATCATATGAAACTACTCATACTTCCCTATTCACATATTGATGAAAAGATGCAGAATGCTCTGGAAAATCGGTGAGGCTCGCGATGTATTTATTCCTGGCTGGAGGAGTCCTGCTGTTAGTGATCCTCGGCCTTTTTTGGCTGATGGATCGGCTGGAAAACCCACTCCTCGCTCGCATCGCCTATTCTGGCCTGGTTGCCCGTCTGGCGGTAGTCGGTGCCGCCTTTACAGTGCTAGGGCTTCTTCTGATGCTGTCTGAGTGCGCCGAACGCTGGGCGATGTGACGAAGGTGTCCCCTTTGGGCACGCTTGAGGCTAACCTGATTGAATCGAGAATGGGTGCTTTTACGATTTAACCAATTTTCTCCATAGCGGTCGTTACAATCCAGGGCCAATACTTCCGGGTTCGGCACCTTGATCTTGCTCTGAATTGGTGGACACCTGGAATAGGCGCGAAGAGCGCTGGGAGGTGTCTGATGACGAAACCGAAGCGATATAAACGTTATAGTGCTGAGTTCTTGCCATTGAGCTGAAACCTGATAGTGGTAGCAGGGGGCTATAGCATAGATGTTGATGTTGGCAGTAAAATAAGTGCAAATTTGGCTGGTTTTTGAAGCTTTTCCGGTATTTTCTGAATACCCGATGCCAAATAAGCGGTGGGAATTCTGGATTATTGAAGTTGGAGTCGACCGGGTCGACCTCGAGTTGAATGCCGAAACGAATTAAAGTTTCATGATTGCATTGATAACCATTTCGGAACTAATCGATTTTGTACATTCAAATTGCCTGTCCGTTCCTTTATGTTTAACGCACCAATTCCAATCTCCAGCATCAAATTTAAAATCATTGAAACAACCATTGCAGATATTATCGATATCTGGAGCAAAAATTCTTATGCAATCAGTCATTTCACAATTCGGTTTTGAAAACCCGCTAATTAATATCACTTTTGTATTGAGTGCCCAGGCCAACCAGGACAATCCGCTTCCTAATCCAATAAAACCTTCCGCGTGATGTAGGTAATTAGAAATTTCTGCAAGGGTTTTATCTTCGAGTTTGATCGCCCCTTTTGGGTCTCGATTTTCCATGTAGCCATCATTCTCTTTGGATAAAATGATTACTTCGTAATCTTTAGATTTTAAATGGTCAACAACATCTTGCCATCCATCAGGATTGTTCCAATATTTTGCTTGAGCCGTTGAATGATTGGCAATGCAGTAATATTTTTTAGATAGCGGTCTTGGTAGCGGTTCAAAATCTATTTTGGGCCTGATTTCTTTGAATTCTAATCCCAGTATATCGCTCGCGGTTTTCTGTAAATGCTGATCTCTGAAATTAGTCGGGTTTTTGCTATAGTCAATTTCTCCATTTTCGTTATAAAACCAACCAAGCGTAAACATTTTATATAAATTTGGAACCTCGGTACCTGGCTCGACAAATTCTATATCGGGGTATTGGCTGACAAAGAATTGGTTATTGAAGGTTGAACAAATGAGATGACAGTTGTGTTTTTTTCTAAACTCTTCCACTGGTGGAAGCCACGCTATCGTGTCGCCCATATCGGAAGAATCTAAATGAATATAAACTCTTTCGTCGGTAAACCCGGGCCGAACAATATTTTCTTCAAAATCGTCATATATTTTTACATAAAAATCAGAGTGATATTCCCTGTTAATTGATGCAAACATATTATCGGTTAATACCGATTTATAAATTAAGTCACCATTGCCCTCGAAAAATTCTACGTTAACTTTTGTATTCGATTCACAGGTAATATTTACTCTCGGAGCATTAAAATAAGAAAATTCAAAGGAGTAATTATTTTTATCTATCATAACGCGTCAAAATAAAACCTGGGGTTAGATTATTAAATGGTAACTCGTTTTAGTATTTTTACCTGGCTCACACCAAATTACTTATTTTTGTTTGCTGAAATCCAGTATTGCCTTAACCTGAACAAGTGGGTGGTACTGGCACCACTGGGTATAGAAGCAGGTCTCGAGTTTCACGTCGGGTGACCGGTTTTTTCGAGACACTGTGATCAACTGAAAACTGGCGCCGATTATTACGACAAACTCCCCCGGCTAGATTTATTGAGGTTGACGCGCTCATGCAGAGGCACCTCTGCTGCTGTATAAAATAGCAGAGGTGCCTCATTTTCAATAGTACCTATTTATCGTGGATCCGCTAATGCTACCCACGGCTCTAACTAAGTGCCACCAGTACCTGTCGTTCCATTAGTTCCGGCGGTTCCAGCAGTTCCAACAGTTCCAGCAGTTCCAGCAGTACCCGCGCTGCCACCAGTTCCAGCTCCACCACCGCCACCGCCGTCACCAGTTCCGCCAGTTCCGCCAGTTCCGCCAGTTCCGCCAGTTCCGCCAGTTCCGCCAGTTCCGC
>CBDUSZ010000274.1:0-4202 GCA_965370015.1 uncultured bacterium | reverse complement strand
CATTTTGGTCGGTGTTAATATTGGACCAAAAGGTGATGCCTATAAACCCGCGGAGATTCACTTCTTTCAATAATCGGCATATAGACTTAGCCTCGCGGAGCCAGGATTTCTTGCTACCAGGGGTTTATCCAGGGCATTGTTTATCAGGCTAGTTAGAGTATTCTTATAACGTTGCCACATGGCGATAGTGAGCGTTTAAAACGATCAATGTAAAATGATGTAACTATAACAGCCAACCTATTATCAAAATGGAGTTTTAATAACATGAAAAAATTAATTGCGGGAATTTTATTCTGATCTCTCTCTTTTTCAGTTACAGCACAGGAGGGTCCACGGGCTTACTGGACGTTAGGCGGGTCTTTACTAACATTTGACGATGGTTTCGATTCGATTAAACCGATCCAGGTATTTGGACGACTGGGCTACGATTTTAACGCAAATATCGGCATCGGGTTTGAAGGTGGCTTTTCCCTGATTGAAGATGATGTTTCAGGTATAGATTTTGATGTAACTACCACATTCTTCTACCTGAAAGGCAGCATACCCATTGGAAACGATGCCAAATTATATGCGATGATTGGTCCGACGAATGTCGAATTAACGGGCAGCTTCGGAGGCTTGTCTGCATCAATTGACGACAATGACACTGGAATTGGGTTTGGATACGAAAAAACCCTCAGCACCTTTTCGATAACGGTGGATTACATAATTTACAATGATAGTTCTGGTGTAGAAGTTGATGCTATTAACGTGGGTTATGTTAGCTATTTTTAGTTCTGACCCTGTAATCGCAGCCTTATAGTTTCTCAAATACGATGGGGGTATTCGAACTAGTTCGAATACCCCCAAGCACATCAGGTCAAACTTTTAACCATATAGATATTCGCGGTCAATAAAAATTACTCAGGCTCCCTATCCACAATATCGATAAACGAATATTTCATACTACTTTGTTTCGCTAATGGCGAGAGCAACTTAGAATTACTGCTACTTCCAGCATAAACTAGCCAGACGGTCGGAAATTGCTTGTCGGCAATTGCGCCATTGATCACCGTATAGGATAAATCGGGATTTGCGCTATAAACGACTATGTTCCCGTTATCTGATTTTGACAGTGCTGCAAATGCGGCAGACAGATTTCCGGCGTATTGACCACCCTTCGCACTAATCGACAAGCTGTCTCCTATCGCACCGTGTGAGGGTATTTCGTAAACTGCAAAATTACCGTTTTGAAATATTTTGGCAGACTCCTCTATTACCGGGGAAATACTTTTCTTGGATTGGGTGACACAACCAGATAAAAAAAGTATCACAAGGCAGAAAATTAAACTCTGTAGCTTGCGATATTTTGATGCCCCGTAATTGACTGTAAATATGATTTGTAGTTTTTCCATTTCGACTATCTCCTGTGATATATATTTGATTCCTAGCGACCTGTGAATTGCATTTAGTTATCCAAAAAGTATATTACTCTGGTGTTACATTAATACTCACTCCACCCGAAGCAGCGGGAGTGAAGTTTATCTGCACGATGGATTCGTTATTGCAGCCAGATAATTTCCAACGCTCTGTAACCACACCTTCGGAAGATACTGACACTCGGCTAGAGTGAATCGATGCAATGGTATTGCACCCCAACTTCGCCTGGGCATAGGGTGACAGTATTTTCATTGTATCTTTTTGTAATTGATCATTAGCCACCGTGCTGCCGGTCCTTTTGGTTGTTGAACACCCAGTTAGCACTATTGCTACAACTATCCCTAATGCCATTTTCTTCATTTAATTTCTCCCTGTTTTGTTATTTGAAATCGCCAGTCTAATTGGCTTCTAAAATTGGTTATTCTTCTTTTTTCTTTAATTTACTGGTGTCGTATCCACAAAATTTCAGGCGTTTTATTGAATAGGCATTAAAGGCCTGATTGTAGTTTTTTCTAACTTCTTTCAACCACCACTTACATTCCTCTTTAGTATTTTCTTCGTGAATTGCCATTCGCTCTGCATAAACTTCAGGATTGATATCCTTGACTTCCAGTGTCGCAAAAACTGGATTGATTAAAGCACCCCGGAAAAATATCCCCACAACACTAAGATTACCGCACCTGCGAATACCAATTCGGCCGCCAGGGCTAACGCGTACTTTGCCCGGGCCGAACTCGGTACGACCGAATCGCTTTCAGCCGGTGCTATAGCCGCAACAACAGCCTTGCGTAACTCTATAGCATTAGCTCGCAAACTGCCCCGGAACAATCGCCGTGCCAACCACCACAGGACAACAATTCCTAATACCGGCAGAACCCGACGTGGTTGTTGGTTCACCCACAGCTCAATGGCGTTATTGAACATGTCCGGAAGGAGGTACTGAGCAATATTTGCCAACTCGCCCCAAAAACCGCTTCGCGCCTGGTAAACAACCTCGCAGTTCCAGGCATAAATTACACAGCCAACCACAAACAGAGTGATAGCCATCTGATATACATAGAGCTCCTTTAGCGCCTTTATCGTTTTCTTCATAAAGGCTCTATGTGGTTCCCAATCAGGATGATTATCCGCATCAAAAGAGGCCTTTATGATGCCATCGTTATCGATCACATCGAATTTAGGCGGCAAATACACAGGGGCATAACCGGCCGTGCGATGATACAAACGGCTCAGCACCGACTCGTGAATCTTAATCGACCTGATAAGCTGCTGCCCGGCTTTGTCTTCACCCATAAACAGGGATTTGAACTGCCGGGTATCTTCATCCTGACACAGGTGTTCAATGTCACGGGGATGATAGCGATAGAACATTCCAAAACCATCCCGTGAATCATGAATTTTGTCGTGGACATTGGCGCGGTCACGTATCGTCTGTAACGCGCGTTCGTTTAATCGCAAACCACACGCAACTGCCTGTTCGAGAATCCACAACAGAGGGACATTAGACATATCCTGGCGTGGATAACCACCGCCCACATCAGAATGCACCCCGGCGAACCACACCTGATCGACCTTGACAGCTGCAAGGGCCTCGTCAGTCTCATTCCATATCCGTGGCCAGAACGAGGTGCGTGCATCGTCGATAGATAGCGCATGACAGGCTCGGTGGACATTCGGGGTAAGACCGAAATTATAGGCGCGATGGTGGATAAAAAAATTAAACACATCGTCAATACGATTAAAGAGCCAATTAACCAGGCGTGATGCAAATCCGGTTTCGTCAGTCCTCTTCGGCATACCCAACGCCGCTACAGTATCCCAGGCTCCAATAAACTCGATATTGATTTTTATTCGTTGACTTGGGCAACCTTTAACCGGGTTACCGGAAGCGAGTTTTTTAAGCAGCTCTGCATCCTTGAAATAACGCGCCCGCAGATAGGTCTTCATCAGTGTTTTAACTTCGGACCTTAATCCCTCCTCATTATCGTAGCTGTCAGGGTCAATCAGTCCGCAGTCGTGCACAAAACCATTAAAGGCTCGAATCGTCGCCGCGCCGCGACTAAAGCCAAAAATATAGACTTTATCATTGTCGTATCCGTTTCTTGCGCCCTGGTAATTCTTGCTCAGAAAAGTATACAGTTCGCGCACATTGTGCTGAAAACCAAAACCCAGGGCTCCGGACAGGCCTTTCAGGAACTTATTAGCAGAGGTTCCCACACCATTATCGTAAAAGGTGATTTGGCTGTTTTGATTGGCTTTTATATCGACCGCGTTATAGGTTTTGAAGACGTTACTATCCGGGGTGTAACCGCCTTTATTCCCCGTTCCATCTGCGCATAAGATAATGTTTCTGTTCATCGCCCACCTCCCTGATTATGACAAAGTATTATATTCGCAGTGATTAAAGTATTGAAAGTAAAAAGCTATATTTTGAAATAGCCACCGCCAATAAACCCGAATAAAGGCAAACTATCCAGTACCATGTATCCCGAGTATATTCGATAATCTATTAGGGAAACCAGATGTTCGGCCTGGTTCAATTATACCGAAAACCATATCCTAGATCTGACCACCTAGCCGGATGCTGTCGTTCGACGATTTAAATTGTAGGGCAGCTTGCACCGCGCCGACGATCACGCGTGTCGCCAAATCTAGGGACAGTTTACTTATTTCCAGTATGGTGATTTATGGCCGGTTCATATTAATAGGTATACTGCACCCAGAATACCGATGGATTCGTTATTGCAGCCAGATAATTTCCAACGCTCTGTAACCACACCTTC
>CBDUSZ010000273.1:0-4203 GCA_965370015.1 uncultured bacterium | reverse complement strand
GGTCGGCGCGGCCGCTTCGAAATCGGCACGCC
The DNA here is from genome assembly GCA_965370015.1 of uncultured bacterium. Lineage (GTDB taxonomy): Bacteria > Pseudomonadota > Gammaproteobacteria. The sequence continues at coordinate 4,171 of CBDUSZ010000273.1, read as the reverse complement.
GGTACTGGAATGCGCTCGCCGATTGGGGGTTGATCTCGATTCAGTGTGCGGTGGACGAGGCCTGTGTGGCCGATGTCAGGTGCACGTGGCCGAGGGGGAATTCGCCAAACACGGGATCACCAGCTCACAGCAATGCCTGACGGATGTAACCGAAGCAGAGAAAAAATATGCTGCATGGAAAGGCCTGATCTCGGGTCGACGCCTGAGTTGCAATGCCAGATTACAAATGGATGTAGTCATCGATGTGCCCGCGGAAAGCCAGGTACACCGGCAGATAGTGCGTAAACGCGCTGAAGCGCGCAACATTGAAATCAATCCCGTAGTCAAACCCTACTATGTGGAAGTGGCGAGGCCGGATATCTCTCACCCATCCGGTGATTTTCAGCGTTTGCAGGAGGCGCTAAAGCGCGAATGGGACGTCGAATTTCATGATGTCGATTTGTACGTGCTGCGCAACCTGCAGAACGTGCTACGGCAAAGCGACTGGAAGGTGACGGTGGCAGTGCGCCATTCACTGGGTCGATATGATGAAATTGTCGGCCTGTGGCCGGGTGTAAAAGCCCAGCTATACGGCCTGGCGATCGACGTTGGCACCACCACGGTTTCCTGTCAGTTAGTCGATTTGATCTCTGGAGACGTACTCTCTGTTGCGGGTGCGATGAACCCGCAAATTCGCTTCGGCGAAGATTTGATGAGTCGCGTGTCCTACGTCATGGCGCGGCCCGAAAGCGTGTCGGAAATGGCAGAAGTCCTGCGCGATTGCCTGAATAATTTGATCGCAGAAACCAGTGTCGAGGCAGGCATCGAAAAACAGGATATTGTCGAAGTGGTATTCGTTGGCAATCCCATCATGCATCATCTTTCACTGGGTCTGGATCCCTCTGAGCTGGGCGTTGCCCCCTTTGCACTGGTGACCAATGCGGCAGTCAAGGTGTATGCCGAGGATGATCTCGGTCTGGAAATCTGTCTGGGATCAAGGGCTTATTATCTGCCCTGTATCGCCGGTCATGTGGGCGCCGATGCCGCTGCAGTGGTTTTATCCGAAAGCCCTCATTTGTCGGAAGAAATCAGGTTGATCGTCGATGTGGGTACCAATGCTGAAATTATTCTCGGTAATCGGGACAAGTTGCTCGCTGCCTCCTCGCCAACCGGGCCGGCATTTGAAGGGGCTGAAATTTCCAGCGGCCAGCGCGCGGCGCCGGGGGCTATCGAACGCTTACGCATAAATCCAGACACGCTGGCACCGACGTACAAGGTAATCGGCTGTGATCTGTGGTCGGACGAAAGCGGCTTCGACGAGGCGATTATCTCGACCGGTGTCACCGGCATTTGCGGTTCCGGCATCATCGAAGCGATAGGCGAAATGTACCTGGCCGGTATCCTGTCGAGCACCGGTGTCATCGATGGTGGGCTGGCCGAACACTGTGAGCGCATCGAAGCCGATGGCTCAACCTTCTCGTATTTGATTCGGGCCGGTGAACCCGAAATCAAGATAATCCAAAGCGACGTACGCGCAATACAGCTTGCCAAAGGCGCGCTCTATGCAGGCATTCGGCTGCTGATGGACAAGCTCGGAATCGACAAGGTGGATCGTGTATCACTGGCCGGGGCCTTTGGCAGTCATATCGATCCGAAATACGCGATGCTGTTGGGTATGTTTCCCGATTGCCCGATAGACAAGGTTAGCGCCGCCGGTAATGCTGCAGGCACCGGCGCAAGGATTGCCCTGCTCAACAGAAAGGCGCGTACCGAGATTGAGGCCCTGGTGAAACAGATCGAGAAGGTGGAAACCGCGGTCGAACCGGCGTTCCAGCAACATTTCATAAAGTCCATCGCGATTCCCCACGAATCCGACACTTTTCCTAATCTTGGCAGAATAGTTAAATTGCCCGAGAAAATTTCGAGCCAGAAAATAAAGATTAATAGTGGCCTCTCGCGCCGGCAACTGCGGAAACTAAAACTGGCGGCAACACAGACGTGATATAACACTGTCACAGAGGTATCCAGGTTAAATTTTTTGGGGGATCTATGACGAGTAGCAATAATGATTTTGACCAGCGTCGGGCGAAGGCTGTAGCGCGCGCGATTGCCTATACATCCACGTTCACCGCACAGCGAGCAGACAATTGCGAAGTCTGGGATGTCGAGGGTAATCGATATATCGATTTCTGCGGTGGAATCGGTTGTCAAAACATCGGTCATCGCCACCCAAAAGTTGTCGCTGCCATCGAAGATGCACTCCAGCAATTGACCCATACCTGTTTCCAGATCATCCCCTATGAAAGTTATATAGCGCTAGCTGAGCGTTTTAACGCACTGGCGCCAGGTGATTTTGAAAAGAAGAGCCTGTTCTTTTCCGCCGGTGGAGAAGCAGTCGAAAACGCGATCAAAATTGCACGCTATTACACGCGTAAGCCCGCGATCATTACGTTTACCAACGGATACCACGGACGCTCATACATGGGCATGGGCCTGAGTTCGCGAATGGTGCCGTTCAAGGAGGGCTTTCGACCTTTTCCGACTGAAATTTACCGCGTACCGTTTCCCGATGACTATCATGGAGTGAGTCGGCAGCAGGCGATTGATGCGATCGAAATGTTGCTCAGAACCGATGCTGACGCCGATTCCATCGGTGCGCTAATTTTCGAACCGGTGCAGGGGGAGGGCGGTTATAACGTCATCGACGGTGATTTCCTGCAATGGCTGCGAGATTTTTGCGATAAGTACAATATCGTTCTGATCGCAGACGAAATCCAGACAGGCTGTGGTCGCAGCGGCAAGATGTTTGCCTGTGAACACTTTGATGTTGCCCCAGACTTGACCTGTATTGGCAAGAGCATCGGTGGTGGCCTGCCACTTTCAGGCGTGGTCGGGCGTGCGCATATCGTCGATTCAGTACCGCCTGGTGGGCTTGGCGGTACCTTCGGTGGCAATCCGCTAGCCTGTGCCGCAGCGCTGGCGGTACTCGATGTGATTGAGGCGGAAGGCCTGCTCGATCGCGGCATGGAAATCGGTGGCCGAATCGGTGCGCGATTCAGCACTTTTGCGAGCAGTGCCGGGCTACCCTGCGTCGGCGACGCGCGTGGTCTGGGTGCGATGAACGCGATAGAAATTGTCAAGCATCGCGCCAGCCGGGAGCCAGATGGCGACCTGGCTGCTGCCATCATGGCCCACGCGCTGACGAAGGGGTTAATCCTGATTGCGGCAGGCCCGGCACGCAATGTTATCCGCGTGCTGGTGCCTCTAACAGCGCCATTCGAACTGATTGACGAGGGTCTGGATATACTTGAAGCATCGATCAGACACTGTCTCTAAATATAATCAAATTCGGGATACAGTTCCCTCGCTAGCCTACCGCACTGTTGTAGATGCTGTTATGAATTGGGTAAGGGAATAAACTCGGTCTCGCCGGGCACCGGGGGAAAATTACCCAGACGCCAATCCTGTTTTGCCTGCTCGATTTTCTCGCCTGAAGTCGAGACGAAATTCCAGTAAATATGACGTTTACCCTGCGGTTCTCCGCCGATAACAACAAAATGCGATCGCGTGGATGCGCTTAGTGATTCGAGTCGGCTGGTATCCAGTATCGCGAGTTGATGTTGATGAATGGTATCGCCACCGGATTTGACTTGCCCGGAGATCACAAAAACCCCCATTTCTTCGATGTCCGCGGGCAATTCCAGGTTCACACCCGCTTCCAGCCGGCATTCGAAATAAAGTGTCGGGCAATGCGTGAAAACCGGCGAGCGCAGGCCATAAGCTTCGCCGATTAGTACTTTTAGCTGGCATCCGTTTGCACATAACGAAGGAATCTCAACGGCATCGTAGTGATAAAATGCAGGTTCGCAATCTTCGTCTTCCCGAGGTAGCGCTAGCCAGAGCTGCAATCCGTGTAACATTTGGCCGTCTTCGCGTATATCGGGTGCAGTTCGTTCGGAGTGGACAATACCTTTTCCGGACACCATCAAGTTGATTTCACCGGGTTTGATCGCCTGTAGGATTCCCAGGCTGTCACGATGCAGAATTTCTCCCTCAAATAAATAGGTTACCGTAGAAAGACCAATATGTGGATGCGGGGGAATATCCATGCCTTCGCCAGGGGCAAAGTCCAACGGCCCGAAATGGTCGAAGAAAACGAATGGTCCGACGTTTTTGTGACCAACGACCGGGA
>CBDUSZ010000272.1:0-4223 GCA_965370015.1 uncultured bacterium | reverse complement strand
GCTGGTTTTACCGGCCTTGAAGATGATCAAACTTGTGCTGAGTGGTGCTGCGTTGGAAAAGCAGCGCGGCCGAGCGGTCAGTGTGGCAGCGGGTAGCATAGGTATTATTGTCGTTATTTTAACTTTATTGCCAGCTCCGTTGTGGACCCGTGCTGAAGGCGTTGTCTGGCTCCCAGAAAAGGCCATTATCCGGTCGGGCGCGGATTGTTTTGTCACGAGTTTTGTGAGCGAACCTGAATCTGAAGTGGTGATAAACCAGGTACTGGTTCGATGTGAGGACCCACTCCTACACACACAGTCCCGCAAGCTAAAGGCGAGATTAGCCGAATTAACCGCATTATATGCCTCGCAAAGGCGCGATGACCGGGTCGCCGCGCGTATCACGAAAGAGGAGCTTCGAGTCATAGGTGCAGATCTGGCTAATCTCGAAGAGCAGATCGCAGAATTCGATATTCGTAGTCCATTATCCGGGCGATTCAACGTGCCTCGATCGAGGGATCTCCCTGGTCATTTCGTTAATAAGGGCGACTTAATAGGTTATATCATTACCCCTCAGGCGAAATCTGTGCGTATGGTTGTGCCACAGGATGATGTCGGTTTGCTAAGAACCAATATTGAGTCTATCGAAGTTCGTTTAGCAGATCGCATCAATGAAGTATTCCCCGCAATTATTATCCGCCAGGTGCCGGGTGGCACGAATCAACTACCCAGCGCAGCATTGGGCACCTTCGGTGGTGGACGATTGGCAGTCGATCCGAGGGATGAAGAGGGTACGCGTACTCTGGAAACAGTATTTGAATATGAACTGGAACTGCCAACCGCAGTTGTAGGGTCACCTATTGGCACACGGGTTTTTGTTCGCATCGATCACGGTAGCGAAGCAATTGCCGCGCAGTGGTATCGTCGATTACGGCAGGTTTTTCTCAGGACATTCAATGTCTGACATTGCCATTCAACGACGTATCGCACTCGGTGTATATCCTCAGCGAGAGAATGAAAAACCAGGATGGCTGGAACGAATTGGGGAGGCATTGTTTAGAGGTCCGTCTGAGTTTATTAATGCTAGCACCACGCATCTGAAGGCTATCCTGCCTGCAGTGGAACGTCAGGCCCGGCTGATGGCTGAAGCGTCGGATGCTGAACTTATGAGTCGGGCAAATGATTTGAGATATCACTTGCGTCAAAATGGTTTTGAGCGAGATCTTGTTGCCACCAGCTTCGCCCTGGTACGAGAAATCGCCAAAAGACAACTCAACATGTTTCATTACAATACCCAGTTACTCGGAGGCTGGGCCATTCTTAATGGTATGGTTGCAGAAATGGAAACGGGTGAAGGAAAGACTCTTATGGCCACGCTACCGGCATGTACTGCTGCCCTGGCGGGTATTCCAGTACACATTATTACAGTTAATGATTACCTGGTGGCACGTGATGCTCAATGGATGGCACCTATCTATGAAGCTATGGGCCTAACGGTAGGTAGCGTAGTGGCTGAAATGGATGCAGATGCCCGTCGTGCTGCATACAAATGCGATGTCACTTATTGCACCAACAAACAAGTGGCCTTTGATCATCTACGTGATCGCCTGGTACTCAAAAGTTACTCAAGCCAGCTCGCGCTGAAACTTGCCGAAATGAGTGGCGAAGACCAGTTACGCGAAAGGTTACTTCTACGAGGGTTGTGCTTTGCTATTGTCGACGAGGCCGACAGCGTGCTCGTTGACGAAGCGGTTACCCCGCTTATTATTTCGCGGCCCGGTGATACCGGGCACAAACAGGAAGTTTTTGGAGAGGCGCTTGAGTTTGCCAGAGAACTAGGAGTTGATGCCGATTATCTGGTCGACCCGCGCGAGCGTAACATCGAATTAACCGAGACAGGATCGCATCGCCTGAAGCAACTCTGCGAGGCTTTCTCCGGCCTGTGGCGCAATACTCGTTATCGCGAAGATCTCGTGGTACAGGCCCTGAGAGCCGAGAACCTGTTTCAGCGCGACCAGCATTATCTGGTACGCGATGGTAAAGTCGAAATAGTCGATGAATTTACCGGACGCGTGATGGCAGATCGTTCCTGGGAACACGGTTTGCACCAGATGATCGAAGTAAAAGAGGGCTGTGATATTACCGGCGAACAGGAAACCCTGGGCCGTATAAGCTATCAGCGTTTCTTTCGCCGTTATTTGAAGCTTGGTGGCATGACTGGAACAGCCAGGGAACTAACCGCTGAGTTAAAATCTGTCTATCGCTTACGCGTGGTCCGAATTGCCCCCCACAAACCTGTGCGGCGGCATGGTTTGCGTTCCAGCTTATTGCGTACAGAGGATGAAAAGTGGTCCATGATCGTCGCCAGGGTCAAGCAACTTCATGCCAGTGGCCAACCTGTACTGGTTGGCACCCGTTCTGTTGCTGCATCCGAACATCTTGGTAACTTACTCGATGACGCAGGAATTGACAATCGGGTATTAAATGCACGTCAGGATGCCGATGAGGCCGATATCATTATCGCGGCCGGTCAAAAAGGCCAGGTAACCGTTGCTACCAACATGGCAGGGAGAGGCACCGATATTCGACTTGATAAGGAGGTGCTGACACTTGGTGGTTTGCACGTTATCGCCACCGAACGGCACGAAGCCGGGCGTATAGACAGACAGTTATTTGGGCGTTGTGGCCGTCAGGGTGACCCCGGCAGTTATGAAGCCATTACCTCCCTGGAAGACGAGCTGATCACTCGTTACGCCTCTGAAATCAGTCGGCAATTTGTGCTTACACTATGGAAATTAGCTCCCTGGTTTGCAAAGCCATTTGCCCAATTACTGACTTATTCCGCCCAAAAGTCAGCTCAAAAAAAGCATGCTATTGCACGCGGCCATGTGTTGCGTAGCGAAGACTATCTCGAAAACGTGCTGGCGTTTTCCGGTTTACAGGAATAATTGCTCTATGCTCTGGATTCAATTTCGTTTTCTACTGACAGCAGCTTTGATGCTGGTTACTACTCATTCTTTTGCAGCGAGCGTCACGGATAGTCCCGATCAGGAAATCGTCAGCAGCGATTGTGTTATCGAACCCAATCAGCTGGTTGAGGTTAGCAGTGCCGTTACAGGCGTGATGGATATATTGAAAGTAAAGCGCGGCGATTTCGTCAAAAAAGGGCAAATTCTGGCGACATTGAAATCCGGTATCGAAAAGGCAACGGTGGAACTCGCACGTGCCCGGGCGGGGCGCAACCAGGCAATCAAGGCAAAGACTGCGCGATTGGAGTTCAGCAAACGACGATTTGAACGCAATAGAGAGCTTTATAGGAAAAAACTTATTTCGGAACAGGTGGTTGATGAAGCAGAAACCGAAGCTCTTCTTGCAGAATTGGAATTAGGTGAGTTTCTTGAAAGTAAAGTTATTGCAGAACTGGAACTCCAACGGGCATTAGAATCGCTTGAGATTCGCACTATCCGCAGCCCCTTTGCCGGCGTAGTCATCGATGTTTCGGTGGTTCCAGGCGAGTCTATAGAAAATCGACCAATACTAAAAATTGCGAGTATTGATCCGTTAAATGTCGAGGTTATTGCGTCTGTGCAGCTATTTGGAAAAATTAAGAAAGGTATGCTGGCTAAAATTTTTCCAGAGGAGCCCATTGGTGGCCAATATAATGCTAAGGTTGTTATTGTGGATCAGGTGATAGATGCCGCAAGCGGTACCTTTGGTATTCGGCTTAAATTAAAAAATGATAAATATAAAATTCCTGCGGGATTACGTTGTCAGGTCAACTTCCAGGGCCTTAATGCCGCAGACAATGAAAATATTACCCCACCCGTGTATATTGATAATATAAGATTATATACTGGCAAGAAAAACAACTAAGCTATTTTATCAGCCCTCAAGATACCTAATTTTCAGCCTGTAAAATATAAAGCCTGAAGGTGCCGAATTCGCGAGTATCGACTGGATACTATTTTCAAATACCATTGAAATGTGATTTTAGTGACGTTTTGTAGCCAGGTTTATGTTCCAGATAAAAGTCCGGCAACTTGATCAAGATCAATGCAAGGCTGGATATAACCAGTTAGATTCCGTTGAATAATAAGAGTTTCAATACCCTTCGAATATTGCCTTCAGGAGTTTCATGAGTGTGAATTATCAGTCAAAGACTGAAGTTGTCCGGGATGCCGGCAGCAAGAGTGACCAACGTCCGATGACGGGCAACGAGGCAATAGCCCGTGGTGCCTGGGAGG
>CBDUSZ010000271.1:0-4225 GCA_965370015.1 uncultured bacterium | reverse complement strand
AGGAGCAAAAATTCGGTGACGCGGCTATCGTGAAAAAAGCGCATTTTTATAGCGTCATGCCAGCCAGCGTTTGCGGCGGCGGTAGTGCTTCACTTCGCGGAAATTAACCCGTTCACCTTCGCTGATGCCAAGATAAAATTCCTTCACGTCGGTATTTTCGCGTAACTCTTTCGCGCTCCCATCGAGTACCACGCGGCCGTTTTCGAGAATGTAACCGTAGTTGGCGTAACGAAGGGCTATATTCGTATTTTGCTCGGCGAGTAAGAAGGTCACGCCTTCTTTTGTGTTTAATCGCTCTACAATTTCAAATATTTCCTCGACCAGTTGCGGCGCCAGGCCCATCGATGGTTCGTCGAGTAAAATCATTTTTGGTCGGGACATCAGCGCCCGCCCGATCGCTATCATCTGTTGTTCGCCGCCCGAGGTGTAGCCGGCAAGGGATTTATTGCGTTGTTTCAGTTTGGGGAAATAACCGTAAACCAGTTCTAAATCCTGTTGAATGGCGGCCCTGCCGTCTTTACGCGTATAAGCCCCGGTGAGCAGGTTTTCTTCTACGGTTAAATGTTCAAAACAGTGCCGTCCCTCCATGACCTGGATGACGCCTCGTTTGACCAGTTCAGCCGAACTGAGCTGATTTATGGACTCACCCTGATATTCAATCGTACCCTTGGTGATATCACCACGTTCGGCGCGCAATAAATTGGAAATCGCCTTAAGTGTGGTCGATTTGCCCGCACCGTTAGCACCGAGAAGGGCAACAATGCCCTTCTCGGGTACTTCCAGTGAAACGCCTTTAAGAACCAGTATTACGTGGTCGTAAATGACTTCTACATTGTTAACCGACAGCAGTGGGTTGCTGCTGTCGGCTGTTTCTAAAATTGCATTCACGCTATCTTGGCTCTCAATTTAGATTAAACCAGGGGTTTATTCCGGCCTAGTTACAGTCGCGAGCTGTGATCCTGTTTTCAGCCGCGTATTGCGCAGAGTCTGCTGCAATTAACGGTCCGGTGATATCACGCAGTGGCTCGTAGAATCCACTCACCAGGCTCCACTTCTTGGCTTTGGCATCCCATTGCTGTAACGCAACTTGGCCGGGACCCTCGTGATTTTCACAGCTGATCTTGACCGGAATGGTAAAGTTCGGTAGTCCCAGCTCTTTCAAGCGAGCTTCGTCAACATCGAGTGCTTCAAAACCATCGCGTACCATCTTGCCGGTAACCTCATTGGTGCCGTGTATCTTCATCGCCGTACGAATTGCTTCAGATGTCCACATTGCGGCTACCAGGCCACGATTGTAGAGCACTTCACCGATGCGGTCGCGATCACCAAATCCTTTACCCTTATCGTAGACGTGTTTCTTGATATCGTCGTGCGCAGGGAAGTTATCACCCGGCTGATGAAATGCGCCGGAAAGATAACCGTCAGCACCCGCACCGGCTGGTAATACATCGTTTTCGGAACCTGACCACCAGACGCCGATAAAATGATCCATCGGGAAACGAATAGACGAGGCTTCCTTAATAGCAACCTGGTTCATTACACCCCAGCCCCACATCAAGACCCAATCCGGCTTTTGTCTACGAATTTGTAACCAGGTAGCTTTTTGTTCCTGACCGGGATGGTCAACGGGCAGTATGAGTAACTCGAAACCGAATTTTTTTGCTGCACTTTCAAGCGTACGAATCGGCTCTTTGCCATAGGCAGAGTTGTGGTGAACCAGGGCTATTTTTTTACCCTTGAGGTTTTCCATGCCACCTTCTTTTTCAGCAATGTATTGAACGAATACAGTTGCCTGGCTCCAGTAAGTGGCGGGAAAGTTGAATACCCAGGGGAATATCTTGCCGTTAGCCGCGGAAGTACGACCATAACCCATCGAAAAAATCGGGATTTCATCGACATAGGACTTGGGAATCAACTGGTAGGTAATACCGGTAGACAGGGGCTGGTAGACCAGCGCACCGGACTCGCCTTCGCCTTTGGTGCTTTCGTAGCATTCGACACCACGCTTGGTGTTATAGGCAGTTTCGCAGGCGATGAGATTAATTTTTGCACCGTTGATACCACCATCACGCTCGTTCAACATGGTCAAATAATCGCTATAGCCGTTTGCAAACGGAATGCCGTTGGGCGCATAGGGGCCGGTACGATAGTCGAGCGTCGGAAGCGTCAGTTCGTACGCGCTGACAACTCCACTTAAAAGTGGTACCGCAAGTAATGCGGCCACTAGGGTTTTGGTAAAGCTTCTAATTTTCATTGTTTCCTCCGGTTGTAAGTACATACTAGGTTTTGATATATGTGCCGCTGACAGTTTCCATCAACTTGCCTGCCTGTTCAAGGCATAAGCAAACTAATAAGGAAATGGCCATAGGCGCAATTTTTCCTTGGCGATCCGCCACATGCGTGCGAGGCCGTGCGGTTCGACAATCAAAAAGATAATAATTAGGGCGCCAACGGTCATGATCTCGATATGTGCGGCTAACGCGCTATTGGTGCCGAAGCCATTGACCAAAATATTTTTTAACAATATCGGCATCAATACCATGAAAGCAGCGCCTAAGAATGAGCCCAGCACCGAGCCCAGCCCACCGATGATAATCATGAACAATACCAGGAACGACTGGTTAATATCGAAGGCTTCGGTGGGCTCTGCCGAGCCGAGCCAAACGGCGAAATACAGCGCCCCGGCCATACCGATATAAAAGGATGAAACCGCGAATGCCGATAATTTGGCAATTAGCGGGCGCACACCGATCAGTTCGGCTGCTATATCCATGTCCCTGATCGCCATCCAGTTACGACCGATGCGGCCCCGTGCCAGGTTTTTCGCCAATAGCGCAAAAAAGGCGACGAACGAGGCGACGAGTAAATATTTGGCAGCAGGTGTGCCTTCCGGCCCGGTGATGATCACGCCGAACAGGGTCATCGGCGGTGAGGTAATCATGCCGGTAGCGTTGTAGTTAAAAAACCAGCCAACCTTGTTAAACAACCAGATCAGAAAAAATTGTGCGGCAAGTGTCGCAACAGCGAGGTAAAAGCCCTTAATTCGTAACGAGGGCAATCCAAACAGGGTGCCAACCGCGGCGGTAATCAAGCCGGAAATTATGACTAGCGGAATAAACCCGAGTTCGGGTACTGCGACCATCAGCTTATACACCGAAAATGCACCCACGGCCATGAATCCACCGGTACCAAGCGATAGTTGGCCGCAGTAACCGGTGAGGATATTCAGACCTAGTGCCGCTAGCGCGTAGATCAGAAACGGTAACATAATCGCATTCAGCCAGTACTGATTGAGAAAAAACGGCACCACCGCAAAAGTAATAAATAACACCGCGTAGATAACATAACGATCTTGCGCGATGGGGAATAGCGCCTGATCATTGCTGTAATTTTGCTTAAATTGTCCGGTTTCACGGTAAATCATTGGTTAGCCTTCATACGGTATTCGGGTCACACCCGTTCTATTATTTTTTCGCCAAACAATCCCTGCGCTCGAAACAGCAGGAATCCCAGTGCCAGCATATAGGCAAACCAGTTTTCTATAGCCCCGCCGACAAATGGTCCCAGATACACCTCGGCAACTTTTTCGCCGACGCCGATAATCATGCCGCCTATGATTGCGCCCGGTACCGAGGTGAATCCGCCCAGAATTAAAACCGGCAGGGCTTTCAGGGCGATCAGCGAGAGGGAAAACTGTACCCCGGACTTGGAGCCCCACATGATGCCAGCGACCAATGCAACAATCCCCGATACTGACCAGACTACTACCCAGATAGTATGCAGAGAAATACCAACAGAAAGCGCCGCCTGGTGATCATCGGCAACCGCGCGCAAAGCTCGCCCGACTCGCGTTTTCTGGAAAAATATAGCTAGAAAGACGACCATTACGGCTGCAGTCATTGCGGCGAAAACCTCCAGTTTTTCGACGTAAATATCGAAGTTGTCCAGCATCCAGTCCGAGGCACCCTGCGGAATTCCGATATCAAGTAGTTTGACATCTGATCCCCATAATATATCGCCAAAGCCTTCCAGCACGTAAGCGAGTCCAATGGTCGCCATGAACAGGATTATTGGGTCCTGGTTCACCAGGTGCCTCAGCATCACTCTTTCGATAACCCAGGCCAATGCGATCATCACCATGATAGTGCCAATGATTGCCAGCCATACTGGCATGCCGAACTCGTCCATGAATCCCACCAGCGTCAGTGCTGCAAACAGCGCCATC
>CBDUSZ010000270.1:0-4273 GCA_965370015.1 uncultured bacterium | reverse complement strand
AATTTTAAGGCCGCGAGGCTGACAAGTTCGTCTGGAATAAATTAGAATACAGCCTAATTTAACTGATCGATGTATTTAGATGGCCCGGATTAATTTGTTAGGAACAAATTAGAACAGCCGCAGGCTGACCCGAAGGGCGGAGACCAGGATGGTCGGAGTAACGGTGAAGGGCAGGACAAAATTGTCAGGAACAATTTTGAATGTCCGCAGGACAGCCCGTAGGGTGAAATACAGGATGTATTTCATAACCCCGGCACAACGCGCTCCCCTGCTAAGGGAGTAGCGACAGATTATAGAATTTGGAGAGATGGCCGAGTGGCTGAAGGCGCTCCCCTGCTAAGGGAGTATACGTTAATCGCGTATCGAGGGTTCGAATCCCTCTCTCTCCGCCATAACAAAAGCCCCTAATAAAGGGGCTTTTTTTATGGCGGAGAGAGAGGGTGCAGAGATCCCTCGTGGTTCGACAAAAATTCCAGGAGCATTTTTGAACGTCCGCAGGACGGCCCGTAGGGCGAGGGCCGGGATAGCCCGAGTAATCTCTCCCCACCATACAATCTGGCCCTGTCCCCAGGCCTCTAGGAGGCTTGCAAAAAGCCTTTAAATTCAGTGAGATATGGCTATTATTTTTAGCAGCGAAAGCCGTCATTGAGCTATTACTATTGATCTGGCGCCCTGATATTACCTGGATAGATCACGATTGAATTTTATTAGTTTTTGGATGATTAGTATCGGTTTTTGAGCAGCTAAGTAACTCATCAAGTGGTCGTGGCCTTTCGATACCATATCCCTGGGCATAGTTAACCCCGATCTCCTTCAACTTAGATTTGATCTCATCATTTTCTACAAACTCGGCGATGGTCTGCATGCCCATCACATGACCAATATCATTAATTGATTTCACCATCGCATGGTCAATCGGGTCATCGACTATGCCTCTCACAAACATGCCATCGATTTTCAGATAATTCACTGGCAGGGTCTTTAAATAGCCAAATGAAGATAAACCACTACCAAAATCATCCAGAGCAAAACGACAGCCTATTTTTCTAAGGGTTGTGATGAATGTGATTGCTGCACTCAAATTCGAAATAGCAACGGTCTCGGTAACTTCAAAACAGATCTTGCCTGGCTCGATTCCGTATACCTCCAATTGTGAAATAATAGAGGCTAAAAAAGCACTGCTAGCCAATGACGGACCAGAAAGATTAATGGTGATAAAATGAACTTGTTTGACAAAGTCAGGATGAGCAGCCAATAAAGTGAGGGCGTTCTTGATTACCCAGGCATCCAGTTGTTCTATCAAATTATAACGCTCTGCCGCCGGTAGAAAGGCACCCGGAGGGATGATCTCACCTTTCTCATCCAACATCCTGAGCAAAAGTTCATAATGTCGTTCGGTACTACCAGCCAACGACACAATGGCCTGGGCATGAAGACAAAAGCGGTTTTGTTCCAATGCCTGGTTAATACGAGCAACCCATTGCATCTCTCCATGACGTTGTGCCAACTCGGCATCATCCGGGTGATAAGTATGAATACGATTACGCCCCAAATCTTTTGCCATGTAACAGGCCGCATCGGCCTGCTTCAATAACTCAGTGAGATTGGGCGTGGTTTCGTTAATCGCGACCAGACCAATGCTCGCTCCAACCCGGAAGGACTGTCCTTCCCAGGAAAATTGAAATTCCTGTACGGCATTCTGTAATTCCCTGGCAACCCGTTGCGACTGATCCAATGAGCAGTGTTCTACCAATACCCCAAACTCATCACCGCCAAGCCGTGCCAGGGTGTCACCACGTCTTACCGCTTTTTTCAGAACCTTGCCAAGCTGGCGTAACAGTTCATCCCCCGCGATATGGCCACAGGTATCATTGATGACCTTGAACTGATCAAGATCTATAAAACACAGAGCATGTTCGCCCTTTTCTTGCTGGTTAATAGAAAGAAATCGCTCGGCTCGGCGTTCAAACTCGGCCCGGTTGATCAGCCCGGTCAATTCATCATGACTGGCCTGATAGCTAAGCTTCTCATCCGCCTGCCTGCGCTTGGTGATATCCACAGCCACGCCGATGCATCCTAGTATTTCGCCTTGTTCGCTGAAACGCGGGGTGTGGTGGCTTTCGAAGAAGCGCCCGTCGACCTCGGTTTCGGTCACGAAGGACTCTCCTGACAGAACTCGTTTGGCTGCATCAGTCACTTTGGGGTAGTCAGCATAAAGCTCAAACAAAGACTGGCCGACTACCTGGCCAGGTTTGAGTCCCATGTCCTTCAGGGCATTGCCTTCGGAAAGTTCAAACACCCCGTTTTTATCGTGGGACCACAGCACTAGTGGCGCTGCTTTGATCACTGATTGTAATTGCTCGGCTTTTTGCGCCAGAATCTGTTCTCGCTCAACATCCTTAATGTGCAGGCAGATAGTTTTTTCAATATTGGAGTGGGTACGATTCGCGGCAATAAGCATCATGACAAGATAGAAAGCTAACATGCCCGACATAGTAATTCCCAGTTCTGTCTCGCTATAAAAAAACCGAATCGATAATGGTATTAAGGTTAAACACAAATAAAGATAAATGGGCAATTTCATGTATGACAAGCTGGTAACAGCGCCAGCCGCCATGCCACCAATAACAAAGGCAAGAAACACCTGGCGTGCAAGGTCGTTTACTGGGAATAGCCAAATTGAGGATATTCCCCAGGCCAGTGAAGCCAGTAAACTTCCTATAAGAAACCGGCAGGACCAAAGGTGTACCTTTTTAGGGTGGGGGGTTGTTTTATTAAACTGATATGCGTCAATACTGCGTGCCAGACTGATTAGTGTTATAGCTGCTAGCCATATCAGCAATATGTCATGCTCGATGACTGACCACAGGACAAAAACCAGGATAGTACTATTAATTAACGTCGCAATGATCGCACTTTTTACTGCGGCATAGATTTGCGAAGTCTGTTCAGTGAGGATGGTTGCATTCATGATGTTCCTTATATGTAAGCGTCCGGTGAACACCGTCTGGACTTTCAGAGCTTGATGTTCCCGATACTAATAAGGTTATCTAATAAATACTTGAGCTGCAAATACTATGACATTAATCAAAATGGCACTTCATCAGGTTACTATTCCACGGCTCAGGGCAGGCCCTAAGGAGCAATTGCCGAGAGGGTGTAGATTAACGATGAAAGATAGAACGGATAGATATCAGAATAGTTACCGTGCTCATGCCTTGATACGCAGCATTTTCGGATCGTACATGGGACTCAGCGAACAGCTACAGGGATAGAGCTTTCCTGCAATGTCGATTTCCCAGGCTCCTGTAGCAAGGTAATCCGTGGTAACTGGTTCCTGCTCGCCCTCAATCATGGCCAGTCCCACCGCGCCACCGAGCGTATGGCCGTAGCTTCCCGAGCGCACATACCCGACTGGCGTTCCATTGCGGCTGATTACCTCGGCATGCCATAGCATCGGCTCAGGATCACCCACCAGCACCTGTACCAGTCGTCGAGTATAGGGTGCTGCTGCCTTCTGGGCTTTGGCGGCCTCGCATCCTATAAATCCGCCGGGCTTATCCACCGCCACGGCAAATCCTAGCCCTGTTTCAAAGGCGTTATCGGTATTGTCGATGTCGTGCCCGTAATCACGGTAAGCTTTTTCCAGGCGCAAACTACCCAGCGCACTTAATCCCGCATGTACCAGGCCATGTGCTTTTCCTTCTGCGACCAGGTGGTCGTAAACGTGGGTAGCCTGCTCACAAGGGACGTATAGTTCATACCCGAGCTCACCCATGTAGGTAATGCGCACGCATAGTACCCGGGCAAAGCCTATATCGATGTCACGCGCGGCACGGAAGGGAAAGGCTTTATTGTCCAGGTCAGCGGAGGTCAAAGCCTGCAACAGGTCTCGGCTGTTCGGGCCCTGGATATTGATTTGGGTAATCCCCGATGTTACATCGGTGACAAAGGCGTGGGCATCGGCTGGAATATTACGCTGTAGCCAGGTCTCAGCGTGACGATGCATGGTGTCTGTCACCACCACCATAAACTTGTTTTCTTCAAGCTTAATGACAGTAACGTCGGCTTCCAGCAGGGCATCCGTATTGAGCCACTGGGTATAGGTTATTACTCCAGTCTCGCCATTGACCCGGTTAGCTGAGATGTAATCCAGTACCGATCCTGCATCTCGACCCTGCAGCAGAAACTTAGACATGAAACTCATATCCATCAAAACCACTGCCTCGCGACAGGCTTTATGTTCAGCCTCCCAGTATGGCCACCAGTTCAT
>CBDUSZ010000269.1:0-4281 GCA_965370015.1 uncultured bacterium | reverse complement strand
CAACTTCTCATTTTATCTGGAACAATTAACTCGTGCAGGCGTGCCGATACTGGATGGTCTCGCTGATTTACGCGATGGTGAAGAAAATCCAACCTTTAGAGACATCATCACCGGCGTTATCGAAGCCATCGAAGGCGGCAATACGTTTTCGCAGGCGCTCGGACTTTATCCCAAAATTTTCGACAATGTTTTTGTCAGTTTAATCAAGGTAGGCGAGCGCAGTGGCAAGATGGGTGAAGTACTGGTCGATATTACCGATACGCTGAAATGGCAGGATGAACTACTCGCCAAGGCGAAAAAAATAATGACCTATCCAGCAGTGATGGGTGGCCTGGTATTTACTGTTATCATGTTTATGATGATTTTTATCGTGCCGGATATAATGTCGGCCCTCGTAGGACTCGGTGGCAATATACCGTTTGAAACCCGTGCCTTGATGGCAACCTCAAATTTTCTGGTTAATTACTGGTACCTGGTCATTGGCATACCGGTCATCACTTTTTTTACCCTGAGTTACTTCTACCAAACCAGCAGTAATGCAAAATTTAAAATGGATGGCATGCTGCTTAAAATCTGGTTATTAGGGCCGATCAGCGAAAAAATCAAGATTTCCCGCTTCACGCGCTATTTTGCGTTGATGTTCGCATCAGGAATTACCGTGCTTGACGCTATTAGCATGAGTAAGTCGGTGGTTGGTAATAGCGTACTAGAAGACGGTATTGACAGGGCCTGGCAGCAAATTTCCGAGGGTGGCAGCATTAGTGAGAGCTTTAAAAATATAGGCATATTCCCACCGCTGGTGGTAAGAATGTTGCGTGTTGGTGAAGCCAGTGGACAAATGGACAAGTCGCTGAGTAATGTGAGTTATTTTTTTGATCGCGACATCAACGATAGCATTGATAAAATGGAGCCTGTGATACAGACGGCGATGATGACGTCGATAGGTCTGGTTGTCATGTGGTTAGCGTTGTCGGTACTGGGGCCGATATACGACACCATCAGTACGATTGATTTTTAATGGCAGAGTTATGAAAAGAGTACTCTATTTCACCGGATATAGAATGGTCGCGCAGGAGTGGCAGGGCCATATACTCGAAAGTAGCGTTTATTTCGAGCCCGACGAGCAGGGCCTGGATCTGTTCAATGCTTATTTACGCTCGTTCCATAACGAACCGGTACGATTACTGGTCGATTTAATCGAGGAAGAGTTTCGCCAGATAACAGTTCCACTATTACGTGGCTTTGATCGGCAGGCAATATTGAAGCGAAATTACCTCAAGTATTTTCGCAACTCGAAATTCAGGCATGCCGTTTCGCAGTCGATTGAGAAAAAGGCTCGGAAGGAAGAAAAACTACTATTACTCGGCTTGACCAACCAGCTTTTACTCGAACCCTGGTTGAATATCATCGATGATACTCGCACCCCGCTTTCCGGCATTATCAGCCTCCCTTTGCTGTGTGAGGATTTTATCGGCCATCTCAAAAGCGAAAACAGAGCCACCATTCTCGTTAGTCAACAGGTACCGAGTAATTTACGCCAGTCAGTTTTTATAGACGGTAAACTGGTTCTCAGTCGATTAGTGCCGATAGCCAGTTTTTATCAGGGCGACTATGCAACCGACGTCGTACGAGACATCGAAAGTACACAGCGTTATCTGAATAGCCAGCGCCTGATTGAGCGCGACGGTACTATATCTATTCAAATACTCACCAATAAACGGCACGTAGATAAGCTCACCATCAGGTGTTCTGAAGAGGGCTTTGTCGATGTTCACATTTACGATGTAAATCAAATATTAGAAGAAGAAAAAATCCTGGTTCCAGACCAGCAGGATTTTAGCTCCGGGTTACTTTGCTATTACGCGAGCAGGAAAATAGCCGTCAATCACTATGCCAGGGCAAAAGAAAAAAAATACTACAGGCATCACATTGCCAGCATGATTCTAAAAGCTGCCAGTATAGCTTTTGTCCTCACCGGGTTAGGTGTGGCGACAACCAGTGCGGCCAAAGGCTGGATATACAACAGTACTATCCTGGAAACAGCCCTGATCGAGCAAAAGTACAAATCAAAATTCAACCAGCTCAGTAATTCACGAATTGATTCGACGACTTCTACTTCTTCCATGCAACACATTGTGCAGGCCGTTGAGACGATCCAGAAGAAATTTTTAGATAATCCAGAAGAAATGTTTGCCCTGATTAGCCAGGATGTATCGTTATTTTCTGACATTCGAATAAAGAAAATCAATTGGTTTACAGCTAATATGTCCGATGCCGAAGCTGCGGATGAGGTGAGTTGGGGTAAAGCCAAGCGAAAAAAGAAAAAGAAAAAGAAAAAGTCCGCCCAGAAAAAACCCGCCAAAAAAGGTTATTTCGAAGTTGCCATGGTCGAGGGGGAGTTTTTAGCTTTTGATGGTAATTATCGCTATGCATTGAGCACGGTAGACGATCTCGAAAAAGCGATGGTCGAATCGGGGAATTATTTCTCGGTTGAAATAACCAAACGACCGTTGAATATAGAGTCCAGTAAAAGTTTGGCAGGCGATGCCAGCATACGAAAAAAGAACCAGTTACCCACTGCTGAACTCGCGTTTCGAGTGGTACGAGAGATAACGCGTGATGAATAGGATTGACTGGCGTTATTTACAGCTGCCGCTAATTTATTTGGTGTCGTCTATCATACTGGCAGCTGCTCTGAGCCTGGCTGGATATAAGTACGAGACAGTACAAGTGGAAAAGTATGAAAAGGCGGTCGTGACGCTACGAACCACGCACAAAAGTTATACCAGTATGGTCAACGACATCGGTTTGCTTGATCAATATAGAAATCTTTATGAAGGCTATAAATCAAGCGGACTGATAGGCGAAGAGCGCAGATTGAGCTGGATCGAAAGTCTTGTCACTACCAATGAAGTATTAAAACTACCCACATTGACCTATAACCTGCAGCCACAGGAAAAATTTATAAGACCTGGGTTGAAAGTAAAAAGTGGAGTCGAATTGAACAGTTCGCCGATGGTGTTAAGCATGGGACTGTTGCACGAAGAAGATCTTTTTGCGGTATTAGAAGGACTCAGTTTATCGATCAAAAATCTTTATACAGTCGACAGCTGTTCGCTAACCCGAAGCGGAGAAATTAGCAGCACATTGAATACCAGGAGTACAAATTTAACCTCCAGATGTACTATTAGATGGGTAACAATCGATGCGAAATAAGCGGGCAGTAAAGATAACCTTACTGGCCATGATGCTGGTTGCAACACTGGGTATAGCCAAAGCAGCAGAGGTCGAGATTCGTACATTATTTACCACCCCCGAGGAACGTCAGATAATTAATGCCAATCGGTACAAAACCGAAGAGATTGTCAAACCCCGCGTTGTGGCAGTGGAAACAGCATTCGTCGCACCTGTTGTGCCGCAGGAAGAAATCAATAAATCCTTCGCCATATCGGGTATTACGATTTCTAACAGTGGGCCCCATAGCGTGTGGATCAATAATCAGGTTTATGAAGACGGTGAGCGGCTCGAAGACAATAGCCATATCAAGGTATTAACCGACAACAATATCAGGGTAAGAATTACCACGCCTGATGGCAAGATCTATTACGGAACCAGTGGCGAGACCGTAGAAGTAGTCTATATGGGCGCCATCCAAAACTAGTCATGAAACCGCTTAAGCTAAAACTTCAAAACGGTTTAGCACTGCTGATTTTTGTCGTGGTATTAATGGGTATGGGCGGGTTATTGTTGGCAGGATATAGCCAAGGTATTCTGAAGCAAGTTGAAGCCAGTAAATTCAAGCATAATACGCGCGTATTAAAAGAAGCCAAGCAGGCATTATTACAGTTTGCATATAATTTTCCGGTTACTAATGGTAATGGCCCCGGGCGTCTTCCCTGTGCGGATATCGACAATGACGGTGATGCTAATACCACCTTCGGCGATTGTATAACATTGGGAAGATTACCATGGAACGAGGAAAATCTTAATCTATACGATATTCGAGATGCTGACGGCCAGCGCTTGTGGTATGCAGTATCGGATGCATTTGCCACAAATGTGGGGGGTGGAAATATAATTAATAGTGATGCAACCGGAACGATCACTGTTCGTGATCAGGCGGGTAATGTAATTTACGACGGATCCGCAAATGGCGTTGCCGCAGTTATCATCGCGCCGGGCGCAATTACTTCGAGAAATGGGGTTCCTCAGGATAGATCAGTTGCTAATGCCGACGATCCATTCGATACCACAACGGATACCGATCCGGGTATTATTTTG
>CBDUSZ010000268.1:0-4287 GCA_965370015.1 uncultured bacterium | reverse complement strand
TTTTTCTTTTTCGATTTTTTCTTGTCTTTGACTCGAATTGTACCTTTACCTTTACCTTTACCTTTATCTTTATCTTTATCTTTATCTTTATCTTTATCTTTATCTTTATCTTTAATCGTTTCTTCGCTTTTATCCTTGTCGCGGTGATCTGAAGGATTTCCTTTTCGTGCATCACCCAAACGCGAAATTTGCAGCTGTTGTCCCGACACCCAGACATATTTCAAACTACTGAATAATTCCCTCGGCATATCTGCGGGTAGATCAACCAGGCTAAAATCGTCGTGAATATTGATACGCCCGATATGCTGGCTGTCGATGCCTGCTTCATTAGCGATTGCGCCGACTATGTTGCCGGGCTTAACCTCGTGATTATAGCCAACTTCGATGCGGTAACGCTCCATGCCTTTTTCAGGTGGTGCTTCTTTTCTCGCAGCGCGGTCAGGTTTTTTGGCAGACCGGCCTTTCTCGCGCGGTCTGTCCTCTTTGCCCCAACTGGGGTCACTATCGCGTACCGGCTTTAGCTCAAACAAAAGCGGTGTGTCGCCCTGGGCCAGGCGAGCGAGTGCCGATGCGATTTCCAGTACAGGAACCTTGCTTTCCTGGTGATACTGATCGATCAATTGAGCGAACAAACCCGAATCGTCGATCGCCAGGGTATCGGTAATACGTTGTTTAAAACGCGCGATACGTTTGTCATTGATCATTTTAGTCGAAGGTTGCTGCATCATTTCGATCGAGCCCCTGGTGGCTTTTTCGAGTGCATGTAGCATGCGCTTTTCGCGCGGCGTGACGAACAGGATAGCATCGCCATGTCGACCGGCTCGACCAGTACGCCCGATGCGATGAATATAGGCTTCGGTATCGTATGGAATGTCGTAGTTGATAACGTGGCTAATACGCTCAACGTCGAGGCCACGTGCGGCAACATCGGTGGCAACCAGGATATCCAGCTTGCCCTTTTTAAGGTTTTGAATGGTGCGTTCGCGCTGGTTTTGCGCAATATCACCATTGATCGGTGCCGAGGCATAGCCGCGTGCTTCGAGTTTTTCCGAAAGCTCTACAGTTGCGGTTTTAGTACGTACGAAAATAATCATCGCCTCGAATGCTTCAGCTTCGAGGATACGGGTTAAAGCATCCAGTTTCCGCCCGCCACTGACGGGCCAGAAGCGCTGCCGAATGGTATCTGCGGTGGCGGTTTTAAGTTTGATCGTAATTTCGACAGGATTACGCAAATGGCGGGTGGCTATGCGACGAATTTGCTGCGGCATGGTGGCCGAGAACAGCGCAATTTGTCGCTCTGACGGTATTTGCTCGAGTATCCACTCGACATCATCGATAAAGCCCATGCGCAGCATTTCATCGGCCTCATCGAGCACCAGGGTGCTGATATTGTCCAGTTTCAGGTGGCGGCGTCGAATAAGATCCATAACTCGCCCGGGTGTACCAACCGCTACATGAACGCCACGCTCGAGGGCTCGAATTTGAGTGCGCGAATCCTGCCCGCCGTAAATCGGCAATACATGGAAACCCTTAATATGAGTGGCATATTTTTGAAAGGCCTCCGCGACCT
Organism: uncultured bacterium; assembly: GCA_965370015.1. Lineage (GTDB taxonomy): Bacteria > Pseudomonadota > Gammaproteobacteria. Next base: position 2,717 of record CBDUSZ010000268.1, on the reverse strand, counting down.
GAATCGCGAGCTCCCGGGTTGGCGTCAATACCAGTACCTGAGGGTCTTTTTGCTTTAAATTGAGATTGGTCAATATCGGCAAGGCAAACGCAGCGGTTTTGCCCGTGCCGGTTTGTGCCTGACCGACGACATCTTTGCCTTCCAGCATCAGCGGGATGGTCTGTGCCTGGATCGGGGAAGGAATTTCATAACCCACGTCATCCAGTACTTTTAGAACAGGCTTACTCAGCGCTAGTTGGTTAAACGCAGTAACTGGATTGGTTGTCATGTGCAATACCTGGTAAACATGGAGTCCCGTAAATTCAGGGTCTGGGTGAGCAGCTTTTCCTGTTTCGACCATGGAAATGAGATCCATGGCTAAAAGGGCGGCGCAGTATAACGGTTTCTGAGCTAGGTGGCTTGTTTTATTTTTAAACTAAAATATCGCTATATAATATTACGCCTGGTGAATTTTTAGATTTTGTCATGACCTTGATTGCAAACTTAATAGTTGGTCTTATTGCCCTGCTGCATGTTTACATTCTGGTGCTGGAAATGTTTCTTTGGAATAAGCCTGCAGGCCTCAGGGCATTTGGACATTCTCAGGAGGCGGCAAACGCATCCCGCGTCTTGGCGGCAAATCAAGGGCTCTATAACGGATTTCTCGCTGCGGGATTGATCTGGGGCTTGAGTCTCGGTGCCGACGGTCTCGATGTGCAGGTATTCTTTCTCAGTTGTATTTTGATAGCCGGTATCTATGGAGCGGTGACTGCCAGCCGGAAAATCCTGTTTGTGCAGGCTATTCCAGCCGTGATTGGACTGATATTTGTTTATGTTTCTTCAATCTGAGTTTTTCACAACGGGATTAATTCCCTCCTGTCTTGATCTTAATCAAGATATTCAAGACCTGCCTAGGTTAATTTGAAACCAATTTAGCATAGGTATGTGTGATGTATTGGAAATTGAATTTGATAAATTCAATAGGTACATTAATCGTATTAGTTGCTACCGCCTCAGCTCTCACAGGATGTGCTGTAGTTACTCGATACGAGACTCTCCGAGGTACGCCTTCCTTAGACTACTCAACCCCGGGGCATACTGGAAAATTTGCTCAAATACACCCGCAGAGAAATACCGGCAGCTATCCTTATTTAACAATAGGTGACACTAATATTTACTTTGCGACCATCTGGTTATCGCAAAATGTATTAGCGGCTGGCCCGCTCCTGCCCATAATACCAATACTGGAGGAACCGGAAACCATTGGTGCAGAGGCGCAGCTTGAAATTAAAATCTACGCCTGGCCCGAGGAAGATGTGATCTCTTTTTATCCGAATGAATTCAAGGTCACTGCTAATCAATCAGGAAGCCACTTATTACCGATTTTGCTGGTGGAAGAAAAGAGTTATGGATTCCTCAAGAAGCCAACAGCAGGTAAAAAGATAGTCACAGAGGATGTGTCAAGAATGGTTACGATCAGAAAGGAACGTGTCGATGCAGCATCAGTTTGGCCAAAATATACACTCGTTTTCAATCTGCGGCTGAAAGATGTGGAGAGTTTTGTTCTCGTTCCGGGAGTAATGCATATTGGGGATGATGCTTACCTTCTTCCTGATATTAATTACAAGCGTTACAGCCATACGGATTATGATTGAACGGGGGCATCGAAATGAAAAAAAGCATAGCTTTAATTATTGCCTTTTTATACCTGGCAAGCTGTGCGTCAATAAACCCATATAATTTAGCGGAAGGCGAAGGCGCATATTTAAAAAACCGGCAGGAGCATATAGGCAAAGCCAAGTTTATATATTTGTTTAATGACGCGATAACATCAACAGGGAAAAAGAGCTTTGATCCAGATATCAATACAGCTGAGTGGGATACCATCTACAACGTACCATCGGGTGAATTAACTTTAGGCTTAAGGATTATTTATTTTCCTGAAGCCGGCCTGGACCCCACAGTAGGAGAGGCATTGAAACTAGGCTTTACGTTTCTTTTTTCATCTGAATCAAGATCACGCGTTTTCGGCCAGGTTAATCATTATCTGATATGGGTTATTAATCCAGAAGATAAAATTAGTGGTTTAGAGGGTGTAAAGATTAACGCTTTAGAAGGTATTACGTATCGTATAAATAGCAAGATTGAGGATGGCAAAGCTTATATCTGGATTGAAGATGACAACGACGTAAAAGTAAGTGAAACAGTCCGTGGTATTAGTGCCGAATATCCAAATTACTGGCTTTGGGATACTTTACCACCCCCAGTTCACTAAATGCGATTAACCACCATGATATGCCAGGACAGATAATTGTATGGACGCTAAACATTATTATTTAACCAGGCAAGTCATTCTTTATACGGGGGTTTCTTTTTTCGTTGTATTAGTGCTGATGTCCTGCGCTGTAAAAATCGTCACAGCTTATTATCAACCCTCAGCAATTAGTGGAACAAATGTCCGCGCTATCAAGCGACAGCCTGCAACAAATTCGGTGATGCTGTTTGAGATTCAAGGCGTAATTGTGGGTATGAATACCTTTTACCAACCCGAACAACGGGACTCGTCTGCAAATAAACTCTATGCCGACATCTCCTTTGAGATTCCCGAAGGAAAAATAATAGAACTATTGGACTATGAAATAGAGGTGTTCGGCCCAACAGGAAACAGCTGGAAAAGTGAACTATCGGGAAAGATTTGGACAGGGCCGGGGAGGGCCGAAAAATTTCCCAGGTATGCA
>CBDUSZ010000267.1:0-4289 GCA_965370015.1 uncultured bacterium | reverse complement strand
CAGTTCGGTTTCCGCCGCACAGACAGGACATTCACCCATTAGATTTCCCCTAAATAGAATTCAAAATCAGGCGGCTATTCTATGCGGTTGCAGTAGTGGAATACAAGGCTGAGGCCGTGTATTGCATTAATAATCCGCGGGGTTAGCGGTTGAGCATATCAAGCGGGCTTGTGACACCTTTGCCACCTCTACCGACGACATGCGTGTAAATCATAGTGGTCGATACATCTGCGTGCCCAAGAAGTTCCTGTACGGTTCGGATATCATAATTGTTTTCCAGCAAATGGGTCGCGAATGAATGGCGTAATGTATGACTGGTTACTCTCTTTACTATGCCAGCTTTATCGGCCGCTTTTTTGATGGACTTCTGGATAACAGATTGGTGTATATGGTGTCTTCGCATCGTCCCCGTCCTGGGATCCTGTGCCAGGCGGCTCGCTGGGAATAAATACTGCCAGCGCAGTTCGCTTTCAGCATTCGGGTATTTTCGTGCTAGTGCGGTCGGCATAAAAACAGTACCAAAACCCGTTTCTAGATCATTGTCGTGTTGCTTCGTAACCACTTGAATCTGTTCCTGAAGATAACAGGCCAGGCTATCTGGTATCGGCACAACTCGGTCTTTATTGCCTTTACTGGCGCGGACCACAATTTGCTTATAGGAAAAATCCAGGTCCAGTATGCGTAAGCGAACACATTCGATGACTCGCATACCGGTGCCATACATTAATCGAATCATTAAACTTCTTAACCCAGACAGCTTTGTAAACAGCCTGCCGATCTCAAGTGGACTGAGGACGGTCGGGACTCGTTTGGGTCGAGTGGATCGCTTATAGGAGCCGATTTCACCTAATGGAATTTCGAGCACTCGCGCGAAAAAGAAAACAATAGCATTTAATGCTAACGATTGAGTGGCACCTGCAACCTTGCGTTCTAAAGCTAAATGTTCTAAAAAGGAGGCAACTTGAGGTTCGGATAATTGATCCAGAGGGAGCCTGTGATGAAAACGAAGGAACCGGTTAATCCAGCCGAGATAACTCTTCTCGGTATTCATAGCATAATCGGGTATCCGAATTGCCACCAAAAATCGACGATAAATATCTGGGAATATCTGGCCAAGATAATTAGCAGGTCTATTCACCGCGTTATCAATCATTTCATAGGTTCTGGCTGTTGTAATGTGGCAGGTTTCAAGGCGTGTCGCACCACTGGACCAGTAGGCCCAATCGAATTCTGATGCCCACGAAGTTCTGAACAAATGAGAATACAGAATCCGCAAGGCATCCACCTTTTGTCGAAATTGCCAATCCAACAAATTAATATTACTACCGACTGCAGACAGCCATTGCTCGACATGCTCTGCCTTGCGATCAATCAGGCGAATATCCGACAAATAATCGATAAAGTATTCAATATGCTTTCGATACCAGTCATGTGTGGCAGCTGGAACGCGAAAGAGGGTCAATGTTGCGAAGTAACTGTCCCAAAACTGCTGTACACGGGAATTTTCAGTCGAATTAGAGACATCCATGACAAAATACACTCCCTGCGAAAGATATTACCAAATGAGAACAAATTGAGAATAAATAGCAGCATAACACATTATTCGTGCCAGCAACATAACACGCTATTCGTGCCAGCCACATAATCAACTGTTGAACTAAACCGCTACGCGGTAGCTTCCCTAACCCCTTAACTTTTTGGGGTAAACGATCAAACTTGAGCGAGACCAATCCCGGTCGCAACTCAGGAGAAGATCGATGACTCCATTACGTCAACAAATGATCGATGCCATGCGGCAACGAGGTTTTTCAGTTCGTACCCATAAGAGTTACCTGGGTGCAGTGCGTGGTTTGGCACGCTATTTTCATGAGCCACCGGATCGGCTTGAAGCCAGTCAGATACAGAATTATTTTGTCTATCTGGTGCAACAGCGAGGGCTGTGTGGAGCGAGTTGCCGGCTACATTTAAACGGCATTCGCTTTCTGTATTTACAGGTCTTGCACTGGCCACAGTTTGATATCCCGATTGAATTCCCGAAAAAGGCACAACGCATCCCCGAGTTGCTGACCCGCTCAGAAGTCCATCGGATAATAGCGGCCTGCGGTAATACCAAGCACCGCATGATGCTATTAACCTGTTATGGCTGCGGTCTTCGCGTCAGTGAGCTCATCAGGCTGACAGTGCAGCAAATCGACGGTGAGCGTGGTTTATTGCGCATCGAACAGGGTAAAGGTAGCAAAGACCGGATGGTGGTGATCTCGACCGGCTTACTGGATCAACTGCGCCACTACTGGCGCCGCTATCGGCCGACCCTGTGGCTCTTCCCGAATAGCAATACACCGAGTATTCACCTGAGTGTTACTTCGATACAAAGAGCTTTCAAAAAAGCCAAAACAGAAGCCGGAATCGATAAGGTTGGTGGTATTCATGGCTTACGCCACGCCTATGCCACACACCAGCTCGAAAACGGGATTGCGATCCACAAACTACAACAGCAGCTTGGCCATAATGACCTGCACAGTACTTTGCGCTATGTGCACTGGTTACCGACCTACCAGCAAGATGCTGTCGCTTTCAGCGACCTGGTCGCACAGCTCGGTGATCATCATGAGTGAGCTGACACTACAACAACTATTAGTCCAACACCTGGATGCCTATAGGCGCGGTCACAAACTCGACAGTCAACGACTGAAGGTCTGCCAGCATCTGACGAGTTGTCATACCCCGGCGCTCGGTGGCATCGCCTATCAGTGTGACCAGTGCGACAGTGAAGTACCGCTTTACCACAGCTGCAGGGATCGCCATTGTCCACAATGCCAGCAACGCGCCACCCGACAATGGCGAGGCAAGCAACAACAGTCGACATTGCCGGTGACCTATTACCACCTGGTGTTTACCCTGCCGCATGAACTCAATGGCTGGGTGCAACTGCATCCCGAGATCATTTATGCGCTGTTATTCAAAAGCGTCTGGAAAACGCTCAAAACCTTTGGCTCAGACAGGAAGCGTCTGAATGGTAAATTGGGCATGACCGCCGTACTGCACACCTGGGGGCAAAGCCTCAGTCAGCATGTGCACCTGCACTGTCTGGTACCCGGTGGTGCGCTGACAGACGACCACCACTGGCACCCGGCAAAAAGCAATTACCTGTTCCCGGTAAAAGCCTTATCGCGTCACTACCGTGGCAACCTGGTCAGTGCCCTGCGCAGTGCAGCCAATGACGGTAAACTCAATCGCGTTACCCACAAAGGAGAGGTGGATAGGGTACTCAACACACTCATGCAAAAAGACTGGGTGGTGTACAGCAAACATTGCCTGAATCGAACCGACAGTATCATCGGCTACCTCGCACGATATACGCACCGGATCGCCATCAGTAATCAACGCCTGATCGACATCAACCAGGATCAGGTACGGTTTAGCTACAAAGATTACCAGAGCGATCAGCACAGGATTATGGCGCTGCACCTCGGTGAATTTATCCGTCGCTTCCTCCTGCATGTCTTACCCAAAGGTCTGATGCGTATCCGCCATTACGGCATACTCGCGAATCGATGCCGGCAGTCGTCCATCACAATGATACGAAAGATCCTGTCGACACCGGCACCGGAACAAACGAACACGACGACCTGCGAAGCGGTCATCTATCCCTGCCCGAAATGCAGGAAAGGACAGTTAATCCCTAAACACAAGTTGACCCCGACAACTGTCTGGGGTCATCCACAACCGGGTTGACGAGATGAACTGACAGAAAACTGAAAACGAAAGTACCGAATACAGGCCATGCCTGGCTTGATGGGTTGCTATGTTCAAGAAACACGAAATCCCGTAAACTGGATTGAAAATAACCCAATACCAGCAGGGAATGTGTGAGTATCATGGCTAAAACCCATCAGCACAGCGAGGCAACAGACAGTCAAAGTCGTCATTGGCTGGCCACAAAAGCATCCGCCGAAATACAATCCCCTTTATATAGACTGTGCCAGTCGAGGCGGCATAGTCCAACAGACATTTATACACCATGCTGCGCACGGTGTATAAATGCTTAGATGTTATGCTTTTCGTTAAATCAGTTAATTATGAGTAGAAAAAAAATAATCACCATAGGATTTAGTCTCCCGTCTGATGATATTGGATATTCAGATTTCAACTCCGATATTTCTCTTCTAGATTGGGATATCGTCTTATTTAAGCCTGATATAGAGAACTTCCTTGGTGGGGATACTTATCAAGGAAAACATAGTTTAGACGAATCAAGTTCATTCAAGCTTAAAGAACGGGCAGAGCAT
>CBDUSZ010000266.1:0-4314 GCA_965370015.1 uncultured bacterium | reverse complement strand
GTATCGTAATCGCGCTGTTAATTATTATAGTATTTTACTATATTTGAAAATGAAGCCTTATCTACAGACACTTTATTCCCTGATTATTGTTTTTGCCCTGGCATCCTGTGGAACGTTGGGCGGAACAGCACAAAGTAATACCGAAGGAAGTAGGTATACTGTCAAAAAAAAAGACACACTATACTCAATTGCCTGGCGTTACGGGCTGGACTACCAGCAGCTGGCGCTTTGGAATCAAATTGGGCGGGAGTATATTATCCACCCGGGTCAACGCCTGATATTAGTTGAGCCAAAAAATGCCAGGCTCGTAGAGCGAAATGCAGAGTCGGGCAAGCGCACAAAAAAACTTAATCCGACCACGCAGGAAATAGTTACCAAAGCCATCAATACCGGGAGCAAAGCCGTCAACTGGCGATGGCCGACAAGTGGTAAAATAATAAATACTTTTGTCTCTGACAAGCTCGATCGGAAAGGAATTGATATAGTTGGGAAGTTAGGCCAGGCTGTCCATGCAGTGGCGGATGGCAAGGTAGTATATAGTGGAAATGGTTTGGCGGGTTATGGTAATCTGATCATCATAAAACACAACAACACTTATTTGAGCGCCTACGCTTATAACCAGCAGAGGCTTGTAAAAGAGGGCATGGCGGTCAAAGTTGGAGCGGTAATTTCAAAAATGGGGCGGCATCCTAATGGATCAACCCGACTGCATTTTGAGATTAGAAAAAATGGCAAGCCGGTTGATCCTTTAAAATATCTGCCCAGGCTGTGAATGTGACCATGGATTTATGAGAGAAGTCTATATGACAAAATCGACAGACAAGTCACTCATTGAAGATACCGAAATTCCAGCAGAAGAACTGGTAGAGGGTCTGATTGAAGATCGCGAAAGAACCGATCTTGGCGCCAGTGCCGAGCTTGATGATCAAGCAAAAACCATAGATTCCGACGAACACCATACACAAGGTGCCGAATTCGAAATAAAGAAGCAGGCCGAGCGGCGTAAAGCTGATTCTCGGCGAAAGGTCGGCTCACGTCGTGCCTCGGACGCTGACCCGACGCGGCTATATCTGAAAGAAATTGAAATTTCACCGTTACTGACTGCCAAGGAAGAAGTACATTACTCGCGCCTCGCCCTGAAAGGCGATACCAAAGCTCGCGACAAGATGATCGAGTGTAATTTGCGACTCGTGGTAAAAATTGCCAGGCGTTATATGAATCGCGGGCTAGCGCTGCTGGACCTGATCGAGGAAGGAAACCTTGGTCTTATGCGTGCGGTGGAGAAATTCGATCCTGAGCTTGGATTTCGCTTTTCCACCTATGCAACCTGGTGGATCAGACAAACTATAGAACGTGGGCTGATGAACCAGACGCGAACCATACGTTTGCCCATTCATGTTATCAAGGAACTTAATACCTACCTCCGCGCTGCACGTAAATTAACCCAGGAGCTGAACCGTGAAGCAACTGCCGAGGATGTCGCCGAGTTGCTTCAAAAGCCGGTGAAGGCTGTCGTAAAAATGTTTCGCCTGGCAGATCGGGTTTCATCCTTCGATATTCCCATGGGTGGAGAGGGAGACAGGCCTCTGCTGGATATCATTCCAGATGACAATAATCCAGATCCGTCCAGTATTTTGCAAGATGAGTCAGTCATCGAACATCTCGATGAATGGCTCGACCAACTCGAAGTAAAGCAACGCGATGTGGTGGTTCGGCGTTTCGGTTTACGTAATCACCCGCGCGGCACTCTGGAAGAAGTTGGGCTGGAACTGGGTGTTACACGTGAACGAGTCCGCCAGATTCAAATGGATGCGTTACGCAAATTACGACGCATTCTGGAACACAGTGGTTATTCCAGGGACAATACCATCGGCTAATCTTTAGCCTGACAGGTCCCCGGGATTTTGAATTATTGCAGCGACCACCTCTCGATCTTCCGCAATGAGGACGTTATAAGTACGGCATAGCGCACCGTTGTTCATCACCTCAAGACCTATACCTCTTTGCCCAAATAGAGCATAAATTCTGGCATCAGGAAATTTTTGATGTTCGCCGGTACCCAGTAAAACCACTCGTGGATTCATGTCTATTACCGATTGCAGGTTCGATTCATCGAGTTCCTCAACTGATAGTACCGGCCATGGACACTGAATCGATTGTGGTGACAAGATTAGACTCTGGTGATAGGCCGTTCGATTGACAATTATTTCGCCCGGGTTATAGCCCGATATGTTGTAACGGCCAGTAATTTTTTCTTCAGCAAGTGGCATAGTGGTGCTGAACTCGTAATTATCACATTGAAGGAGTACCGGCAGCATAAATGAAAAGCTGGAGTCTATCAATTAGGCGGGTAATTCAGATGGTTCCGATTGACAGTCGCTGGTACATTACTTATCGTTGCGCGTTCGAAAATATCCCTGTGTTCTAAGCTTGGAGATAGAAGTTGAAACCGGTAAAACTAGGTTTGATTGGTGTTGGTACGGTTGGCGCCAGTACCGCGTTAGTATTAAAAAATAATGCAATCGAAATAGCTCGCCGCGCAGGGCGTGACATCGAAATTGTACATGCTTCACGTAAGTCAATTGCGAAAGGTATGCCGGAAGGTACCGGCCATATCGAATTGACCGCTAATCCTTTTGAAGTAGTTGATAATCCAGAGATTGATATTCTCGTCGAACTCATCGGTGGCTACGAGCCAGCCCGCGAGCTGGTACTACGTGCTATCGAAAATGGTAAACATATTGTTACTGCTAACAAGGCTTTAATAGCGATGCACGGTAACGAAATTTTTGCCGCCGCGCAGAAAAAAGGAGTTAATGTAGTATTCGAAGCCGCGGTCGCCGGTGGTATTCCGATTATTAAAGCGCTCCGCGAAGGACTAAGTGCGAATCACATTGAATGGTTGGCGGGCATTATTAATGGCACGGGAAATTTTATACTCACCGAAATGCGCGACAAGGGTCGGGACTTTGAAGATGTTTTGCAAGAAGCCCAGGCTCTGGGATACGCCGAGGCCGATCCGACATTTGATGTTGAAGGCATCGATGCGGCACACAAGCTCTGCATACTGGCTTCGCTGGCTTTTGGCATACCACTACAGTTCGATGCTGTTTATACCGAGGGTATTACACGAATTACTACAGAGGATATGGTCTATGCAGGCGAGCTTGGATACCGCATCAAGCACCTGGGAATTGCCCGACGTACCCCAAAAGGTGTCGAAATGCGGGTCCATCCAACCTTGATACCGGAGAAGCGTTTGATCGCCAATGTCGATGGCGTGATGAATGCGGTGCTGGTTATGGCCGACAAACTTGGTCCTTCCCTGTATTACGGGGCTGGTGCGGGTGCTGATCCTACAGCTTCAGCTGTTATTGCCGACATAATCGATGTCGCACGTACCATTACCACCGATCCGCTAAACCGCGTGCCGCATCTGGCGTTCCAGGCCGATCAAATAGTTGATATTCCAGTACTACCAATCTCAGAGGTTTCTACCGCCTATTATTTACGTATGCGCGTCGACGATATTCCTGGTGTCATGGCTGACATTACGCGCATCATGGGTGAAAGCGAAATTTCTATTGAGGCTATTTTGCAAAAAGAACCCGAGTCAGGTGTTGCGCAGGCTACCATTATCATGTTGACGCAGAAAATTCGGGAAGCACAGATGGATCAGGCCATAGACAAGATTAGTAAACTGGCTACGGTGCATGGGGCTATTCACCGTATTCGGGTGGAATCCCTGGGCGACGACTAAATTCGACACCGGCGTTATTCAAGCATGGGGTTAACCACTGATCGTCAGATAGGCAGCCTAAATACATCCCATATATCGGCTATCGAGACCCTGTTGCAAAAGTGCGATTTGCCATTTCTAGACTGTGGTGAGCATATTGATAAATTTTACGGTATTACCAGCGGCGATAAATTGGTTGCCATTGGTGCCCTGCAAATTAAAGGCCCGGTTGCGCTATTACGTTCGATAGCGGTGCCAGCGGAAAACAGGGGGCTGGGACTGGCTGTCGCGATGACTCAGCATCTGCTGGGCGTGGCGCGCTCGAACGGGGTGAGGGAACTATATTTACTCACCGAAACCGCCGAGCATTATTTCACCAGGTTTGGATTTTGCCCAGTTGCGCGAGATGCTGTACCGGTTGAGATAAAATCTACCCGGCAATTCGAATCACTGTGTCCATCCACTGCGCTAGCCATGCGCCTGGAGCTGTAATCACAATATTTCAGGCGGTGCTGACGATGGGCTTCGCTGGCTCAGTCGAACCTGCGGCTAACGCATTGCAGGCAGCTTATGAT
>CBDUSZ010000265.1:0-4317 GCA_965370015.1 uncultured bacterium | reverse complement strand
CATGTTTATCCAGTAGTGGCTCGACTTCTACTAGCCCAAGAGAAACTACAAGGGGCATCGGTGCGGTGGCCAACCGTGTCAACGTCGGGTCTATCAGGCTTGATCCCCAGTTTAACCATTATACTAATGAATAAACACACTGATGTTAGGTATGATTAAACATGCCTACTGGGCCCGCACGATGTTACTCGAGTTCGTCCTCCCAAAAACCGTATCCATAAAGCCAGACGCTGCCGTTAGCGGACAATGTCTTCAATGAATGTTGTACCTGGCGCGGGATGCACACCAGATCACCAGGCCCGCAAATCGCTGTTTCGCTCCCCACATCAACTTCGAGTTGACCCTCGGCAACCAAAACATATTCATCCGAGCTATGAGTGAAATCGTTCCATTCCTGACGGGGTGGATCACGGAACACGCCGAAGCTAAAACCCTCGCGCCGCCAGTCCGCTTCGACTGCCGAGAAATCGACGGGGGTGCGGTGGGCGGCTTTTTTAAACACGGTGCTCATGTTGCAGGCTCGGTCGATAGATTGTGGATTTTCTCAGTGGTGGCGCTGCGCCCATAATTGAATCAGGCGGGAGTAACTAGTCCCTACTTGCTCGATCACGTCGTCATCGCCGATTATTCCGGCGAACCATTGCTCGGCGGGGGACTGGAACACGCTTCGGCCCACCGCAAAGCCTTTGCAAAGCGGCTGCTCTGATGCTAGTTCGAAGCCACGTTTCAGTTCGTCTTCGCTGGCGCCGAGGCCGAGCAGCACAATACCACGACAAAGCGGATCATGTTTTTTGATCACAGCCGCAATTTGGGCCCAGGCCGCTGTTGTTGCCTGCGGCGGCAATTTCCACCAGTCGGGGAAGATTCCTCGAACATAGAGGTTGTCCAGTGCCCGGGCCAGTGTGTCTTCGACTACGTCAGCATCAGATGGCGGGATAATTTCCAGTAGTAATTCGTGATTGGTCGCCCGGCAGGCTTCGTATAACGCCAGTATTTTTGCTTCCTGGTTCTGGCGTAGTTTTGAATCATCGTCCGGATGGTAGAACACCAGGCATTTAACCACCTGTTCCTGTGGCCAGCTTAGCAATTCCAGGCCGACATTGTCTCCGGCCTCAAACTCCAGTGGACGCGAACCGGGTAGTTCGACCGGCCGCGCTACCCAGACTCCAGAGCCGGTGACGCGGGCCAGTGAGTCGGCTCCGTAACGCCCGTCGATAATAACGCCGGTATTGTCGGCATCAGCGGCGGCGCGCACGGCTGCTTCGCATAGCAAGTTTTTAAAGACAGCAATACGGCTTCTATCTGCACCCGCCTGATCGGCAATTTCTTCGAACTGGGAGCGATGATCGAACGCCAGTGCGCAGACTTCCGGCCACTGTCCGAAACGAGTGGTGGCGTGGTGAATGTGATTGAAGCCAGGATCCTGGCGCAACGGCTCGGTCGCGCTACCTTGCTCGATGAACAGGGTCATCTCGTCCCAGGAGGGGATCGCGGGTGCACAGCCATGGCGCGAAACGACCATCGCGCCACAGGCATTGGCGTATTGACAACAACGCTCCCAGGGTTCGTCGCGTAGCCAACCGCGCAGCAAGCCACTCATAAACGCGTCGCCGGCGCCGAGCGTATTGAACACCTGGACTGAAAAGCCCGGCCCCTGGATACCCTGTTCCAGGTCTTTGGGGATCTCGTCGGTATAAATCACGCATCCCCGGGGGCCACGTTTGAGTGCAATCACCGCCGCAGTTAGCTCGCGGATGTTCTGTAATGCCTGGCGGGTATCGGTGCTGCCGCCGGCGATATGCACTTCTTCTTCGGTGCCTACGACCAGATCACAGTCCGGTAGAATCGATTGCAGGCGCTGAGTCACTGCTTCGTTGGCGATAAAGCGTTCTTCACCGGCCTGATGGCCGGTCAGGCCCCACAGCACGGGCCGGTAGTCGATGTCGAGCACAACGGATGTGCCTGCATCAAGCGCGTAGCGCACCGCGGCGCGGCTGGCGGCCTCGACATTTGGACTGGAAAAATGAGTGCCAGTAACCACGATGGCTTTGGCCGAGGCGATAAAGCTGGAATCGATATGATCTTCTTCCAAACCCATGTCGGCGCAGTTTTCGCGGTAGAAAATGTGCGGGAAGGTTTCACTGTCGCGAATTCCAAGGATCACCAGCGCGGTCAGCCGCTCGGGGTCGGTGCTTACCTGCGATATGTCTACTCCTTCGGCGGCCAGTGTTTGACGAATGAAACGCCCCATCGGCTCATCGCCGACACGGGTGATTACGGCCGATTTGAGGCCCAGGCGTGAAGTGCCGACGCCGATGTTGGTGGGACACCCACCGACATACTTGGCAAACGACTGCATCATTTCCAGCGGGCCGCCGACCTGCTCACCATAGAGGTCTACCGACGATCGGCCGAGTGTAATAACGTCGAGACTGTGCTCAGCCACGAGTTTTCTCTCCCTTGTGATTTCGGGCCGCGAGGCGATGACCGAGGCCGACGACAAGGCATTGGGCCAGGCACATCGGCGCCACCAGCGAGCGAAACGCGCGTTCTTCCTGTTGTTTGATACTGAAGGTCACCGTGGCTTCCATCGCAATCGGACTGATTGCACTGTCGGTAATACTGACCGTGGTAACACCGCGCTGACTTTGTTCAGCCAGCGTTTCGGCAACGGTTGGCGAGTAGGGTGGAAAACTGACCACAATGATGGTGTCCTGTTGTTTGATGTTTTTTACCTGTTGGCCCAGCATGCCGCCGACGCCATCGAGCAGATGTACTGTACGCTCGAGTCGACCGATGGCATAGGTCAGGTAAAACGCGACCGGAAAAGCACGGCGTTCAGCCAGCACGTAGATGTCATTGGCGTCTGCCAGCAATTCAATCGCTCGATTGAGGTCTTCGGTCGGGGTGTTTTCTCCCAGCAATTGCAATGCGTTAATACTTTCTTCGACTGAATCGGCCAGAACAGCCCCGGGGTCCGCGCCATCGACTTCACTTTGCCGACGCAGCGTTTCGATGCGGTCGCGGTAATTGCCCGGGCGGGTCACCAGGACCGAGCGGCATACCTGTTGCATATCGCTGAAGCCGTCAAAACCGAGTGCCTGTGCAAATCGAATCATGCTGGAAGGTTGTACCGATACACGCCCGGCAATCACTGCCACTGTTTCCAGCGCCATATCTTCAGGGTACTCCAGGACGAAGCGTGCGATTTTCTGAAGCTGTCGACTCAGTGCCGGATAATTCTCGGCTATCGCGTCTTTAAGCTCGTTAAAGGTCGTTGGTGTCAGCACGATAACTTTCCTGGATTTCATTTTTGTGTCTGCCCCTCAGGACGTAGAATAATAGTTCTAACTGTTGACAAAGAATATATATTCGTTCTATTATGCATTCAAGAATATAAATTTACAAACAAAAAATTCACCGGGACACAAGAACATGAGCAAAAAGATTGGTTTTATCGGTGTAGGGATGATGGGACATGGCATTGCCAAGAACTTGCTGGAAAAGGGTTTTCCCGTTACCGCAATGGCACATCGAAACCGCGCTCCGCTGGAGGATTTATTGCAAAAAGGTGCGCAGGAAGCGACCACCCCCAGGGCCATCGCTGAAGCCTCCGAGGTTATTATTCTCTGTGTCACCGGCTCGCCCCAGGTAGAGCAGTGTATCTACGGAGACGACGGCATTATTGCCGGCTGTCGCTCCGGATCCATCGTCATCGATTGTTCAACCGCCGAACCCACCTCCACCGAGCAGATTGCCGCCGACCTGAAGCAGAAAGGCGTAATCCTGGTTGATGCCCCGCTTGCGCGCACCCCGGTTGAAGCCGAAGAAGGGCGCCTCAACACCATGGTGGGTGCGGATGATGCGGCGTTTGAAGAAATCAAACCAGTGCTCGAAGCATTTTGCGAAAACATATTCCATGTTGGCGGGTCCGGTGCCGGTCACAAGGTCAAGCTGGTCAACAATTTTCTCGCCATGAGCCAGGCGGCGATGACCGCCGAGGCGTTTTGCGCCTGTGCAGCGACTGGCGTTGACCCGCGTAAGTTCTACGAAGTGTTAAGTGCCGGCGGTGTTAACAGCCCGGTGTTTCAGATGATCGCAAGCAATGCGCTGGAAGGTGACTATTCCGGCCTCAAGTTCAGCATGGCCAACGGCGAGAAAGATCTTCGTTACTACAACCGTATGGCTGAAGCGGTTGGTTTAACCAATGCTCTCGGACGAAATCTGCACCACTCGTTTGTTCAGGGGCTCAAGTTGGGTTTTGAAGATAGTTATGTAGGTTCGTTAATCGAGGCGCAAGCCAAATTAAACAATGTG
>CBDUSZ010000264.1:0-4335 GCA_965370015.1 uncultured bacterium | reverse complement strand
TCTTGGTGACTTCTTGTTGCTGTAGACAAGAAGTCACTCGCGCACTTACTCTTAAGTAACTACGAAGTAATGCAAGCTCTGGTGTGCGAAAAAATATTTATTTGGCGAAAATTAGATTTGATAACCTGACACATTCGCACTCTAAAACGCTAAACTATTCCAATCCAGTTAACACCTATACCCAATAAACAGGAACCAGCCCAATGACAACTATCAAACAAGACGACTTAATCGATAGCGTAGCTGGCGCTCTCCAGTTTATCTCCTATTACCATCCCGCGGATTTTATCCGCGCCATGGACCGGGCTTACCAGCGCGAGCAAAATCCAGCCGCACGTGATGCAATCGCGCAAATTCTGATCAATTCGCGCATGTGCGCGGAAGGACGACGCCCGATTTGTCAGGACACCGGTATCGTCACAATATTTTTAAAAGTCGGTATGAACGTGCAATGGCAGGGAGATATGTCGGTGAGCGATATGTGTAACGAAGGAATTCGCCGCGCCTACCTGGACCCGGATAATGTGTTGCGAGCCTCTATTCTGGACGATCCGGATGGGGCGCGGAAAAACACTGGGGATAATACGCCGGGGGTAATTCATTACGATATCGTGCCTGGAGATACGCTTGAAGTCCATGTCGCCGCCAAAGGTGGTGGTAGTGAGGCGAAGTCGAAGTTTGTAATGCTCAATCCTTCCGACTCAGTGGTTGACTGGGTACTCGAAATGGTGCCGCAAATGGGTGCGGGCTGGTGCCCGCCAGGTATGCTTGGTATCGGTATTGGCGGTACTGCTGAAAAGGCAATGATTCTGGCCAAAGAAGCATTACTCGAACCCATCGATATCCAGGAATTGCAGCAACGAGGCGCGGATAATCGTGCCGAAGAATTGCGCCTGGAACTCTACGATAAGGTCAATCGGCTCGGTATTGGAGCGCAGGGCCTGGGTGGTCTGACGACGGTGATGGACGTTAAGGTGAAAGATTACCCGTCGCATGCGGCAAACAAGGCCGTCGCGATTATTCCCAACTGTGCAGCCACCCGACACATTCATTTTGTTCTGGATGGAAGCGGTGCCGCGAAATTGACCCCGCCAAATCTTGACGACTGGCCCGAAATTACGCGTGAAACCGGGGCTAACGTGAAACACGTCAATCTGGATACGGTCACGCGCGAAGAGGTCAAAACCTGGCAGCCCGGCGATACCCTGTTGCTCAGCGGCAAGATGTTGACCGGGCGCGATGCGGCACACAAGAAAATGATCGAAATGATGGATAAAGGCGAGGAGCTGCCGGTCGATTTAAAAGGCCGGTTCATCTATTACGTGGGACCAGTCGATCCGATCCGTGATGAAGTCGTCGGTCCGGCAGGGCCAACCACCGCAACGCGTATGGACAAATTCACCCGCACCATGCTGGAAAAAACCGGTTTACTTGGCATGATCGGCAAGGCGGAGCGCGGACCCACCGCAATTGAAGCGATTAAGGATTACGAGTCGGTTTACTTGATGGCGGTGGGTGGCGCTGCGTACCTGGTGTCGCAGGCGATCAAGGCTTCCAAAGTTGTCGGCTTTCCAGAACTTGGCATGGAAGCGATTTACGAATTTGAGCTAGAAGATATGCCGGTAACGGTCGCAGTCGATCACAAAGGTGTCTCGATTCACCAGACCGGACCGAAGCTCTGGGCGCAGAAAATTAGCCAGATGGAAGTCGAGTTCCATCCCTGATTAAAATCAATCGATACTGACCCCATTGATTCCTAGTAACTTGCCCCTTGCTTTTACTACGGTGGTAAATGCATTTATGAAGCCTTCAGTTTCAACATCACCGATTGGTAGCATTAACGCGATAAAACCACGCCGGGCGATGTAATAACCCTGCTCCAGCAGGTCGAGGAAAACCAGCTCCATGATTCGATCATCAGAGCCCTTAAGGTCGGCTGTACTATGAATCGGAGATGAAGTGGTGTGCAGCCCCAACAGCGACCCCAAACCGGTAAACTGGATGCAAGTGGCGTATTCCCGGGCAATCTTATTCAGCTCGATGCGAAGCGCATCGCCTCGACTATTAAGCTGATTGAGCAACTCATCGGTTAACACTTCGCCCATTGCGGCAACGCCAGCTGCCATGGTCAAAGTGTTGTTATTGAATGTACCTGCATGCGGAATGGCGTCCGCGCGTCTCGGATCGAAAATTTGCATGATGCTTTCGCTGCCACCAAATGCACCAAAACTCATACCGCCGCCAATATATTTTCCCAGTGTCGTCATATCAGGAATGATATCGAACAATCCCTGTGCGCCCTGGTTTGACAGGCGTGACGTCATCACCTCGTCAAAAATCAAAATCGCACCGATATTGCGACTCGTCTCGCGCAGCATGTTAAGAAAGTCTATCGATGCTGGTATACATCCCGCCGATCCCTGCATCGGTTCAACCAGTATGCAGGCTATATCGTCAGCGTGTTTTTGAATCAGCGCTTCCGTGGAAGACAGGTCATTAAAATCGGCCACGACATATTCAAATGGCGCATTAATAGGCATTCCACCGTTCTTGAAATAAAGTAGGCCACCGTGATACCCGCCTTCGAATACCAGTACTTTTTTACGTCTGGTTATGTAACAGGCCGCAGAAATAGCGAGTAAATTCGCCTCGGTGCCGGAGTTGGTAAAGCGCACCTTATCTAACGATGGAAATCGGGCGCAAACCAGTTCCGCCAGTTTTATTTCGTCAGGATTATGGCCACTCAGGCTGACCCCCCTGTCCAACGCGCCATCGATGGCTTTGCGGATAACAGGATGATTGTGACCAAACAGACCAGCGGTGTATTCGCCCAGCATGTTGACATATTCCAGCCCATCCGCATCGGTTACCCGACATCCAGTCCCTGAGACAATGCGAAGAGGGAACGGGCTGTGGAATAACACGGTTCGCGTATTGCCGCCGGGCATAAACTCAGCTGATAAATTAAATGCTGCCGCAGATAGCGGACGATTTCGAATATAACGCTCTCGGGCCAGGCCCAGTTCAACATCTAATGGATTCATTTTAATTTCGCTAGAAGGCTGCGGTAAAGTCATGTGGCACCTTTATCATTAATGGGTTAAACAGTACTTCATTTTTTCCTGCGCACGGGTCCTTTTGTCCCCGATGAGGCGGCCCAGATATTGATGTTGGCATCCATCGCGTAACGGTCAATTTCAGTCAATTCGGTATCAGAAAAGGAACGGTTATCGAGTGCGCCGACACAATCCTCTAATTGCCGTACCGAGCTTGCGCCAATTAATGCGGTAGTCACACGCGGATCACGCAGCACCCAGGCCACGGCCATTTGCGCCAGAGTCTGGTGACGTTGTTGCGCAATATCATTCAGTGCGCGGATATTAGCCAGGGTTTGCTCGCTGAGGAAAGCGGGATTGAGTGATCCGTCCTGTGCAGCGCGACTTTTTTCGGGAACACCTGCCAGGTACTTATTGGTTAACATGCCCTGGGCCAGGGGAGAGAACACGATAGAACCTATGCCCAGATCTTCCAGCGTATCCAGCAAGCCGTCTTCTTCTACCCAGCGGTTAATCATCGAGTAGCTGGGTTGATGAATCAGACAGGGCGTGCCTAGCGCTTTTAGAATGGCCACGGCCTCGCGTGTGCGCTGCGAATTATAAGAAGAAATACCGGCATACAGGGCACGACCGGAACGCACGATATGGTCTAGCGCCATCATCGTTTCTTCGAGTGGCGTGTCAGGGTCAAAACGATGCGCATAAAATATATCGACATAATCGAGGCCCAATCGTTTCAGGCTTTGGTCACAACTGGCGACCAGGTATTTACGACTTCCCCATTCGCCGTAGGGTCCGGGCCACATACCGTAACCAGCCTTGGTCGAAATAATCAGTTCATCCCGATAAGCCGAAAAATCCTGCTGCAAGATCTGGCCAAAGGCTTTTTCCGCAGACCCGGCGGGTGGACCGTAGTTATTGGCCAGATCAAAATGGGTAATGCCGAGATCAAAAGCACGACGACACAGGGCCTGTTTACTGTTGTGGGTGCAATCATCCCCAAAGTTATGCCAAAGGCCCAGAGAAATCGCGGGCAATTGCAGGCCAGATCGACCGCATCGTTGATAGGTCATTGCCTCGTAGCGATTGCTATCTGCGCTCCACATCAATATCGCTCTGTTGGTTAAGTATTTAGACGCAATGTTACATGGCTCAGAATTATACGCCTACCTGTTTCCTTAACGATTTTGTCGAACTCCCGACCACCTGGTTCGAAGTCGCCAATTATTATTAGTGTGAGTTGACATGAATATCAATATTGTCTTTGCGGTCATTCCCG
>CBDUSZ010000263.1:0-4359 GCA_965370015.1 uncultured bacterium | reverse complement strand
TAATTATCTCTGGAGTCTAATTCTGACAGTAATGCATCTACAAAATCCTCGCGATTAAACTCGAGCAAGTCGTCAACCGATTCACCGATACCAATATAGCGTATGGGTAACTGAAGTTGCTCAGAGATACTGAATATCATGCCGCCTTTAGCGGTACCGTCCAGTTTGGTCAGGGTGATGCCCGTGACACCAATAGACTGTTTAAAACTGCTCGCCTGTGACAGAGCATTTTGACCGGTACCAGCATCGAGTACAAGCATGGTTTCGTGCGGCGCACCTGGGTCGATCTTGCCCATCACGCGCTTTATCTTTTCGAGTTCGTCCATCAGATTGTTTTGGGTGTGCAAACGACCGGCGGTGTCAGCGATCATTATATCAATATTCCGCGCCTGGGCCGACTTGAGTGCGTCGAAAATAACCGAGGCTGAGTCAGCCCCCTGGCCCTGGCTGATCACTGGAATATCGAGGCGCTGTCCCCAGCTTTGTAACTGTTCCACAGCGGCAGCGCGAAAAGTATCGCCGGCGGCCAGCATCACTCGAAATCCCTGATTTTGAAATTGCTGGGCTAGCTTG
The DNA here is from genome assembly GCA_965370015.1 of uncultured bacterium. GTDB lineage: Bacteria > Pseudomonadota > Gammaproteobacteria. The sequence goes on along the minus strand of CBDUSZ010000263.1, from coordinate 3,786 downwards.
CCCGCTGTGGTGGTTTTACCCGCGCCATTAACGCCAACCATCAAAATGACAAATGGTTTGTGCTGCCTGTCTATAGTGAGCGGTATGGAACTTGGTGCAAGTATATCTACCATGCTTTGTTTCAATACCGACAGTAGGCCTGCGCTGTCTTTGAGCGCATTACGACTAGCAGCCTGGGTAATTTGATGGGTAATTTTCTGGGTTGCCTGTATGCCGACATCAGACACTAACAGCTGGTCTTCGAGTTGTTCGAGTAAGTCGCTGTCGATCTGTTTCTTGCCAAGTATAATATCGCCAATTCCGGAAGACAGGGTAGCGCGGGTTTTGGAAAGCCTTTGTTTCAGGGTGGCGAATAATCCCTGCGGTTTTTGCTCTGCAGTATTATCGTTTTTTACTCCTGACTTGAAGCCAAACATTACTTTTCCTGGGAAGGTGAATTCAGGCACAATATGCTAACAGAAAGCGATTGATTCTGTGCAAACTGATTCCCATACAGACCCCTGGATGTGCAGATACTCAGGTTCTACTGATGATATGAAAATGGCCTTGAAAAAATTATGTCAAATCGTAACAGATGGGTTGACTCATAGTTGGTAATTACATTGACTAGTAAAAAAATACAGCGGGTGCGTATTATTGGCGGGCAGTGGCGTGGCAGAAAATTACCAGTGCCTGAGGTTGACGGCCTGAGGCCGACTCCCGACCGTATCCGCGAGACTTTGTTTAATTGGCTGATGATGGATTGCCCTGGGGCCAGCGTTCTCGACTGCTTCGCTGGCAGCGGTGCACTTGGATTCGAAGCCTTGTCCCGGGAAGCAGAACACCTGACCATGATCGAAAATAACTCATCTGCCTGGCGCAATCTGGAACGACAGATGAACAGTTTTCACGCTGACAGGATTACGTTAATTATGGGTGACGCTATTGATTTGATCGCCGGCCTAAAGCGGCAGTTCAATCTGGTGTTTATCGATCCTCCATACGCTTTACCACAGCTTCGAAAACAGGTATTGACCAGTCTGATTGAGCATCGTCGATTGCTCGACGGTGCAAAAATTTACCTCGAATGGCCGACTGGTGAGCAGTTTGAATTGCCTCATTCTAACTTGTCCTGGTTGAAGCAGAAAATGGCCGGGCAGGTCAATTATGCTATAGCCGAATGGCGCTCAAGCCGCTAAACTGACGGCATATTTTTACCTTTGACAGTCTTAATTCTGTTGAACCAGATGAGAACCCAGATGACGAAGATCGCAATCTATCCCGGCACATTCGATCCTGTAACTCGAGGGCATATGGACGTATGCGAGCGCGCATTGAAGATGTTCGATCAGGTTGTAATTGGTGTCGCCGACAGCCTCTCCAAACAACCCTTCTTCGATATAGATGAACGTAGCGACATGTTGCAAACCGTATTCAACGATAGCCCGCGGATTTTGATCAAGCCATTTTCCGGTTTGTTAATTAATTTTGCGCGAGATTGTAATGCCGGAATCATAATTCGTGGTTTACGCGCGATCTCTGATTTTGAGTACGAAGTACAACTGGCAGGAATGAATCGTTCGCTTGCGCCCGAAATAGAAACTGTTTTCTTAACTGCAGCGCAACGCTACGCCTTTGTATCCTCAAGCCTGGTACGTGAAATCGCACGCCTGGAAGGTGACGTTTCCGAGTTTCTCCACCCTGAGGTTTTGCACAGGTTGACCGCGAAACTAAAGTTGCTGGATTAATAAGTTACACCGCTATTAGACCCATCTAGACTCATCAGGAGCGAATCAGTATGGCATTAATGATCACAGACGAGTGTATCAATTGTGATGTTTGCGAACCCGAGTGTCCGAACGACGCGATATATCCGGGTGATGAGATATATGAAATCAACCCGGATTTATGCACCGAATGTGTCGGTCATTTTGAAACCTCGCAATGTGTAGAAGTCTGCCCGGTCGACTGTATCCCGTTGAACCCGGATCGTCCGGAAACGCAAGATGAGTTAATGGTTAAATATCACCTCCTCACTGGAAAGGATTGAGGTCATGAAAATGATTTGCGGTAAATTGGACAGGCTTCAATTTATCGCGCTTTTGCTATGCCTGATGCAACTGCCAGGTGCCGTTAGGGCGGCTGAATATGCAGTAGCATCGGCGCATCCACTTGCGACAAAGGCGGGTATTGAGATACTTGCTAATGGTGGCAATGCTTTTGATGCGGCGATTGCAGTGACTAGCACGTTGGCCGTGGTAGAGCCTTATTCGTCTGGTCTTGGCGGTGGTGGTTTTTATTTACTGCACCAGCAGAAACAAAATCGACAGGTCATGCTTGACGCGCGTGAACGTGCACCATTCAAAGCGACACGCGATTTTTACCTGGATGCGCAAGGTGAGGTGGACCATGACCGTTCGATGAATGGTGCGACATCGGCTGGTATACCGGGTATTCCCGCGGCACTTGAACATTTGCAAAACAATTACGGCGCATTATCACTGGCACAAACCTTGTCCAGTGCCATCGGCTACGCGCAAAATGGTTTCGAAGTCGATGAAAAATACCGACGGTTAGCAAAATTTCGCTTGCCGGTAATGCAGCGCTTTGAATCCACTCGAAAGACTTTGTTAGGTGATGGAAAAATCCCTGAGCTTAATAGTCTACTAAAACAGCCGGATCTGGCGCACACCCTACGAATAATAGTCGCCGAGGGGGCCGACGGTTTTTATGCGGGTGAAATAGCACAAAAACTGGTCGCCAGTGTGCAGGCAAATGGTGGTGTATGGTCATTACAGGATTTGAATCAATACCAGGTGGTGGAGCGCGATCCGGTACGATTTCGCTTTGGCTCGGCCGACTTTGTCACCGCGAGCCTACCGTCTTCAGGTGGCGTGGTGTTGGCCAGCATCTTCAATATGCTCAAAACTCTGGGCTATCAACAGGCTGACGACACCCAACGTATCCATATTCTTGTCGAGGCAATGCGCAGGGCTTACCGTGACCGCGCCACCTACCTCGGCGACCTGGACTACGTCGATATACCGCTACAACGGCTGACCAGTGAGGCTTACGCGCGACAGCTTACAAAGGATATATCGATGCAGCAGGCGAGTCGCAGCGCAGACATCGGCATATTCGGCGAACAAGCTGGTGGCAATGACACCACCCACTTTTCCATTATCGATCGGCAGGGCAATATGGTTGCCGCAACCCTGTCGGTTAACTACCCGTTTGGTTCAGGCCTGGTTGCCGAGGGCACCGGGGTATTGCTTAACGATGAAATGGACGATTTTTCCGCCAAGCCTGGCGTGCCGAATGCTTATGGTTTACTCGGTAGTACTGCGAATGCGATCCAGCCCGGTAAGCGCATGCTCTCCAGCATGACCCCTGCCTTTGTGCACAGAAAAGATAAAAGTCTGATATCCGGCACACCCGGCGGTAGTCGCATCATCACCATGCAATTGCTTGGCATGCTCGAATTTCTGCGCGGCGGCAACGCCAAAGATATAGTTTCGTTGCCGCGGTTTCACCATCAATATTTTCCAGATCAAATATCTTTTGAGGACAATGCTTTCGACCAGTCCACCCAAAAAGCACTGCTAGGTCTTGGTCACAAATTGAAACAAATGTCTTATCGCTACGGTAATATGCAAGCGATTATTGTCGACCATAAGACCGGAACAGTCGAGGCTGCATCTGATCCTCGCGGTATCGGTTCCGCAGAAGTATCGGCTAAAAGTGATTAAACACCAGTCTCCCTGGAGTGCGCCATAATCGATTTTCATCGTGGCGAAGAAAATTACG
>CBDUSZ010000262.1:0-4376 GCA_965370015.1 uncultured bacterium | reverse complement strand
GGCGAGAGAACGAGGCAAACCGGTAAACCCCATGGAAAGCGATAGAAAAGCCGCTCCCATTAGAATCAGGGCAATCATGGCGGATGTGCGCGTTGCTCCGAGCAGGCTTGCTTTAAAAGTTGTTAAGGTTAACGAACCCTGCGCGGCCGCCAGTGACAACGAACCGATAACCCCGAATGCTGCTGCTTCGGTGGCGGTTGCCAGGCCGGTATACATAGAGCCTATGACAAACGTAACCAGTAACATAACCGGAATGAGCAGTCTCGATTCCCTGACTTTCTCGCGGAAGGTCATTCGCGCATCGGCTTCAGGCACCTCATGCTTTTTAAACACCGACCAGAGAGCGACATAGCTCATGAACATCCCGGCCAGGACTATTCCCGGAATAATGCCGGCCATGAAAAGTTTGGAAATAGACTCGTTAATGGTAACCCCATAAACGATCAGGGTAAGCGAGGGTGGAATCATGAGTCCCAGGGTCGCGGCTCCGGTGAGGGTGCCGATAATCATTTTCTCGGGGTAATTTCGCTTGCGCAATTCGGGGATCGACATTTTGCCAACCGTGGTCAAGGTAGCGGCCGACGAACCGGAAACAGCGGCGAAAATGGTACATCCGACAATATTGGTATGGATTAGTCCACCGGGCAGTCGCGACATCCACGGCGCCAGACCTTTGAACATGTCCTCTGACAGGCGCGTCCGGTATAGTATTTCACCCATCCAGATAAATAGTGGCAGCGCTGTTAATGTCCATGACGAGGACGATGTCCAGATCGTGGTAATCATCGTATCGCCTACCGGGCGGGTAGTAAAAAGTTCCATCCCGACGAAGGCGACCCCGAGCAGTGCGAGACCAACCCAGATACCTGATCCGAGAAACAGGAATAGAACGAAGAGGAATATACCGGTTAAATAAAAATGTTCCATAATTATTCCGCCTCGATAAATTTGAGTTTTTCGGCTTCGATGCCATGTTCGCCGAAAAATACGATACGATAAAAATTATCGACGAAGGCTATAAACAGCAACGTGGTGCCGGCCCCCATCGCAATCTGTGGAATCCATATCGGTGTAGCATCCTGGCCCTGGCTGATATCGTTAATCAATATCGATATTCGAACCGCTTCCCACGCGTACCAGGCAAAATAACCCGACAGGAAAGAAGCCATACCAAAACACCAGGCTTCCCCCAACCGGTGATAACGACCCAGTTTCGAAAGTAACAGGGTTACCCGAATATGGGCGCCGTGGTTCAGCGCATAAGCGAGAGAGAAAAATGAGGCCGCTGCCATGCAATAACCCGCGTAGGCTGTTGACCCGGGTAATACATAACCGGTCCAGCGGGCAACCATTTGGGCCACAATGATGAGCAGGATTAGTAACAGAAACCCAGCGCCTATCAGGCCACCCGTCAGATACAAACCATCTAAAAAGCGACGCAGGTGTTTTCCAAATTGTTTCATTCATCCTCCCCTCAAAAACCAGGAAGCCTCTGATGAATTTTGAGGCTATCTGTACGATCTACGAAAAAAAATCCTGTTGCGAATGTATCTCCTGATGCAAATTGCCTTTTCTATATCTTGTAAGAACCTGCCCGGACGGCAAAACGTCGCCTGGGCAGGTCTTTTTTTTTGAACTGACTACTTCATCTTATTGAATGCATCGATAATCGCTTTTCCGTCAGCACCAGCCGCTTTTCCCCACTCCGCAGACATCGTTGCACCTATTGTCTGTAACTCGCCTTTCAGCTTGTCGCCCGGAGGACCAACCTGCATACCATTGGCAGCCAGTTCAGACAGGTACCATCCAGTCAATTGTTCGGAACGTGCGGTACCCGCGGCACCAGCTAACATCGCCGATGATTTCAGGCAATTCTGAGACTGCATGGGCAGGGCATTGAACGCTTTCTTATTCGCAAATACAGTGTTTCTAGGCAACCAGGCCTGAGTATCATAAAAGTGGCTCAAATGCTCCCATACTTTTTTGTCGTAACCAGTCGATCCAGAAGAAATGAAAGAGTCCGCTACACCCGTGGCCAGAGCCTGTACCAGTTCAGCGGCTTCAATTTGCACGGGTAACATGCCCGATAGTTCCGCAAGGCGGGCAGTCGCAGCATTGTAAGCACGGAACTTGATACCCTTCATGTCTGAGGTCGAGTTAATCGCTTTTTTGAAATACAAGCCCTGTGGTGGCCACGGCACAGAATAAAGCATAACCATGTTTTGCTTACTCAACACCCCGCCAAGTACGCCGCTGGCTGCTTTTTTCAGTTTTTCGGAGTCCGCGAAAGAAGTCGCCATAAAGGGCACCGAGTCATAACCGAAGACAGCATTTTCATTCGCATGCGCGGACAGCAGGCGCTCGCCGATTTGTGCCTGACCAGTCTGCACCGCACGTTTGATTTCATTTCCTTTGAATAGCGAACCGCCACCGTGAACTGTGATTTCCAGTTCACCGCCGGTACACATTTTCACCGCTTCGGCAAATAATTTGCCATTGATAGTATGGAAGTTCGCATCGTTATAAGCCATCGGCATATCCCACTTTTCAGCGGCTTGTGCTAAGCCGGCTGATAAAGTGATGGCAATCGAGCCGATCATTAGGTTTTTTATTAATTTCATTAGTCTCTCCTATGTAGATGATTTCATTTTGATTGTTTAATTCCGCCTTTTTCTATTTATAAAGGAGCCTTCGATTAATAGTCACTTCAAAGAATCCTTAGGTTAAGGTTTCCGCCTGGCAGTTGGACAGAAATCTTTTACCTCCTGGCTAAAATCTCGCCATGAGAAATCTAACTCCCCCGTAACCTTATCCTTAATATTGCGCCCAGTAATATCACAGATAATTTAGCGAGTAAATCGTGATGTTCTATAGGGCGCCATATCAATGCTTAAATTTCTGTTCGCAACCATATCAGCAACGAGTCGACCGGTTTTCGCGCCTCCGGTCAAACCTATATGGTGATGACCAAACGCAGCGTATAAATCAGCTCTATTATTTATACGGCCAATGAATGGGATTGAGTCAACCGGGGCAGGTCGATGTCCCATCCACTCGTCAACAGAATCATATTCCAGATTCGGACAGGCCCGATGAATATATGACTTGAGCAGATCGATAGGCGCCTTGTTTGCGGGTGCTTTCAAACCCCCGAATTCGACAATTCCGGCACAGCGAATACGACCCTGCATCGGCGTTATAACAAATTTACCCGAAGTCAGCATCATCACAGCCTTCGGCGTTATCGACGGGTTGATTAAATCAATATGGTAACCGCGTTCTGTTTCCATCGGCACCGTGATACCCTGATTTTCAGCCAGTGGCTTTGACCAGACACCGGCCGAAATGACGGCTGCGTCACAGTCAATCAACCCCTGATCTGTTTTTACAGCCTTAACCTTACCCTGCTCGGTTTGAATATCCTGCGCCTGAGCTTTTATCAGTTTTCCTCCCTGTCGTTTAACATGGGCCGCCAGGTCATTAACATACTGACCAGGATCGGTGATTCGAGCATGATCTGACAGGCGGATCGCATACCTGCCAATACTGCCAAAGACAGGATCATAGCTTGAGAATTCGGCCGCATTCATTTCATCCCAGTCGACACCCAGCTCGCGACGAACTGTCCAGGCAAAACTGTCTTTGTTAAATGCCGCATGATCGTCATAAACAAAAACGTAGTCACAAGCTTCAATATATTTCTCCGCACCAGTTCCCTCTGCCAGGGCCAGATGCTGATCGACACTATCGCGTAATAGCGGTCTCAGCGCGTTTGCAACTTTCCGCGCATCACGAGCATTGGCTCGACTTAAATAGCGTAATAGCCAGGGCAGCATTTTAGGCAGGTAAGACCAGTGCAGAAACAGGGGACTGTCACTGCGCAGCAACATACCGGGCGCTTTGGTAATCAACCCCGGGGAATTAACCGGTACGATACCACTAGGCACTAGCAGGCCACCGTTCCCGTATGAGGCAGCATTAACCGGGTCTCCTTCGTCAATAAGCACGACCTTGTGACCATCTCGCTGTAACCATATAGCAGTCGATACGCCGACGATACCAGCACCGATTACGGCAATTGTTTTTTCACCCATTGTGTTTTTTCCTAATAACCAGGCGGCATAAACGTTAGTTTCATCTGCATCTACGCCACCCACTCACTAACCGGTGCATTCGCTTCGTGAAGCGGCTGCGAGATGATATCAACCAGGGTAGGACCATCGTGCGCGATGGCTTCTTCAAGCGTATTTTGCAACCGGGCAGGATCTTCAACGCTAAAGGACTTAATGCCATACGCTGCGGCTACCGCAGCATGATCGGTACGAGTGAAATCCACATTATAGTAACGCTTTTCGAATCCACTGTGCTGGCCTGCT
>CBDUSZ010000261.1:0-4404 GCA_965370015.1 uncultured bacterium | reverse complement strand
CCGCACCGCCACTGCCGAGTATTAATATATCCGTCTGGTAAGTTTGATAACGCATTTGCTTGCCCATATTACAGCGCTCGTAACAGAAAACTACAGGCCATCAGAAACGATACTGCAATGGCGATGGCCGCCAGGGTCTTTTGCCGGTCGTTCCATGGCAGAAACTCGAGTGCGAGCAGGCGCAGGCCGCCGAACAGGTGAACCGCAAGTAAGAATACCAGGCCAAATTCGGCAAACTTCACCACCGGGTATTCACTCCATCGCAGCAAGCCATCCATAGATTCAGCCTGTTCCAGCGCCAGGCCGAGGAGGTAAAAATGAAACGGTAAAAAAATTGCCAGACCCAAACCGGAAATTCGGTGTAACAAAAAAGCCATCCACAGTGGTTGGCCTCGGTGCGGCTTGATCATCAGGCAACTACCGCGTATACCGCTCGCGCCCCCATCATTAATAAAGTTGCAAATACAAGCCAGCTAAAAGCGCTGAGCGCCCTGCCCCTGATGCGTAGCCATTCGTACATCACCACGCGCAGACCGATCGCCGCGTGTATCGAAATCGTCATCACAAACAGGCCATAAACGCTACCAAAAAACAGGCTGCCACGCGTACGCGATAATATTTCAGCACTATCGAGCCCCCCCTGAATCGCAACTATCATCACACCCAGATGCAGCAGCACGAGTGGTGCCATGATCATCGCGCTGACTCGTTGTAATAAATATAGACGCGTGTCTAGCATGACTATAATTTCCCGCTAATCGCCGCCATCGCCGTCAATCGCTTCAAACCAGCAATCGAAGCGGTAGGGTTTAGCTCGTTGGGACAAAAGGCCGCACAATTTTGATGCGAATGGCAATTGTGGCAGCCCACATCGGAAGCGACAGCTTTTAAGCGGGATTGCTGCCCGCTATCGCGCTCGTCGTTCAGCAGGCTCCAGGCACGATTCAATGCAGCTGGTCCCAGGTATCCAGGATTCCAGCTCACCACGTCACAGGCGGCATAACAGATCGCACAGTTAATACATTCAATCGCAGCATTAGCAGCCGCTCGCTTTGGCGAATCCGGCAACAGTTGTTGAATCGGTTCTTCGCGGGTTTTACGCGGTTTGAACTGACCTTCGGCCTGCTTCCATTTATGAAAAAATTCGCTCATATCGGAGACAAGATCCTTGATCACCGGCAAATTACGCAGTGGTTCGATCGTCAGATGATTATTCTGCACTACTTTTTGCACATGGGTACGGCAAGTCCAACGTGGAATCCCGTTCACCATCATTGCACAGGAACCACACATGCCGACGCGGCAGGAAAAACGATAAGCGAGGTTCGGATCCTGCTCGCGTTGAATCCAGGTCACCACGTCGAGTATGGTCTGGCTCTCCTGTCTGGGCACCTGATATTCCTGTAGACCACCGCCGCGGGCATCGCCTCGCCAAATTGAAACCGAAAGAATTTTCATTTTTCCGTGCAAAATTAGATTTTAAAGTATGCCGAATCATCAGCAGTCTGCCCGAGCATGGGGGTAGTACCGAGGACAGGCTCCCAGACCGCAAACTATTCACTATTCGCGACTAACTATCAATTGATAAATGACCTAATCGCACGACCGGATAGCTGGATTTGCTTAACCAGGGGTAACAATTGCAGATAAATGCAGTCAATCTATGTGACACAGCTCACATAGCGGCAAGAATAGCTGTTATCGAGGTATCCGAATTTGAATTTGTCAGCCTGCAGCGACAAATTTGAGCTATTATCCTTAGCTACCTATGACAAACAACATAAAGTATGGACAATAAAACAGCCTTTTTTGATTTTCACCGGGAAAACGATTTGGAAAATCGGTCGGCGGAAGACGCGGTCATAACCGACTTTACCCAGGTCGCCAGTTGCGTTTTCTCTGATAACTCGGAGGAAACCAAAAAACACAAAATTAGAACAGGCCAGGTAAGGGAATTTATCGCTAAGGGGAAAAACTGCCCTTTGTCTATCAAGCAAAAAATCCTCAATTTTTTAAGCCTGAAATAATCTATCCCCATCTGCCCCGGCGCCGATAATTGGCGCGCAGATAAAATCTAAATCGCCCGTCGATACCTGCATCCTGGTGATACAGGTGTCTTGCCAGACCCAATCATCGATACACTCCTGACTCAGGGAACCTGCGTTTTGCAACTGCCAGACATTTTGTTCGGCAGAAAACACTTCCAGGCGCAAATTTATATGCTATATGACAAGACGAGGTAATTATTTTTCGGCACAGGATAGACATGAAGAAAGACAAACCGATTACTGATGAAGATAAACCCGGGGCAGAATCAGAAACCCAGGAGATGACAACGCTTTTCTCCTCCGATAATACAGAGTTAACCGATTTTACCCAGAGGGTTAAGCAGGCCATACGCGGCGAACAGCCGGACCGCCGGTGCCTGAAGACAGCCACCACACCGGGTCAGGCAAGTTCTACGCCACAAGGGGGAAAGCCATCTACGTCCGGCTCTAACGTGGTAAACCTGTTCAAACCCGAATAATCAGCGCTCCGGGTGGTAGTCAGACCGCCGTTATTGATCCGGGTAGTCCATACTGCTAAAACTCCCGGCATTCACCAGACTGGCCCGCAAGGTCCGCGATGCTATAAATACTTCGGCTAAAAAACAGGAAAAAGCCGCGCTCAATACCACCATGCAAACGATAAAAAGACTGGCGACAATTTGTGCGACATTGACACTGGTCAGGCTACCCAAAAACAACATGATTATGACCAGGCATACCAACAGGGCACTGGCAGTAGCCAGACCGATCGACAGATTGATAAAACGACTGCGTTTCAATAAGCTCGCCATTTCGCTATCGATAGAAGCTTTATGCTCAGGCAATACCTGTTTTCCGATCGCTACCTGTAAAGAACGCGAGCGATCTATGGTACGCGCCAGCCGATTGGTCAGCACCATCAGCAAACCCGATATACCTGCGAGCAGAAATACCGGTGCGACCGAAATTTCGATGACATGGGCGATCGTATCGATATTCCACTGCAAACTTTCCAATTTAGTTTCCTGATAATTGTATTCGGTTATTCACTGACCAGCTCTGGATAACCAAACAGTGAAGGCGTGCCCCCAGTATGTAAAAAAACCAGATGGTCGTCCATGCCATAATTTTCGCTCTCAATGCAATCGATCAAAGCCGCAAAAGCCTTTCCTGAATAGGTCGGATCGAGCAAGATCCCCTCTCGTTTTGCGAGCAGTTTTATTGCCGCAGAGGTTGGCTTGTTTAATAGTCCGTAACCTGGCGCAAGAAACCGGTCATCGCACAATATGTCGTCGATGCCAATATCAATATCGAGATCCATCAGCTTTGCTACCGACTGGATTTTTGTTAATACCCGCTGTTGCTGGCTTTTCCCATCACGTCGAACACAGATACCGTTCACCGGCACAGTACAGCCTAATGCGCGCAATCCCAGTAAAAAACCAGCATGCGTCGATGCGCTGCCAGTGGGTAGAATGAATTTAGTCGGATTTATATCCATCGTTTTGAGCTGATGCAAGGTTTCCTCGGCGGCTTCAACATAACCCAGCGCACCATAGGGGGTGCTTGCATTGGATAAAGGAATGACATAGGGATTCAGGCCTTCGCGTTTTAAAACCCCGGCCCTGTCAATCATTGCCTGGTCCGCACCATCTTCATCCTCTCCCACAGAGTAATAGTGTATTTTCGCCCCCATCAGTTTTACCAGGAATGGATTCCCAGACTCCTGGTACTCCACCTGATCACGCTCGACACGATGCTCTAGCTGCACTTCCACATTCATATCCATCTTGCGAGCAGCAGCCACCGTCATACGCACATGATTTGACTGTACCGCGCCGGTGGTCAGCAATGTATCTGCACCCAGTGACCTCGCGTGACCGATATAGTATTCGAGCTGCCGGCTCTTGTTACCGCCAAATGCGAGGCCGGTACAGTCATCACGTTTGATCCAGATATTGGTTTGATAATCTTTACTGAGATTATCCAGTCTTTCGAGTGGAGTTGGCTTGTGACTGAGTTCGACTGTCGGAAATTTACTGGTTAGCATTGGGTTTTGAGGGTGATTTGGAATGAGGTGACTATAGCATGAAGTGTTTTTGTTAAGTGGGTTCTGTGATGGTGAAATTGTCATTCCTGCGCATACCGGAATCTAATAGACACGTAGGCCGTAATAAACGAAGTGCTTTGCATCGCAGTTTATATCGGAACAATTTTTCGCACACCAATGCGTCTCTTATTCCATAGATCTTACCAAGTAAGTGTGCGAGTGACTTCTTGTCTACAGCAACAAGAAGTCACCAAGACTAAATTGCCCGGAGCAATTTAGAACAGCTTCGCTGGCCCGAAGGGTGTAGGGCAGGATGTCCGGAATAAA
>CBDUSZ010000260.1:0-4429 GCA_965370015.1 uncultured bacterium | reverse complement strand
TCACGAATACCATATTTTCTGCATCGGCCACCTTGCGTGGTAATTCGTCTAAATCAATCACCGCTAGCGAAATATCCAGTCTAAAGTGGGTGAAATGGTGTTTGAGGATATTGGTTTTTGTCTGGCCGGGTAATTGGGTGCAAGCCAGATGACTCAGTTGCCATTCGCCGATAGCGCCCTCGCTCTCTACCTCCGGCAAGGACCATAAGCCACCCCAGATACCCGTGGGTGGTCGACGGTATATAAGCACCTGACCTTGATATCGATGTAACATCATCAGGGTTTGTTTTTGTGGTTTGGTTTTCGTCGGCTTCTTTTCTGGGAAACTGGCCTGGGTGTTGTGCTTAAAGCTCGCACAATAAGCAGGCAATGGGCAGGCTTCACATTTCGGCCTGGTTTTCTGGCAAACCATCGCCCCCAGATCCATCATCGCCTGATTGTATTCAGCGGTTTTCTCAGCGGGGGTTAATTGCCCGGCAATTTGCCAAAGCTGGCCCATGGTTTTGCTTTGTCCGTACCAGCCCTCTACCTGAAAGCACCTCGCCAGTACGCGCCTCACATTGCCGTCCAGTATCGGCCATGACTGACCAGCGCAGAAACTCAATATCGCGCCTGCACTAGAGCGTCCAATACCCGGCAAGGCCATCACCTGATCCATCTGCAGGGGAAATTGTGCGCTATATTCGTCGCGCAGTGTTTGCGCCGCACGGTGCAGGTTTCTGGCCCGCGCGTAATACCCAAGCCCTTGCCAGTGTTGCAATACCTGATCGATCGAAGCGTCTGCGAGTGACTGAATACTCGGGAAGCTTTTCAGGAATCGCGCATAATAAGGAATTACCGTCGCAACCTGGGTTTGTTGCAACATGATTTCCGACAACCAGACGCGATAGGGTGTTTTATCGAGTTGCCAGGGTAAATCGCTGCGTCCGTGCCGGCGATACCAGTGCAATACCGATTGCGCAAAGGGGCTTTCGACCTGCGATGGGCTGGCACTCATTGGTTACGGGCTAGTTTCCTAATTTCTTCAGCAATTTATCTTTTAACTTTTGCACCGCGGTCTTCTTTTTCGCTTCGAATACTTCTTTTTGTTTCTCCAACTCGAGTTGCTTCGCAGTTTCCAGCGCTGCCTTTTCTGCAGCTATTTGCTGTTCCAGTTCAGATTTTTGCTTTTCGATCTCGGCCTTCAGTTTGGCCTGTTCTTCGGCGCGTAGCGCTGCGGCTGCACCGCGTAGCATTTCGGCCAGTTGAACGTCAATATCTGGCGAGGCAAACGGCCCCTTGATGCGCACGGGTATCAACAGTCCTTTGAGCTCGTCGGCTTCACCACCTGCCTGACCAGCTACGGTTCCCACCAACTTGGCTTTCACCAGGTAATCGACGGTGTTGTCGTTCAGGTTTGCCTTACCCTCGCCCCCGACACGCAGCAAAGGTGCCTGCAAGTTGAGATCATTACTGCTGAATACGCCATTTTTAATTTTGCCACTCAACTTCATCGCAGAAAAATCGGTGGTCTGTATCGCTTCTGGTGGCGCAGGCTGCTTATTCAGTTTTGCTTTCGCCCGGTCTATCGAGTAACGTAGATTGAAACCCTTTAATGCCCCATCTTTCAAATTTATATTCATCATTCCGTTACTATTCTTTTTCAATGCGCTAAGCGAATCACCCTGCGTACTAATTTCGAGCTTTGCGGCCAGTTCGCCACTGATCCGTTGTTCACCTGAAAAATCGGTCATCAACTTGCCGATCTGCACCCCGTTGAGTGTTTTTTTGACGCGGTATTTCGGCGTATTTGCCCTGGCATCGATCTGCACACTACCCTGGAAGTTGCCGTCGTAGAGATTCATGCTAATCGGATTGAGCCTAAGCACGCCATTTTTTGCCACGGTTCGAAGTTCAACATCATGCATAATCAAATTTTGCAGCTTGATCTGCTTCACACTTAACTGGCCATCCATTTGCAGCGATCGTAGTAACTCCATCGGTAGCAGGATTGGCACATCCTCTGCGCTGGATGCCTGGGTACTAACCGGGGCCTCAACCGTTGCCTGCCCCGCCGCCTCTGCTACCGACGGGGTACCGAGTAAGGCATCGATATCGAGTAGCTCCGAGGCAAGCTTGAAGGTGAGTGCGGGCTTCGAAAAATCGGTCACATTGATTGACCCACTGAGCCGGCTATCATCCAGTCTGAGTTCGAGGCCTTCGAGTTTTACCGCATTACGCTGCAGGTTAAGCGCGGTTGACTTGCTCGAAATACCGATATTGATTTTACCCAGGGGCAACATACTGCCCTGTGCTGCGATATCCAGGCTGAGGTCAGTGATGTTAAGTACCGCTTCATTGATCAGATACTGAATCTGACCGCTGAGGTCGATGTTGGCGTCGATGCCATCGGCCGTCTGCAGTACCATGTGTAGTTGCAGGGCAAACGGTGCATCGGCGGTGATACGACCGGTTGTAAAGTCGAGATCGCTAATACGATACTCAACACCGGTCTGCTCGTCTTTCCACAACAACCGTGCATTTTGCATATTGATGCCGCCAAATGCGCCTTCAATTTTAATATTACTCGAGTCGGCATCAGTCACTTTTGCAGTCGATTCCACTACTGCAGAGGGCTCCGCAGTTTGCGTCTTGATTAAGTCGTCCCAGTTAGTCTTGCCCGCCTTATTTTTTTGCAGATTGATTTCTAGATCTTGCAGCAACAACTGATCGACCTGTGGGCTGAAAGTGATCAACGAAGCGACGTCGACGCTGATGCTGGCCTTGTTAATCTTGACCATCGATTGCGCGCCAAACCCCGGCGCATTGGAAAGACTCATTGCTCCCAATTTCATCCCGAGAGCCGGGTAAATGGTCAAACTGACGTCACCAAAAAACTGTAATTCACGCCCGGTTTGTTGCCGCACAAGATCGCTTAAGTCCTGTTTGTATAGATTTGCGTCAAAGGTCGCGACGAAAATTCCCGCTGCAACAGCGATAAAGAGCAGCGACACCAGAACGGTGTATACGAATATTTTTAATATCTTTTTCGCTAATCCTGACATAATTTTTCATCCGTTTATAATGGCCACAATGTGGCATGAATTAGGAGCCGAATCAAGACAATGAAACACCAAATGGAATCATGGCTGGCCGAGATAAAAACGCGGTTGAACAGGCCCCGGGGAGACTCCCACGCAAAGGGTTGGTTATTCCTGCCGGTGATCATAATCGTGATATTTTTTATCGGGCTCGGTAGCTACTGGAGTGCCGAACCGGAATTATTTGACGTTGTCGCTGCGACCGCAAAAATTGCCCCCGAAATAGATGGTAATACCACCACCGGCAGCTACACCACCAGTAGTGTGATCGTGGCGATGGAGACCTTGCTTAACAAGCGCGGTGGCTATCTGAGCAACGATATTCTACCGCCTTCGATCTGGCTGGATAATATCCCCAACTGGGAGTTCGGCGTATTGGTTCAAATACGTGACATCACGCGTTCAATGCGAAACGATTTTAGTCGCTCGCAATCGCAATCAACCGAAGATAAAGATTTGATTGTTGCCGAACCAAAGTTCAATTTTGATAGCCGGTCATGGATTTTCCCTGCCACCGAAAATGTTTACCAGGAAGGCATCGACGCACTCTATGAATACCTCAATCGCCTGCAGGACCTGAGTACTCAAGATGCGCAGTTTTATGCCCGCGCGGACAACCTCAAAGACTGGCTAGGCCAGGTCGAAAAACGCCTGGGTAGCCTGTCGCAAAGGTTAAGCGCCAGTGTTGGACAAACCCGCTTAAATACCGACCTCGCCGGCGATGCCGGGGCAGTTCAATCAACCAGGACGGATAATCAAATAGAAGTCAAAACACCCTGGTTTGAAATCGATGATGTGTTTTACGAATCGCGTGGTGCAGCATGGGCGCTGGTGCATTTTCTCAAGGCCGTCGAAATAGATTTTGCCCCCACGCTGCGAAAGAAGAACGCGCTGATCAGTCTACGCCAGATCATTCGTGAACTCGAAGCCACGCAACAATCACTCTGGAGTCCGGTGATCATGAATGGTAGTGGTTTTGGTATGTTTGCGAACCACTCGCTGGTGATGGCCTCGTACATTTCGCGCGCCAATGCCGCGCTAATCGATTTACGCAATTTACTCGAACAGGGGTAATGTCAGGTTGTGGAATTGCCTGAAAAATAATGGGGACCAGCTTTATGAGCGCATACCTGATTGTAGATACGAAAATTGAAAACCTCGATGAATACGAGAAATATAAAAAGCTGGCAAAACCTATTGCAGAAAAATATGGCGGCGTTTATCGCGCCCGCGGTGGACAGATGGATATTCAGGAAACCGATCTGTGGACACCTACACGCATGGTAATCATCGAATTTCCTGATATGGTAAGTGCCCAGGCGTTTGTAAATTCCGATGAATATGTGCCG
>CBDUSZ010000259.1:0-4432 GCA_965370015.1 uncultured bacterium | reverse complement strand
CCCCGCTGGGAGCGTCTTCAATAGCTGCCAGCTTACTTCCCATGATAACTCGATGCTGGAGAATGTACTTGCCATGTTATCGATTCCAGAAAACAAGGCCTACCTGGTTATAGTCAATGACGAAAAGATTAACCGCAAAGATTACGCCTCGATACAAGTAAAGGAAAATGATGAAATCGTACTATTGCCCCCTATTAAAGGTGGCTAGCACTGATCGATATCCAGCGCCAGCTGATATAGATAATTCTTTTTCTTGCCGCTAATTCTGGTAGCCAATTGCACCGCTTTCCGAAGCGGCAGTTCACTCAATAATAGTCGCAGCAATTCTATATCGGCCGCGCTATCCGTGGCGTCATCCTGCGCGGTGGGATTATCAATTAAGACCACAAATTCACCCTTTGACAGTGCCGGGTCCTGGTTGAATAATTCAATCAATTCGGCTGCTGTTCCTATCAGAAAATTTTCATACGATTTTGTTAACTCTTTTGCAACAACGACACGATTATGCGGAAATATTGCGGCCAGCTGTTCTAGCAAACGTTCGATACGATGACTCGATTCGAGTAATACGAGCGTACCCTGCTGATCCTTAATGGCCTCTAATTTGGCGATACGTTCAGTATTTTTCTGCGACAAAAACCCGAAATAGGTAAACTTGTCGGTCGGCATACCAGCACCGCTCAGCGCCGCGATAATACTACTGGCACCGGGGATCGGACTCACTTTATATCCAGCGCTATGCACCGCATTAACCAGCGTATATCCGGGGTCTGATATCAAGGGAGTGCCGGCGTCTGATATCAATGCGATATCCATGCCGGCCGCTAACTTTTCGACTATGCCGGCAATGCGGGCACGCTCATTGTGCTCATGCAAGGAGATGAGTTTTTTCCTGATGCCCAGGTGATTTAACAGTCGACCACTGTGACGGGTATCCTCAACCGCGATCAAATCAACCTGGTTAAGTGTCTCGATAGCACGCAGACTAATATCATCGAGGTTACCGATCGGGGTCGCCACAATATACAGTACGCCGCTCATGCAAAAGAGTGTACACTAATATACGTGCTCCACATTAAGCGACGGAGCCTCTTCTGATTTCTATAACAACTAGCATGCCAATGAGAACCATCAACCTTAAATCAATATTGATTCTGACTTTAATGCTGGGAATCGGCGGCTGCCAATCTGGGCCTCAAACAGCCCCGATAGAATCCGGTATAGGCACAAAAACAATCCAGCAGGAAGACGTCCTGGCAGCCTTTGCTCTGGAAGACGAGGGTTACTGGATCGACGCAGCTGATGCTTACCAGCTACTCGGAGAAAAATATTCACAGCCCGAGAAGTCCTCTTTTTACATCAAAACCGGACTGATGCTTTACAAGGCAGAACGTTATCAGGCTATCGAACCCTTCTTTGCATCGTTACTGGATGAAGACATTATCGAGCAGGATGAAGATTACCGGGCAACAATCCTCGCTGGTGGTTTTTTCGGTATCAGCAAGGTTTATCAAAGCCTGCTAGCTCTGCCCAATATCGGAGAAATTGAAAACTATCAATACAAGGCCCTGGCGCTAAATATCCGTTCAAAAGGTGTCTTGGCGATTGGCAAACCAATGGATAGCGTGCGCTTGCGCATTCAGATCGACCAATATTTATCCACCATTAAAGCGACCGAAAAAAATCATGATTTCATCTGGGATGCCCTCAACCGTATCGGTGAGTCGGCGATAATCCGTGCGTTGGGCGAGCAACAAACTACAGAGATGCGCGGCTGGCTAGAATTAAACTTAATCGCGCGGCGTTCCAATATGTTACCGGTTAAAATGGAACCCTGGATCAACCAGTGGTATCAACTCTACGAGCAGCACTCGGCTGGTCCCTATTTTGCAGTTAACCTGCTCGAAGAAAGCAGGCGCATCTATATCAAGCCAGCCCGTATAGCACTGATGCTGCCATTTTCCGGTCGCTTTGGAAAGCTTAGCGAGGCAATTCAAAACGGCTTTTTATACGCCTATTACCAGGATCAGGAGTTGCATGCAGAGCTTGAGATTATCGATGCCAGCAATGATCCTGCAGCGTTTCGACTGCAGTATCAGCAGGCGGTCCTGAACGGAGCAGATTTTGTGGTTGGCCCAATCAGCAAGGATCTGGTCGATATGCTACAAAACCAGGAAAATCTCGAAGTCCCTACACTTACCTTGAACTACGCAAAAAAATCACCGGAAGCCACCTTGAATCTTTACCAGTTTGGTTTGAACCCGGAAGACGAAGCAGAACAAATCGCTGATATCGCACTGTCTGAAGGCAGAAGCCATGCACTTACCCTGGTACCCGACACAACCTGGGGAGCACGTTTAGAACGGGCATTTACCGAACGCTTCGAGAAACTCGGTGGTCGGGTCGTCGGTGCTGAGACTTACCCCTCGAAAAAGAATGACTACTCTAACTCGATAAAAAAATTATTGAATTTGACTTCGAGTAATCAACGCAATTCGATTCTTCAGCAGGTAATTGGTCGGCCTGTCAGCTTTGAGCCAAGACGCCGCCAGGATGTCGATATGGTATTTATCGCTGCTAATTCTCGTCAGGCCAGGTTAATCAAACCGCAGTTGAAGTTTCATCGTGCACAGACCCTGCCGGTATATGCCACTTCGCATATCTCGTCGAGTAATGGCAATGCTGACGATGATCGTGATTTAAATGGAATTCTGTTTCTGGATATACCCTGGATGCTGGACAACTCAGCCAACCGCGATTACCAGGCAATTAGGCAATTATTGCCCGGTAGCAGCAAAGGTCTGAGTCGCCTGTATGCACTCGGCGTAGACGCTTACCGACTGATACCGGCACTGCGTCGATTGATGATTAATCCGGGAGAATCAGAATTACGTAATACCGGTCAGTTAAGCGTTGATAAGAATGGTCGCGTACGGCGTTCGTTATTGTTGGCTACCTATGAAAAAGGCATAGCCAGGCTCGTCGAACAACCGAAAAATCTGGGCAGCTTATCTATTCAGGCTGAGTAATACCTGGGAGCCGCTGATTACTGGTGAACTGGAATAAGCGTAAGGGACTTCATTATGAAAACCTGGCCAGGCATTACCTGTCGCGGCATGGATTAGTCCTACTGGAGCAAAATTACCATTGCCGCTTTGGCGAGATAGATCTAATCATGATGCAACAGGAAGTAGTTTGTTTCATCGAAGTTAAATATCGAAAAAGCCTGGCATATGGGGGCGCCGCATCGGCTATTTCGATTCAAAAACAGAAAAAAATTGTGAAAACTGCGCTGTGCTTTATTGCACAAAATGACAAATTTAAACAGCACGCGATGCGATTCGACGCGCTGTTAATGCAACAACAGGCAGATAACCAAAGTCCTGACATCAACTGGATTCAAAACGCTTTTTATGCCGAGTAAATTCATGAGCGATATTAACAGCACTATTCAAGCCGCCTTCGAGGCAAGCATCAAAACCAAACAGAACTCCCTCGATGAGCTGGCAGAATCGATCGAACTGGCATCGTCAATGCTCAACCAGGCGCTCCTTGGTGGGCATAAAATACTGGCCTGCGGCAATGGCGGGTCGGCCAGCGACGCGCAACATTTTTCTTCTGAGTTGCTCAACCGCTACGACCGGGATCGCCCGGGACTTCCCGCGATTGCCCTGACAACAGACAGCTCAACGCTGACTTCAATCGCCAACGATTATGATTACAGTCAAATATTTTCCAAACAGGTCGCTGCACTAGGGCAACCTGGGGATGTATTACTGGCAATTAGCACCAGTGGACAGTCGCCCAATGTTGTCCAGGCAATACAGACCGCGAATGAAAATGAAATGCTGGTGATAGCACTCACCGGAAAAGATGGCGGGGTTATGAGCCAGGTGCTGGATGAAAACTCGATTGAAATTCGCGTACCTTCAACCGTTACCGCGAGAATCCAGGAAGTTCATATTCTGGTAATCCATATCCTCTGTGAATTACTTGATCTGCAATTATTGGGGCCGGCTAAATAGTATTCGCAGTATCGGGCCAGTCTGGAGTCCAGGTGGTAGTGAGGTGTCTACTTTTCATGGGTAACTTGGACACATAACGCCGGTTTAAGATGTGAGCCACGAAGTGGCGAGTCAATTTGAAGTTTTTGTTAGCTGATGATTTTGTCGTAATCTGCATGACTTCCTATCCAAAACCAAACAATATCTGAGCCTGATTCAATCCCTAAGGCTCGGTAGCTGAGCCCAACTCTTACCGAGCGAAACTCCTTGATCTTTTTATAATGAAGTGAGGCATGACTGGGGTTTTCCTTCAACAATTCGTAATTTTTCTTTGCTGCCCGTTGAATTGATACAGGCAACTTATCGAAGTTTTTCCAAAACTCCGGTGTAGCGAAATGCTTCAAATTTCTTTTGTATCTTTATTTCGA
>CBDUSZ010000258.1:0-4464 GCA_965370015.1 uncultured bacterium | reverse complement strand
ATTTTCTTACTATAGTAGACATCGACTCCGCCATCACCGAACAAGCCCGCTGGTGCTAGTGATTCGCTGTATAAAGGCTCGCCGTCAAGCGAGATTTCAATCGTAACCGGAGAACGCTCGCGCGGGCATTCTTCCGGTTTACGCATATTGGGTGCCAGTTTGGCAAGTTCTTCGTAGCTGAGTTTCCGGCAGGGCTCGCGAATTTTACCCGCATGAGCAAAGGCAATAGTGATCACGGCTTCGTCTTCAGCAAGAATTTGAAAGGACGGTTGTGTTGCAAAATACCATATCAATCCCATGAAAACAGTGTAGTTAATTGCCTGTAGCAGATAACGTATCGGTTTGTTGATTATCCCCGCCATAGTATTCCGCCCCTAGTCCAGTCCATCTACCGAAGACCCGGCAGTCTGGTTCAATTCGGTCAGCCGCATACGAAAATCGCTCAGGTCTTTTTCTATTTCCTGTTTGTCGGTCTCGGCGGCACCATGTAAACGAATACGGTTACGATCTGCCCTGCCACGAAGAATCGGTTTACGGGCACCTTCGAAGCGTTCCTTTATCCAGCGATTACCAAAACGATAAAAGCAGTCGTTCTGGCGGCAACCAGTTACCATGACACCATCGGCACCTTGCTTTAGTGCGTATTCAACCAGTGTCGGCGGTAACATGCCGCTGCAGATGAGCCGCACGCTCCTGGTATCGTCGCTATCCAGGCAGCCAACATTCAACCCATGCTCGCATCCAAAAATGAGAATTTTTATATCGCCGGTCATCGTCGCTATGGTTTCTCTGGTAACGGTGCGCATTTCGTCCACCGGTAATTGCGGCATATCAATCCCGGTCTTCAGTACACCGGCGGAGGTTCTGAATGGATTCGAAGCTGGACATGAACCCGCACAAATACCACAGGCAGCACAGAGTGCGGGATTGACAACTACTTCGTGCTCGAAACGCGCACCATCGGTACGTGCCTGTACCGAAATAGCATCGAATGGGCAATCGTCAAAGCACAACCCACAGCCATTACAGTTGTCGAGATCTACCACCGCCTTGGTGCCATCTTTCTTCGGAAAGAACCATGGCAACATTATTAACAACAGTGTGATGCCGATCGTTAACACCCATATATTAGTTTCAGGCCAATATTCTAGTAACGGATAAATATTCAGGTAAAACCAGTCGATGTTCAGAACCTGCGGCATCCTGCTCAGATCCGCCGGGGCATGGCTAATGGCCGGTTTCGCCAGTGACAATGCCAGCAAGGCGATAAAGGTACCGACCGCAAGACCACGTGGCGGGTTAATTTCGACATTGGATAAGCGCTTCACATGAATCCATAGCATGAATATAAGCAACATCGGCTGCCCTAGCAGATGGAGAAACTCGATCAGGATAAAAAATCGATCTGTCATTTCTCCCGATACAAAATTACGCGTCATTGCTCCGGAAAATATCGGCAAAGCATCCATTAATCGTGCGGAACCAATCGCGATATACTGCGCCAGTTCATCCCATACCAGCCAATAGCCGGTTATACCGATGGTGACTATCATCCACAGGTTGGGTATACCGGTTACCCAGGAGAACCAGCGAAAGCCGCGGAAGCGACCCGAGGCTATTTCCTTGAACATGTGCAGCAAAATAGTAATGATCACCGCATCCGAAGCATAGCGATGCAGGCTGCGCATGACACCCGCTGCATACCACTGATCGTGGGTCATGTATTCGACCGATTCGTGCGCACCAGCCAGGCTGCCATGGAAAGGTATGAAAAGATAAATACCGCTAACCAGGATCACCCAGAACAGGAAGAAGGACAAGGTGCCGAGGTGATATAAAGGGTTCCACTCGGTGCCGAACGAAATATTGAACCAGGACTCGAGAGCGAGATAGGCACGCTTTACAGGATTGACTAACACGAATTTAATATCTCAGATGAGTTTTGATATACAACCAGAATGAACATTAACAGAGCTTTCGAGTATCTGATCTGATATATATCAAATCAGATATAATATGCCTAGCTATTTCTAAAGCCTCGTACCAAAATAGTTGCGGTAAAGAGAATGATGGAACCACCGATCAAGATTCCCAGGAACAGGGAATAGTCAAAATAGTATCCGTCCCGAACCGGATCGTAAGTCGTGCAAAACAGCTTGATTTTACGGCTCAAATCAGCCAGTAGTGACTGCCCGGGCGGGGAACGCCCAAGCACCAGCTCAATTAGCGGATCAACCAGCAATGGTGTATCAATTACCTGGCCATACACTTGCCGATACACCTTACCCTCAGCATCGATAATCGTTGCCTGGATTAGATGATCGAAACCATTTGAAGATGGAAAATATTGAAAACCGATATCTTTTGATAGTGCTTCGACATCAGCCTGAGTGATACTCAACAGATTCCAGTCCTTGTCGCTAATGCCCTGTTTGTTGGCAAAGTATTGCATTGCCGCAGGTGTATCAACCTTAGTATCGAAACCGACAATG
This sequence comes from uncultured bacterium, assembly GCA_965370015.1. Lineage (GTDB taxonomy): Bacteria > Pseudomonadota > Gammaproteobacteria. The sequence continues at coordinate 1,972 of CBDUSZ010000258.1, read as the reverse complement.
GCGATAGAAAAACTATCATCACCGAGTGCCTTACGCGCCTTTTCCACCACTTTCGAAAGGTGCCGCGTCGTCATCGGGCATATATGGTAACAGCTGGTATAAATCATGCTTAATACGAGGGGTTTACCGCGAAATTCACTTAACGATACTGGAATTCCATCGGCATTGGTCAATGTATAATTACTGACCTGGTTACCAATCGCTGCCTGGCTGATAGCCAGTGCCTGGTCATTATCGAATAATGGGTTGCTGCCATCGATCGGAACTGGTTCGGCTATATGCTGAATACCTGCGTAGATATTTGACAGGAATAGCAAAGGGAGAAAAAAACCACTTAGTATGATTAATAACCGCATTAATGGATATCCAACTCTAGCGGGATTTATGCAATCAGGTAAACGTCAAGCACGGCACCCACGAGGAGCAGAACCAACTGCACCAGGGATGCAAAAAAACTCTTCATGGCTACTTTTGGCGCGGGATCCTGGATCATCAGATAGTTGTGGTAAATAAAGTATCCACCTCCAGCTAATGCTGCTACCAGGTATATCCAGCTCATACCATAAAAGAATGGGAGTATCGAAACCCCGACCAGGATTAATGTGTTACTCATTACCACCACTGCGGTACGCCTGTTACCCAGGATTACAGGCAACATGGGAACACCGGTTTTAGCATAATCTTTATGCTTGGCGATGGCCAGGCTCCAGAAATGCGATGGAGTCCAGAAAAACAATACCAGCGCCAGCATGATCGGCACGGGACTCAGCGATGGATCCACAGCAGCGGCACCCGCAAGCACCGCAAAACTACCAGAAGCACCACCGATGACAATATTCATCCAGGATCGGCGTTTCAACCAGATGGTGTAGATGACTGCGTAAAAGAATGCACCCAGAAAGATATAGAATGCCGTCACCCCGTTCAATACCAGAGCAGCAGAACCCACGCCTGTGAAAAGAAGCAAAAAAATAATCAACAGCCATAACGGGCCTTTTTTGAAATACCCGGTAACGAATGGTCTGTTACGGGTACGCGGCACCTGTCGGTCGAGATCAACCTCAAAATATTGATTAAACGCGCCAGCGCTACCGGCGGATATCAGCACTGCAAATGCAAGCACCAGCATCTCGAAACCATCTGGCTGCGGGCCGGGTGTCACCACCGTGGCAACCAGTGCGGTAAACATCATGATGACGCCGATACGAAGCTTTAGTAAATTAAATATCTGGCTGAGCATTTCTTTTTACTGCGTCCTCACCTCTTGTTGAGCAAAATTGCTGCCACTATCACAGTGACAGCAATTTATGACTTAATGCCAGCTAGCTAAGCGGCCAGACCGATGCCAGATAATCCCAGTTGATAAAATAGTAAACAACAAAACTGACCAACAGGGCCATCGCCAATACAAATGTCCCGGGGGCTTCAAATCCACCAGAGCCGTGTTCCTCTACGGTCAACTTGGGAGCCATCATCAATCGATCTGGTTGTTCGATGTTATAATTTTCAGCTGCCATCGGTACGCCAAAACTTTGCAGCAGACCGGCCGCCTCGTCTAGCTTCTTGCCAAAAAGTAGCGATCCAACCGTAACCACCAGATACATTGCACCACCAAGAACAGCCAGCACGCCACCAACACCGGCGACCGCCATCATCGTATACGCAGTTCCAGGGTACTCAAAACTCAGTGCCGCACCGGTAAAATCCATATCCCAGTGACGTCTGGAAACACCCAGTGTACCTGCGCCAAGCATGAATAAAATCATCAGGGTCATGCCTGCCGAAAATACGTAGGGCTGCATTTTAGCTACCCAGGGTAAAAACAGAGCGCGTCTGAATAACACCGGAATCAGCAGGTAGGTTAATGCCATAAATGCTAGCGTGGTTCCGACTGCAACAGTCGCATGGAAATGGGCTGGTACATAGATGGTGTTATGGATGATCAGGTTGATCTGCTCGGTGCCCATGACAA
>CBDUSZ010000257.1:0-4473 GCA_965370015.1 uncultured bacterium | reverse complement strand
GTGTTTTTGCAATAAGTTGGCTCGCAAGGTTTGCTCAACTTCCCCGGCATCGGAAAAAGGCACCATCACTGATCGTGCACCCGTGGTTAAAATATCCACCACGGTGTTATAGCCTGCCTGCGATACGGAGACTGCACAGTTGCTTAAAATTGCCGAAAAATCAGGCCGATTGCGTTCAATTATTATGCCCTTGCCGGCAACTTGTTTCAGTTGATCAAAGCGCTCCTGGTCGATGTTCGGACCAGCCAGCAAACGCCACGACTGTTGATGCATTGCGGATAACGGCCGTGCCCTTATAGCGCATTTTAGTAAAGGCAAACTGGCAACACCACCGCCACCGGAAACCACAACTTCATTTTCTCCATCGCTGGTTGGTGAAGCTATTTTTATCGGTTGGGAAATATATCCACTGTAAGCGGTTTTATGCGCTACTTCGGCAGCCAGTGAAAACGTATCAGCCAATGTGGCAAGGCGCTCGTCACCGTGGATAAGTATCCTGTCGTAATACTCATCGATGAGCTGGCGTATTTCTTCGTCCCGGGCTGGTTTACTCTTAGGTTGTAATATATCGCGAATCGACGAAATGATGACTGGAGCGCCGGAGTGTCGGCGCGCGGCTTTTAACAATGGCAATAATTCAAAGCGCATCATGCGACGACCGAAAGGGAAGGTTTCGGTAATCAGCGCGTCGGGTGACAAGTTGTTGAATATAGTGAGCAGTTGATCGCAGCGATATTTTTTCCATCGTGCATCGATCGGCTGGTTGTTTTCATCGACCAGTTTGTCGAAATGACCATCGAGGCTACGAACCGGAGGTAACTGATGCACTTTGACGCCGGGTTGCAATGGTGTTGAAACCGGCATTCCCCCGGTTACCAGATCGACATCGAATCTATTTCGCGCTAAGGCGTTGCAAAGCATGGATGCGCGTTGCAAGTGCCCGATCCCCAGCAAATGCTGGACATAAATCATCACACGTTTTTTGCGAGCTTGCTTCAAGGCAAATTGCGATCAGACTATCAGGCTTCCATCGACATGGGTATTTCGAGTCGCAGACGGACCAGCCTGGCGACATTATCGTGACCATCAAGCATGCCCGGTATAGCATGTTCGGATGGTCGCGGTTGATCGGGAAGCCCGTATAAAGCAGCCGCCATTATTGCGGGATCGCAGCCGTTGCTCGGGTCGAGCATGCTAATCAGGCCAATTCCCGCCGCTCGGTTGGCACGGATTAATTGCTCCTGCCGGGGTACAGATCGCGGCACAATCAGGGCGGGTTTATCCAGCGACAATATTTCACAAAAAGTGTTGTAGCCACCCATCGCTACGACCGCTACCGCCCGCTCCATCAGTAGTTCCATCTGGGTATCAAAGGTAATAATATCGACCTTATCGAGCGTCTCACAGCGGTCATGGAATTCCTGCTGGCTTACGGGTTGCATAAAGGGTCCGGTGACAATAATCGCCCGATAGGGTATGCCTGGGTCAGTTTCGTATGCCCTAATCACCCAGTCGACCATCTCGACGCCGTCACCGCCACCACCTGCAGTGATCAGGATATAGGGATCATCCAGATTAACCGGGGCAATCCAGTTGCGACCATCGGGTATTTCGCGATCAAGGTAGCCGGTGTAGGAAATTTTTTGTTTTACCGAATCTGACAATCCGAGTGATTCGACCGGGTTGCCCATCTCCTTCAGTCCGTAAATCCATATATCGTGGTACAAATCTTCTAATACCGGTAGAACCTGCTTGCGTTCCCATTCTGCTTTTAAGGTCGATGCTTCGTCCATTACATCGCGTAATCCCAATACATTAATAGTGCCCCCCGCACGCAACATTTCCAGTGTGCTAACCACTTCGCCTTTAAGGCCGGTGGGTTCCTTGTCTACCAGAAATATGTCCGGTTTAAAAATGGCTGCGGTGTGGTAGATGATTGACTCGCGCATCGACATGGTTAATTCAAGATCGATGTGCAATCCGAGCGAGGTATATTCGCCATCCTTGAGTTTGATGACACCTGGCATGCGCACGAAATCTACCCGTGCCTTGAAATCAAAACTGCCTATAATGGGGGAGCCTGACAGGATAAGCACCGATACGCCTTTGTAGCGGGCTATCAAAGAATGCGCAATTGCCCGGCAACGACGCAGGTGCCCTAAACCAAAGGAATCGTGGCTATAAATCAGAATTCGCGCATGATCCAGACGCTCAGCCATGCTTTGTTATTCTCTGTTGCTCCAGGTGATATGCAGCCTACACTGAATTTATTTGAAACGCACTGTAATTAAATGACCGAATCTATGGGTTTTCTATCTAAAATCAAAAAGCAGCAGCTCGAGTTAAAACTGCATAAAACTGCATTACCCGAACGCTTGAAGGTTGTGATTCGGGATCAGCAGGAACGTAGCGAAGTTTTAATCAGTGTGATTCAGTTGCTGGTCGTTACCATTTTCGGTTTGCTCTACATTATATCGCCAAAAACTTTTTCCGATGATGTGATTTTTACCCCAGTGCCCTGGGTGCTCGGTGTATACCTGGCGTTTAGCCTGCTCAGGCTTTCGCTGTCGATAAAACGTAAGTTGCCGGACTGGATGCTTTATTTTTCCGCAATTGCCGATATTGCATTGTTGATGGGCCTGATCTGGAGTTTTCATGTGCAATACGAACAACCTCCGTCGTTTTACTTAAAAGCACCTACTTTGTTATATGTATTTATATTTATCGCGATTCGGGCACTGCATTTCGACCCGCGGTTTGTAGTCGCAACCGGACTCAGTGCCGTCGTGGGATGGGGCATAATGGTGTTATACGTGCTTTTCAGTGATCCGGTAGATCAGATGATTACACGTGATTATGTCGAGTATATGACTTCCAATAGTGTTTTGATCGGCGCCGAGTTCGATAAGATTATTTCGATCTTGATCGTAACCGGGGTACTCGCTCTGGCTTTACGCAGGGCCCGAAAATTGCTGTTTGATTCGGTGATTGAGGGCAGCGCAGCTCGGGATTTGTCACGATTTGTGCCTGAAGAGGTGGCGCAGCAAGTTACCCGTTCGGAAGAAGGTGCGACTACCGGTAAGGGGGAAGTGAATGAAACTACGATTCTGTTCACTGATATCGAAGGATTCACCGCGATTAGTGAAAAGCTCGCGCCGGAACAGTTGATTGCGGCGTTAAACGAGTATTTTACCCTGATTGCAAAACCGATCGATGAATGTGGTGGTGTTATCAGTCAATTTCAGGGTGACGCAGTGCTGGCCACATTTAACGTACCCAAGCCCGACGCAAATCACGCCAGTAATGCAGTAAAAGCAGCTCTGGGCATTCAACAGGCGCTTAAAGATAAGTTGTTCGGTGACGGGGTACAATTTAATACACGTATCGGTATCAACTCGGGGCCTGTTGTCGGTGGCCTGGTCGGTTCAGGGGATCGTGTCGGCTACACGGTTCACGGCGATAATGTTAATTTGACCGCAAGGCTCGAGCAACTGAACAAAGACTATGGAACGCGGATTATAGTTTCCGAGCAAACGCGTGCCTTGATCGAGCCTGGCGAATACGAATTCAGAGCGCTCGGAGATGTCTCAGTGCGTGGGCGCCAGCAGCCGGTAAGAATTTACACAATTGATTTTTAGACTGTTTATGCTTCTATACTTCAGGAATATGGATCGGCCGCATCGCGTAACCCGTCGCCCAGAAAGTTAAATGCCAGAACAACAATAACTACCGGCAACATTGGTAGCATAAGCCAGGGATAAAGCGCCACGGCATTGATATTCTGCGCTTCTACCAGCAGGACTCCCCAACTGGTAATGGGCGGGCGAAGACCGAGCCCGAGGAAGCTAAGCGCGGTTTCACCGAGGATCATGGCGGGGATAGAAAGCGTCGCAGAGGCAATCAGGTGGCTCATGAAATTGGGTAACAGGTGTCGAGCGATAACCCGCTTTGGTGACGCACCCATCAATGTCGCTGCGGAACAGTAGTCTTCCTCCCTCAAAGCAAGTAACTTCGAGCGCACAGCGCGGGCCAGGCCGGGCCAATCCAGCATGCCGAGGATGATGGTAATGCCGAAATACACCAGAATTGGGCTCCAGGTGACAGGCAGGGCGGCGGACAATGCCATCCACAGGGGCAACTCGGGCAGCGAGCGAAGCACCTCGATAACGCGTTGAACAGTAGCGTCTACCCAGCCACCAAAATAGCCGGCGGCCCCACCAATGGATATACCCAGCATGAAACTGAAGGCGATACCAATCAGACCAACGGTCAGTGATATACGGCTGCCATTGAGTATCCGTGAAAACATGTCCCGGCCCAGACGGTCGGTGCCAAACAGGAACATTGTGCCCTCACGCGAAGGGCACACCAGATGAAAACTGCCGTCGATCAGCCCCCAGAATGAGTAAGAGTCACCACGGCAAAAGAACCGCAGATGGTCAATCTTGTTGGTGTTTACTGTGTACTCGCGTT
>CBDUSZ010000256.1:0-4513 GCA_965370015.1 uncultured bacterium | reverse complement strand
TCCAGCACACAAAGAGGGCGGTTTAAAAGCCCCAATCTTTAAAGATACGGTTTTTTTCTTCCCCCTTTCAAGCCCTCGGCAAAATAGTGTTCAGATCAGGGTGAAATGGCAGGGGTGAGTGGCGGGTTAGGAGCCACGAACGCCTGTACACGGATGTACAGGCTGGCCTTTATAGTGGAGCATGGAATGCGCAGCTATAAAGCCATTTCAGGCCCGCCCGTGCCGGGAGCGCGTGTGGGTCGACCCTGATATGGGCACTATTTTGAAGATTAAAGGGCTTGTTTGGGGGCGGCACTTTTGGTTACTTTTCTTGCTGGAGAGAAAAGTGACTCGCGCACTTACTCATAATCAACTACGGAGTAATGAAAACATTGGTGTGCGAAACCCTTCCCAATTCCAGAAATTGTAAAAAACCATCCAGAGATACATACCCAACAACAGATAAAACCAATCCAACTACTGTAAGTAGATAAAAACTATGCTATAAAGCCCCCCGAGTTCAATGCATGGAAATTACGTGTCCCTTCCCTCAGTCGAAACCCTGATTGAAAAGCTGACCCAGGCACTGAAACCCTATTTCCCATCGAATCTCTCCCCCGCTGATCAGCCCATCATTATCGGTATTGAAACCGGTGGATACTGGATAGCCAACGCAATACATCAAATTATTGCGCCGGAGACAGATCTGGGTCGCCTGAATATCACTTTTTATCGGGACGACTTTACTAAAATCGGTTTACACCCAACCGTAAAGCCATCGAGTCTACCCATCGATATCGATGGTAAAACGATTATCCTCGTAGACGACGTATTACATTCGGGTCGAACTGTGCGTGCGGCGATGAATGAAATATTCGATTATGGTCGGCCGCAGCGAATAATCCTCGCTATTTTAATTGATCGTGGTGAACGCGAAATTCCGATTCAGGCAGATATAGTCGCCGAAACTATCGAGCTTGAGCCTGGCGATCACATCAAACTGGATGGCCCTGAGCCACTCCAGCTGACGATTAAATCAAACACCAGTCATGTCAGCTAAAAATCTGCAACTCGACGAGAACGGCAAGTTACAGCATTTCCTTAGTATTGAAGGTTTAAATCGGCAGATTCTCACCGAGATACTCGATACGGCCGGCACCTTCACGTCTGTGACCGACCGCGCTATCAAAAAAGTACCGATATTACGCGGCAAAACAGTTGCCAATCTGTTCTTTGAGGCCAGTACTCGTACGCGTTCGACTTTTGAACTCGCCGAGCAACGATTGTCAGCCGATATTTTAAGTCTGAATCTCGATACATCGGCGACAACCAAAGGCGAATCACTGCTCGATACGATCCATAATCTGGAGGCAATGCAAATCGATATGTTCGTGATCCGTCATAAGGACAGTGGCAGCGCACATTTTTTTGCACAGCATATGCGACCAGGCGTAAGCGTGCTGAATGCCGGTGACGGGCAACACGAGCACCCGACACAGGCAATGCTCGACATGTATACCATCCGCCATCATAAGCAGGATTTCGCTCATTTGACGGTCGCAATAGTCGGCGATATTATGCACTCACGCGTTGCTCGTTCGCAAATTCACGCGCTTAATCTGCTCAATACCGCCGAGGTACGCGTCATCGCCCCCAGGACATTATTGCCGGTCGACACCGAATCGCTGGGTGTACAGTTATACGACAACCTGGAGCAAGGTCTGCAAGACGTTGATGTTGTCATCATGTTGCGCCTGCAAAAAGAACGTATGCGCGGTGCCCTGCTACCGAGTGAAAGCGAATATTTCAACCAGTTTGGACTAACCCAGGAACGGCTCAGCCGCGCCAGACCGGATGCTATCGTAATGCACCCCGGACCAGCCAATCGTGGTGTCGAAATCGAATCCAGTGTTATGGATGGCAACCAGTCGGTAATATTACAGCAGGTAGGGTTTGGAATTTCGGTACGCATGGCGGTCATGTCAATGATCGTGGGTCGCTCGGGGTTACAGGTTAGCGAATGATGATTCACATAAAAAATGGTCTTCTAATTGACCCGGTTGAATCCTGCGAGTCTAAAACTGACGTCTTTATTGAAGGTAATCTGGTAGTTGGGATTGGTAAACCGCCGCGCGGATTCCAGCCCGGGCAAACCATCGAAGCGCAAGGGCACTGGATCATCCCAGGGCTGGTAGACGGTCAGGCGCGACTCAGGGAGCCGGGGCAAACTCACAAGGCAAATATTGCCTCGGAAACCAGTGCAGCGGTTAAAAATGGAATTACCAGTGTTTGCATACCACCTGATACCCAGCCGACAATAGATAATTCAGCCGTTGTCGATTTAATACATCACCAAAATGCCAAAGCTGGTAATCGGTGCCATATCTATACCGTTGGAGCCTTATCACGTGCATTAGAGGGCGAACAACTCAGCAATATGGCGGGCTTAAAGGCAAATGGCTGCATCGCATTCAGCAATGCGGGACGCCCATTTATGAATAATCTGGTGCAACGGCGAGCGATGGAATATGCCGCTGGAGTCGGTATGCTGGTTATCATTCAGCCCAGAGACGATGATTTGTATGCTGACGGCTGCGCTCACGAAGGCGCTATTTCCACCCGCCTCGGTTTACCCGCAATCCCCGAAGCTGCAGAAACTGCTGCCCTCGCAAAAGATATAGAGCTTGTCGCCCAGACCGGAGCCAGAACCCATTTTGGCCAGTTATCCTGCGCTCGTTCGGTCGATATGATTCGACAGGCCAAGGCCAACGGGTTGCCGGTGTCGGCAGACTGCTCGATGCATCAACTTTTTCTTACCGATCATGACCTTGGTGACTTTGATAGCAATAAATTGACCATTCCACCGCTTCGCAGTCAGTACGATAAGCAGGCCCTGCGCGAGGGCATTGCTGACGGCACAATCGATAGCATTTGTTCCGATCATCAACCCCATGAAGTCGATGCCAAATTACGCCCCTTCCCCTCGGCGGAACCCGGTATCAGTACCTTTGATACCCTGTTACCTCTGGCCATTCGTCTGGTCGAGGAAAATATTCTATCGATGCCCGAGGTGATCGCTAAACTCAGCATTTTTCCGGCGCGCATTCTTGGACTTCCGGCGGGTCAAATCGCAGCTGGCGAACTGGCAGACATAGCCATTATCGATCCAGATGCCCACTGGATTTGCAGCGGTAAAAACTTCGCATCAAGGGGTAAAAACACCGCCTTTGAAAGTTGGGATTTTAATGGCCGTGTATTGCAAACACTGGTGGCGGGAAAGGTGGTTTACGAGTACAGCCCAGACGAAGCCTGATCGAAAGTATCTCTATTAATACTGATCAGCCAGATTATTGCGTTTTAAACTTCTTCTGACGGCAGGATCAGTTCTTCCAGGCCACCTTGCTGATTCAAATTGTGCCGCGTATCCTGCTGTCTATGTTCCTCGCCAAAATTGATCTTCCATTCGAGGTTGGTACTCGAGTCGGCATAAGCAAGTGCGTTTTTGATCGTTATCTTGTCGGCTTTGTAGAGATTGTACAAAGACTGATCAAAGGTTTGCATGCCCGCGGTATCGCCTTTTTCCATGATTTCCTTAATTTGGTTAAAATTACCCTCGCGCAATAGCTCTCTGATGTAAGGCGTGTTTACCATTATTTCAACCGCACAGGCGAGTTTGCCCTTCATGCCGGGCACCAGGCGCTGTGAGATAACCGCCCTCAGGTTTAACGACAGATCCATCAGCAGTTGCTTATGCATATCGGTCGGAAACATATTCATCATTCGATCCATTGCCTGATTTGAATTTACCGCGTGCAGTGTAGTCAGGCACAGGTGGCCCGTATCGGCGAAGTTGATGGCCGCTTTCATAGTTTCGGAATCGCGTGCTTCACCTATCATGATAACTTCCGGTGCTTCGCGAAGTGCCTCTCTCAATGCATTTTCATAGCTGAGGGTATCGATACCGACTTCGCGTTGCGAAATAATCGACTTGTCATGTCGAAACACAAATTCGATTGGATCTTCGATGGTGAGAATATGACCACCCTCAATTTTATTGCGATGATTAATCATCGACGCCAGGGTAGTCGACTTGCCCGACCCGGTAGACCCGACCACCAGCACCAGGCCCGCATGATTCATCACAATTTGTTTCAATATCTGCGGCAAACCGAGTTCATCGATACTCGGAATATCCCACTTGATATAGCGAATCACCATCGATACTTCGGAGCGCTGGATGAAGATATTGACACGGAACCGGCCAACATTCTCCAGAGTAAATCCCAGATTCAATTCACGGTTGATTTCAAAATCGCGGATTTGCTCGTCGCTCAGTAAACTATAGGCAAGTTTTTTTACCTGCCCCGTATGAAAGGCATTTTTGGCAATCGCAGTGGTCTTACCCTGCACCTTCATATTAGGCGGCGCAGCAGTTACGAAAAATAGGTCGGACGCCTGTTTTTCAACCATTATTTTCAGGTAAGGCTCGATGATCTTGGTAGAATTACTGTCACTCATTTCAAGCCACCACTAC
>CBDUSZ010000255.1:0-4548 GCA_965370015.1 uncultured bacterium | reverse complement strand
CAAACTCATTATTACGCTTGCATTGATATTTTCTAGTCAGGCATGGAGTGCAGGGCAACCGAAGACATCAGGATTCATCGATCCGTCAGTGGAGCTGGTGCCGATCCCGAATATGGAAGGGGCCTGGCACTGGAACAAACCTGGTTTGCAATTTAAGGATTACAATAAGATTGTACTCGGGCCCATCGAGATTTTTATAGCCCCGGATTCAAAGTATAAAGGTATCGATGCTGATCAGATGAAGATTTTGGTGGACAGCATGCGGGCGGTCATGATCGAGGCGCTGGAGCCTGATTACCCGGTGGTGTCCAAAGCGGGTCCAGGTGTTATGGGGGCACGGATCGCTATCACGAACCTGTACCTGGGAAAACCGAAACGTAAATTTGGACAATATTCACCCATAGGTCTTCTCTCATCGGGAGCCAAAAAAATTACTGGGAGATCAAAACCAAAGAATTTCACTTTAAAAGAAGCCTCGGTTGAGGCCGAAATGTTCGACTCGCTAACTGGCGAGCGGATGGCTGTACGTCTTGATGCGAAACCTCTACGAAGTATTGATGGAAAATCTAAGGAGTTGTCCTGGGAAGCTATCGAAGAATCACTGAAAGTTTATGGTAAACGGTTCCGCGAAAGGGTGGACCAAACCCTCGGTAAATAGGTAGTAGCGTTAAACCGAGTAGTTAATCCGATAGGATCCGATAGGAGTCAGTAAATGTACGCCCAGAAAGGTGATATGTCATGAATACAAAGAGAAAGAATTTATTGTTCAACCCTGCGCTTGCGACAATGCTTACGCTGACATTGACGATAGTTACAATGCAGGTAAATGCACAGACGCAATCCAGGCCCAATATTCTCTTGATTGTTGCCGATGACATGGGTTACTCGGATCTCGGAAGTTATGGCGGTGAGATCAAAACACCAGTGTTGGATGAACTGGCCCAGCAGGGTATGCGCTATACCGACTTCTACGTATCACCAACCTGCTCGGTCACGCGATCCATGCTGCTTTCGGGAACAGACAATCACATTGCCGGCCTGGGTAACATGGGCGAGCTTACCGCGCCTAACCAGGTGGGGAAACCCGGGTACGAGGGTGTGCTCAACAAACGTGTGGCTTCGGTCGCCGAGTTGCTGCAAGACAGCGGCTATCACACCTACATGGTCGGGAAATGGCATCTCGGCATAAAACCGGATCAGATTCCGCACGCCCGCGGTTTCGAACGCGATTTCTCGACGCTGGTTGGCGGAGGGGACCACTTTGACGACGCTTGGAACATTGAATGGCAGATACCCAGGATGCCGTATACCGAAGACGGCCTCCCGGTTAAGAAACTACCCAAGGATTTTTACTCCACTAAGAACTACACCGACAAGACCATTCAGTTCATAGAAGAGGGCCGCAAGGACAAGAAACCATTCTTCGCCTACATGGCATTTACCGCCCCCCACGGCCCGCTGCAACTGCCGGATGACTGGTTGCGCCGTTACAAGAATCGCTACGACGAAGGTTGGGATGGGATCCGTCAACAACGCATCGCACGTATGCAGGAACTGGGCATAGTAGACAAAGGCGTTAACACCGCCGACCGGCTTTTTTTCCTGCCAAGATCCACGACACTCACGCCCGCCGTACGCGTGATGCAGGGGCGGACAATGGAACTCTACGCCGGAATGATTGAATACATGGACGACCAGATCGGGCGGGTATTCGATTATCTCAAAAGTATAGATGAGTACGACAACACCGTGGTTATCTTCATATCCGACAACGGGGCTGAGGGAAATAACTTAAGAGCAATGGTGTCCGGGCAAATGGGCACTTTTGGCTTCCTCCATGCGATGAACAATTTTGCCGAAGAAGGGCATAATTCCCTTGGTCGCAAGGGTACGTTCGCCGAGTACGGACCGGCCTGGGCACAAGTGTCGATGGCACCCTTTCGGCTTTATAAAGGTTTTCTTGCAGAAGGGGGTACACGCTCTCCCCTGATTATCAGCGGCCCCGGTGTGAAGGGTGCTGGCGGAATAAACAAAAAGGCAGTCCTTCACGTCAAGGACATCGCGCCAACCATACTGGAGCTGGCCGGCATTAAACATCCTGCTACCTATAAGGGGCGCAAAATTGAACCGATGCAGGGCAAATCCTGGGTGGGGATGCTGAATGGCCACACCCAATCACCTCGGGGTGCAAGTGACTGGCTGGGCTGGGAGTTGTTCGGAAACCGGGCGATCCGCCAGGGGGACTGGAAGATCAGCTGGCATTATCAACCGCTTGGAACTGAAGACTGGCAGCTCTTCAATCTTGCCGAAGATCCGGGTGAGCAGTACGACCTGACTGATAAGTACCCTAAAAAAAGGAAGGAACTTATCGCATTATGGGGCGAGTATGTGAAGACAAATGGGGTCATCATTGGGACGAGGTCGCCCTTTGAACAAATGAGTAAACAGCTCCCCAATCGGGTGCCGGAGTCTGATAGCTACCCACCTGTGCGCGGTATGGAAGCGATTCCCTTTGAAAAACTTCTCGAGCTTATGAATCAGTAATTTAGGACTTCGTTATGAATACAAAAATTAGACATGCCCGCTTGCTAGCGTTTGTTACAAACCTTGCCATTTTGTCATTTAGCGCTCCGGTATTTGCCGTTGACGACGGCGCACGTGCCTACTGGAAGACGCGGGAAGGTAGTACCGTGATATCCTTCCAATACCTGAATTTGAATTTGCAAGCCTCCGGTGCACAGCAGTTCGCTCCAGGAGAATACATCTATCCAAACTCGGACGTCGAGGGCAATATCGTTGTCGGCAGTTGGGCACGCCATATGACATTATTCAATCGGGCCTCATCGTTTGCCGTTAATCTCGCCGGGGGTAGTGTTCAAGCCGATATTGGCGTTAGTCTGCCATCCCAGTTTGTACCTCCGGGTGAAACGGCAGGCGTCGCATTTAGCCAATCCAGTTCCGGATACGCCGATCCCATAGTGCAGCTGGATATTAATCTTATTGGCACTTCGCAGCTTAAGAGTAATGTCCATCTATTTAACTACGAGCCGACCTGGACCGTGGACATTGCGGCGATGCTGGGAATTCCAGTGGGCGAATACGAAAGCGATAAACTGGTGAACCTGGGCTTAAACCGCTGGTGGGGTCGTATTGCGCTGCCGATTAAATATCATTTCGGTGTATTTAGTCCCGGTTACATGGGAAGTTTTGAAATAATACCCTCAGTCTGGTTATTCGAAGACAATGACGATTTTATCGGTCAAAGGCTGGAGAACGATCCTATTTGGCAACTCGAAGCGCATCTAACCCAGGACTTTACTCGAAGCCTCTTCGGTTCTATTGATTTGCTTTATCGGAAAGGTTTCCAGTCAACAATCGGTGGTGTTGAGACAGGGGGAGAACTCGATATTGGGGACCTTGGCTATGCATTGAATTTTACTTCAACGGACAACCTCATGATACGCACTAGCATTAGCTCCAATGTGTTTGGGGATAGTGATGTGGATAACAGCGCTATTCGCATACAGTTTGTCTACGTATGGCATAAGTCCTCAGAAAACTTTAAAAAGTTACAACAGCACTAATTAGAAAATATGGTTAGTTGAGGCCATGGGCTGACAGAAGATGCCATCAAAGACTTCACTTCCTTGTGAGTTTCGTTAGCCAGGAGAAGGTATGATGATAAATCGATTTATACAACAGCCATGTGCCAATATGTTGACGGTACTACTATTGTTATTCTCGATTTCTGCTGCCGCGGTTTCCGCCTCAATTGATCCTGAGGCCGACAAGGTCTTGCGCTCCATGTCTTCTTTCCTTGGCAGTCTTTCATCGTTCAGCATGAAGGCTAGCATTGAAAGCGAGTTGGTGACGGATGAGGGCCAAAAACTGCAGTTCGGCAGTTTCGCGGAAATTGCGATAAAGCGCCCAGGTAAAATGCATGTCACACGCAAAGGGATGTTCTCGGATATCGAGATGATTTACGACGCAAAGACCTTCACTTTGCACGGCAAGAAAAAAAATCTGTATATTCAAAGGCTGGCACCTGGAACTGTCGACGATGCCATCCGCCTGGTCGAATTCGAGACGGGCATTTACGCACCCGGGGCTGACCTGCTGTTCGCAGACTCCTATCCCATCTTGAAATCCGGTGTTACGCGCGGTGATTACATGGGTACTACGACGTTGAATGGTATCGAGGCTCATCACCTGGCGTTTCGGGAAAACGACGTAGACTGGCAATTGTGGGTCAAGGTTGGCAGTGCGCCGCTACCGATGAAATATGTCATTACCAGTAAGTGGATAACCGCGGCGCCACAATTCTCGGTGCGTTTTCATGACTGGAATACCAGGGCACAGATTCTCGACAGCCAGTTTGAGTTTTCCGCGCCGGCGGATGCCAGACAGGTCGATGCCATATCTTTCAATCAGGTTGGCGAGATGAAAACCGAATTGGAGGGTCAACCATGATTCAGACTCTATTAAAGCCGTTAATGATCGGCTGCAGTGTGCTCATATTAGGCACGCTTGTTGATACTGCGCTTCACT
>CBDUSZ010000254.1:0-4558 GCA_965370015.1 uncultured bacterium | reverse complement strand
CTTCTTGTTGCTGTAGACAAGAAGTGACTCGCGCACTTACTCTAAATTAACTACGGAGTAAATAAAGCCTTGGTGTGCGAAAATACCTGTAGCTAGAGCCATGGGAGGAGATGAACGCTTAGAATGCGAAACCCATTTCGCAACCATCACCCTACTGCGACTGCTCCAACGCCTGATCCAGATCCCAGAGGATATCGTCCAGCGTCTCCAGGCCTACTGATATACGCACCATATCTGGAGTGACACCTGCGGCTACTAGTTGTTCTTCGCTGAGCTGACGATGTGTCGTCGAGGCCGGATGAATGATTAATGTCCTGGCATCGCCTACATTGGCGAGGTGACTGAGAAACTGTGCACTCTCGATAAATGTTGCGCCGGCTTTTTCGCCCCCCTTGACACCGAAGGTGAGTATTGAGCCTGCACCTTTGGGTAGATACTTTTTAACCAGATGTTGGTAGGGGTTGTCCTCAAGACCCGCATAATTTACCCAGGACACTGCCGGATGTTGTTGTAAAAATTTAGCCACACGCACTGCATTTTCGCAGTGGCGATCCATTCTTATCGGTAGCGTCTCCAGACCCTGTAGTAACAGGAAGGCGTTGAACGGACTCATCGCGGGGCCAAGGGTACGTACGGTCTCACAGCGCGCTTTTGCGGTGAAGCCGAAATCGCCGAAGGTTTCGTAAAAGCGAATGCCATGATAACCGGTCGAGGGTTCGGTCATGCCGGGGAAGTTACCATTGGCCCAGTCAAACTTACCGGATTCAATGATCACTCCACCCATCGAGGTCCCATGCCCGCCAATAAATTTGGTCGCCGAATGCACAACAATGTCGGCACCAAAATCCATCGGGCGGCATAGGTAGGGTGTCGTAAAAGTGGCATCGACTATCAGGGGCAGGCCGGCATCGTGGGCAATCGCGGCGACGGCTTCGATATCGAGTACATTGTTCAGTGGATTGCCGATAGACTCGGCATAAAGCGCTTTGGTTTTTTTGGTGATCGCCTTGCGAAAATTTTCCGGGTCATCGGAGTCGACAAACTTTGTATTAATACCGAATTTTCGGAAGGTGACGTCAAACTGGGAATAGGTGCCGCCATACAGGGTGCTGGCCGATACCAGTTCATCGCCCTGTTCCATTAATGTCAATAAAGCTACCATTTGCGCCGCCATGCCGGAACTTACTGCAAGCGCTGCACGGCCATTTTCTAGTGCGGCCATGCGTTCTTCGAATACCGCCGTGGTGGGGTTGGTCAGGCGCGTGTAGACGTTGCCAAAGGTTTGCAGATTAAACAGGCTGGCCGCGTGATCCGTGCTGTCAAATACATAGGAGGTGGTTTGATGTATGGGAACAGCGCGGGACCCTGTTACCGGGTCAGGGATTTGTCCCGCATGTAAACACAGTGTTTCGATTCCAAATTTTCTATCGGCCATGTTGCTGATCTCGATTTGTGATGCTTATCTATAAACTAGCGATTAAAATACTGGGGTCGTTTTGCCGAAATAATACCGGTGTTAACGCCGATGGTATTCAATCCACCAAACAATCGGGCAAATTCAATTTTCATACATCGGTCCATGATTACCTCGAGCCCGGCTTGCTGTGCTTTTTGTGCGGCTTCCTGGTTAACAACACCCAGTTGCATCCAGAATATTTTGGCGCCAATCGCTACCGCATCATCTACGAATAGCGGTACCCGTTCAGATTTTTGAAACAGGTCAACGATATCTATCGGGGTCGGGATCGATTTCAGATCGGGGTAACATTTCTGCCCGAGTATTTCATCGTATTTCGGATTAACCGGAGTAACCTCAAATCCGTGCTCCAGCAGGTATTTCGCTGCAAAAAAACTCGGTCTCCACCAGTCGGCGGACAGGCCGACCATCGCCACACGTTTGTTTTCAGTGAGTATTCGCCGTAGTGTCGTAATATCGGTCATGCCTGAAGCGCCTCTGCCTGCTGGCGTAAAATAAATTTCTGAATTTTACCGGTTGAAGTTTTTGGTAATGCGCCGAAAACGACGGATTTGGGTGCCTTGAAATGCGCCATGTTGTCGCGACAAAATGCGATGATGTCTTCCTCGCTGACGTCATTAACATTATCTCGCAGGGTAACAAAGGCACAGGGAGATTCTCCCCATTTTTGATCTGGCCTTGCTACTACCGCGGCTTCCATAATCGCGGGGTGACGATAGAGGGTTTTCTCGATCTCAATACTCGAAATGTTTTCACCGCCGGAAATAATGGTGTCTTTGGATCGGTCTCTGATTTCGATATAACCGTCTTCATGGCAGACCGCAAGATCGCCGCTGTGAAACCAGCCACCTGCAAAGGCCTGTTTTGTCGCTTTGGGGTTTTTCAGATAACCCTTCATGACGATATTGCCCTTGAACATGATTTCACCGATGGTTTCACCGTCGTGCGGTACCGGTTCGAGTGTGTCGGGGTCGGCGACCAGTAGTTTTTCCAGCATCGGGTAGCGTACGCCCTGGCGCGACTTTAACTCGGCCTGTTCGGTTACTGGTAAATCATCCCATTCCGAATGCCAGGCACAGATTACCGATGGGCCGTAGGTTTCGGTCAGACCATAGGCATGAGAAACTTTAAAATTCAGTTTTTCCATCGCTTCCAGCACCGCCGGTGGCGGCGCCGAGGCGGCGGTCATGATATTGACCTGATGGTTGATATCCTGTTTTAAATTTTCATCAGCATTCGCCATCAGGCTGAGGACTATAGGTGCACCGCAGAGATGGGATACCTTTTCGGCTTTGATTAAATTAAATATATCGTCGGCGCGGACCGCTCGAAGGCAAACGCTGGTGCCGTTCAGGGCAGCCAGAGTCCAGGGAAAACACCAGCCGTTACAATGAAATAGTGGCAGGGTCCATAAATACACCGGGTGGGCATTCATATCCCACGCCATGATATTGGACACGGCGTTTAAATAGGCACCGCGATGGTGGGTTACCACCCCCTTTGGGTTTCCGGTGGTGCCAGAGGTGTAACAAAGCGATATCGCCTGCCATTCGTCCTCTGGTAACTGCCACTCAAATTCTGGATCTCCTTGCTGTAAAAATACCTCGTACTCCATCTCACCAATGAATTCACCACCGATAAAATTGGGATCGTCGACATCAATTATCAGCGGTTTAAAGTCGAGCTGCATCAACGCTGTTTTAACGGTTTGCGAATATTCCCGGTCCGTTAGCAGGACCTTCGCGTCGGCATGTTTTAACATAAAGGCGATGGTGTCGGCATCGAGACGGGTGTTGAGTGTATTCAGTACGGCGCCAGTCATTGGCACGCCAAAATGCACCTCGTACATGGCCGGTAGGTTTGGCAGCATGACCGCAACCGTATCACCAGTGCCTACCCCTTGTTTGCTCAGTGCCGAAGCAAGTCGGCGGCATCGGCTGTAAGTTTCGGACCAGTTTCTTCGGATATTTCCATAAACCAGCGCCGTCTGTTTCGGGTAAACCGAGGCGGCGCGCTCGATAAATGTCAACGGTGACAGGGGCGTGAAGTTAGCTGAATTTTTTTCCAGGCTGGTTGAATATTGGTTAGTTTCGGTCATCACTTGATCATAAGATTCTCTAGCGCCCTTTCCATTCAGGCTTGCGTTTTTCGATGAAGGCGTCGAAACCTTCCCTTGCATCCTCGCTGCCCATATTGCAGGCCATTTTTTCTCCGGCAAAGGCGTAAGCTTCAGATAAATCCATCGGCAACTGGCGGTAAAACATTTCCTTGCCGAGCCTGATCGCGTACGATGACTTGGCAGCAATCTTGTGTGCCAGATCCCGGGTGGTCTGCTCTAGCTCTGCTACTTCGACCACTTCGTTAAGCAGGCCAAAAGCCTGCGCCTTCGACGCCGATATAAAATCACCGGTTAACAGCATCTGCATGGCCTGCTTGCGAGTCATATTACGGCTTAATGGTACAGCTGGGGTAGAGCAGAATAATCCAAGGTTGATACCGGATACCGCAAAGCGGGCTTCTTTCGATGCCACGGCGAGGTCACAATTGGCAACCAGCTGGCAACCAGCTGCAGTAGCAATGCCATTAACCTGGGCAATCACCGGCTGTGGCATCGCGTTAATCGTCAACATCATCTTACCGCTCTGATTAAATATAGCCTGATGAAAGGCTTTATCCTCGCTTGAGCGCATCTCTTTCAAATCGTGGCCGGGGCAAAAGGCCTTGCCATTGGCGGCGATAATGACGACACGAATTTTGTCGTCCGCGCTGATATCATCTAACGCATTTTGAAGTTCAGTTAACAAGGCTCTGGACAGCGCGTTATATTGCTTTGGCCTGTTCAGGGTTAAGGTGGCGATACCGTCTTCGTCCTCACGTAACAAAATGGAGTCGCTTATAACTTCACTTGGATGGGCGCTCATGCTTTTGCCTCCAGCAAATATGTGGTCATATGAATGTTAGAAACTGGATTGTTACTGGCCTGTCTGAAAAAGTCTACCGCTATATCAAGATGGTTTACACGCTTGCTGGTTATGGTTACCTAATCATAAAGAGCAATTTATAATGCAGACTTGTAGAATA
>CBDUSZ010000253.1:0-4629 GCA_965370015.1 uncultured bacterium | reverse complement strand
TTAAACGCTTCGTCGAACACCAGAATGCCACACAGGAATTGCAGCGTCGGCGTCACGTAAAATAATATGCCTACCGATGTCATCGGCAACAGGCGTGCGCCCATGGTAAACAGGGCTAACGGAATGACGGTAATTGGGCCAGCCAGGATAAGCCACAGATTAGTGGTCAGGCTGTCATTTAAAAACATTGCAGCGCCATTGCTGTGCAACCATAAAATTAGCCCAATCGTAAATGGTAACAGCATTAGTGTCTCGACCAGCAATCCGGGGATTGCATTGGTTTCCATTTTCTTTCTGAAAAGCCCGTAGGCCGCAAAGCTAAAACCCAACGACAGGCCTACCCAGGGAAATATGCCGGCTTTGAGTATGTAATACACCACCCCGGCAGCTGCGCAGCCGATCGCCGCGATTTTCACCGGATCGAATTTTTCTTTGAAAATTAGCAGGCCAACAATGACGTTAAGGAGGGGGGTCAGGAAATAACCCATACTGGCTTCTATGACACGTTGGTTAGCGACCGCCCAGATATAAATACCCCAGTTAATACAAATAAAAACACTCGAAATACACAATAGCCGCATTTCGGGCCAGGAGTGAAACGCAGTGAATAGCTGGGTTTTACGTCGCGTACTGAACGCGACCAACAATATTAGAAAAGGTACTGCCCACATCATCCGGTGCAGCAGTGTCTCCAGTGGCGGGACGTGAGCCAATAAGGCCCAGTACAGCGGTAAAAGCCCCCAGCCGATGTAGCTAGCGAGAATAATTGGGTAGCCTTTGTTCAATTTGGTACGACACCGGTGCGCACAGAATTCCGCGGCCTGAGGAGATGCTTCATGTAAATACCGCTTCCAGCTTTTGATTATAGCGGCAGCGAAATATTGAATGGCTACACAGGGAGCGTAAATCTTCGCTATTATCCATCGAGTTCTCGATATCCTCATGCACCTGATTCATGATGATAGCGGCGATATTCAGATGACGGCTTTCTACCGCCTGAATCGTCATCAGGGCCTGGTTGACGGCGCCAATTCGGTCGTTGACCACGATGATTACCGCAAGTTGCAATAGACTGGCCAGGTCAGCATTCAGGCCGTCCTGGGCAAGTGGTGAGTAAAAACCCCCGGCGCCTTCGACCATTAACAAATGATCACTGTTGTCGAGCGAACAGGCGTTTAGCAAGTCGGCAATTTTCAGCTGGCAGCCCTCCAGAGCTGCGGCCCGGGGCGGGGCGAGCGCCGCTTTAAATCGGTAGGCTATGATGCGTTCTATGTTCTCAAGCTTATTGTTCGCTGCCTGTAATTCCAGTGCGTCAACAGGAATCAATTCTCCAGATTCACCGATACAGCAACCGGATTCCACCGGTTTTCGAGTTTCGAGCTTTATATCGAGATTGCGTAACTGTCGGATCAGCTCACAGGCGACATAGGTTTTGCCCACGTCGGTATCGGAACCAGTGATGAAATAACCTGCCGGGTGGATTGAAATCATGGTTTTATTTTGTGCAACAACCCGGTGTTCTGTCAACGTGATAATTGCGTTGACAAAAAATTGCTATTTTTCGAGGCACTGGTGGGCACTCTTGCTATAATCACGGCCCTAATTTTTTGATCAGTCTGCGGAAATAGCAATGCAGGAAATTTCTGTCGGTCAGCGCTGGATCAGTGCAGCCGAACTTCAACTGGGTATCGGCATGGTGGTCGAAGTCGAACACCGAACCGTCAGTATCGTTTTCCCGGCTACTACCGAAACCCGTATTTATGCGCGCCAGGATGCCCCTTTATCGCGCGTTCGGTTTAATTCCGGTGACTGGATTCAAAATCAGGCGGGCGACGAGCTGAAGGTGGTCGATATTGATGAGTCCACCGGCCTGATCGTTTATCACTGTGAAGATAAAGCCGGTCAGGCGGTGCAGCTGGCGGAAGGTAAATTGAATAATTACCTGCAACTGAATCGACCCGCGGAAAGGTTGCTGAATGGTCAGATTGATCGCAATAAATGGTTTGCTTTGCGCTGTTATACCCGCGAAATAGCCAACAGCCTGTCACAGTCGCCGGTCTATGGACTGGCTGGGTGTCGCACCAGTTTACTTGAGCATCAAATCTATATCGCCTACGAAGTAGCACGACGTTATGCGCCACGGGTGTTGCTAGCGGACGAGGTCGGTCTGGGCAAGACCATCGAGGCCGGGCTGATCATGCATCAACAATTATTGGCCGAGAGAGCGAAAAGGGTATTGATCGTAGTGCCTGAAAGCCTCGTTCATCAATGGCTGGTCGAGATGCTGCGTCGATTTAACCTGATGTTCAGTGTTTTTGACGAAGAGCGCTGTGATGCCATGAGCGATTCAGACGACGACGGTCATAGCGAGGTCGATAATCCGTTTCACGATGAACAGCTGATAATTTGTAGCCTGCGGTTTCTGGTCGATAATCCATCGCGTGCAACGCAGGCGTTTGCCGGGGACTGGGATTTGTTGATAGTCGATGAGGCACACCATCTGGCCTGGTCGGCGGAATCGGTAAGTCCCGAGTATCAAACGATTGAATCACTGGCGATGCAAACACCTGGTATATTGTTGCTCACTGCAACGCCGGAACAACTTGGCAAGGAAAGTCATTTCGCGCGGTTGAGGCTACTCGATCCAAATCGATTTAACCACCTGGCCAGTTTTTTACAGGAGGAAATTAACTACGCTCCACTGGCAGATGTAGTGGATGCCCTGCAACAGGATGCCCGCTTGAACGATGATCATCTAAGTGTTCTGCAACAAACACTTGATGAAGGCGATAATCGCAAGTGGTTAAATCAGTTAGACAGTGAAGATGCGGCGCAGCGCTCACAGGCACAGCAGGCACTGATAGAACATCTGCTCGATCGGCATGGCACCGGACGCGTGATGTTTCGTAATACCCGCCATGTGATTAAAGGCTTTCCGCAACGCGAACTCCATGCTTACCCGCTTACCGCAGCGGATCAATCATCCGAACCGAAGCAAATTCAGGCAGATCAGGAATCGGTCGACCCTGAGTTGTTACTGGCGCCAGAACTGATCGCGCAGACCGCGACCAGGAGCGATCCGCGGGTTGACTGGCTTGGCGCATTCCTGCTCGATAACAAAAAAAACAAAGTACTGGTAATCGCAGCTCATGCGCATACCGCGCTCGGACTGGCGCATCAGGTCAAGCGTAATACAGGTATTAGAGCCGCAGTATTTCACGAGGGTATGAGTCTGGTCGAAAGAGACCGCGCAGCGGCCTGGTTTGCCGACCATGAGGCTGGTGCTCAGGTATTAATTTGTTCGGAAATTGGTAGCGAAGGGCGAAATTTTCAATTTGCGCATCATCTGGTTTTGTTCGACTTGCCGGTGAATCCAGATTTGCTTGAGCAACGTATCGGCAGGCTTGACCGTATTGGTCAAAATGCGGTGATTAATATCCATGTGCCTTATCTGCAAAATTCCGCACAGGAAATCATGTTTCGCTGGTATCACGAGGGATTGAATGCATTCAAACAAACCTGCCCTGCAGGGCATCAGGTGTTCGTGCAAATGCGCCAGGAGTTAATCCTTCATCTGAACAATCCGGCTCTCAAAGTTGACCCTTTCATCAAGCGCACAAAAGTGATTTACCAACAGCTTAATCAAGCATTGCAGCAGGGGCGTGACCGTTTGCTCGAATACAATTCCTGTCGTCCGTTGATTGCCGAAGAGTTGACCGATCAGGCAGTACAACGTGAGTATGATTACGATATATTCAATTTTATGGAAAGGATATACGACTGTTACGGTGTTGACAGTGAAATTCGTGGTCAGGATTGCTGGGTGATTACACCCGGCGATAACATGCTGGCAAAAATGCCGGGTTTGCCGGATGACGGCATGACGGTGACCTATAACCGGGCCATTGCCTTAGCGAATGAGGATGTACGATTTATGAGCTGGGAGCATCCATTTGTACGCGATGCGATGGACATGGTGCTAACCAGTGAATTTGGAAATACTGCATTGATCGCGATCAAATACGCCGGAGTGAAGCCGGGTACTTTATTGCTGGAGTGTCATTTTCTGATGGAGTTTTCAGATGACTATAGGTTCGAAAGCCAGCGTTACTTTCCAAATAGTAGTGTTCCGGTGCTAATCGACGAAAATAAGCAGGAACATAGTCAGTTGCTGGATGTGGATTTGATTCGCCGAATACTGCAACCGGTCGATGCCGATATCGCGTTGAAGGTCGTCAAAGTGAAGCAATCTGAAATATCTACTCTGCTAGACCTGGCCGCACAGATAGCCGGTCGACAGGTGCCAAAATTAGTTGAGGCTGCGAAGCAACGTAGCGAAGAAGTGTTGGGACGCGAGCTGGATCGCCTGAGAGCATTGCAGGCGATAAATGCCAATGTGCGTGACGAGGAAATAGAATTTTTTCGCGATCAGTTAAATCAGTTTGAAGCCGCACTGAAAAATGCAAGCCTCAGACTCGATGCAGTGCGCGTGATGATAGCCGTCTAATAACAGATCTTCTCATACTTGAGTGGGAAATTCCTGTAGGGTCGAATGAATTCGGCCCTACAGCGATGGCCGACTGAGGGTCCGGCTAACCGCATCCTTCCAGCCCGCATATTTTCTTGAGC
>CBDUSZ010000252.1:0-4697 GCA_965370015.1 uncultured bacterium | reverse complement strand
TTATAGCCTCAAGGTTGTCGGTGAAGCCTGAAACATTTTCTCGTATTTTAAAAAATCTGCATGAGTCGAAAATTCTGACTATAAATGGACGCAGGGTCATTATTCACGATCGCGATGCGTTGATCAGCATCGGTTCCAGTTAACCCGCATATTGCATGAAGGCGGTAACCTGGTAAAGTTTTTAAAACCCGGTTTTTATCGACAGGTTGCTGGAGACTTTGGATTTACGATGGTAGGGGGTTATGCCAATTTTTTGCGGCATGTTAGCCACCCCAATTTCTTTATCGCTCAGATAGCAACCCGGGTCTTCTGCCCAGGCATTACCGGTTAACTGCCAGGCACGAGTTCTCGAATTACCACCACAGATAGCCAGGTGTTGACACTGTGCGCAGCGACCTTCAAGTGGGCGTTTATCGGCCTTTAAGCCAGCCATCAAGGGATCTGAGGTATCTTGCCATATTTTCGAAAACGGTCTCTCCTTAACACTGCCAATACTATAGTCCCACCACATGGTGTCGGGGTGTACCTCGCCCAAATTGTCAATATTTGCAATATTAACCCCCGAGGCGTTGCCGCCCCATCGAAGTAGCTGTTTCTCTAGTGCTGCAACATGTTCGGGTAGGTGGCGCCGGGCCCAGTGCAACAGGTAGACACCGTCGGCATCATTATTGCCTGTTACGAATTCACGCCTGTGGCCTGTCTGTACATCCTGCCAACAGGTTTCGAATAATAAATCCATCGCTTCACGCGTCATTTGATAATGCAGATCACTGGTCCGGTTGCGATTTCCACGGCCCGCATAGTTCAGATGCGAGAGGTAAAATTTGTCAATGTCCTCATCCCCCATCAACTGCAATAAATCTGGCAATTCAGCCGCATTATCCTGCATCAGGGTGAATCTCAGACCGATCTTCAGCCCCGCTTCTCGACATAATCTGATGCCCTGTATAGAAGCATCAAAGGCACCCTGCTTACGGCGAAAGCGGTCATGCGTCTCACGCATACCGTCGAGGCTAATACCCACATAGTCGTAGCCAATCCCGGCTATATCGCCCATATTGCGTTCTGTAATCAGGGTGCCGTTAGTCGATAGCCCGACATAAAACCCCATATCTTTTGCGTGGCGGGAAATTTCGAATATATCGGCACGCATGAGCGGTTCACCGCCCGATAAAATTAGCACCGATACACCAAATGACTTCAAGTCTTTCATCACCTCTTTAACCTGATCGGTATCTAACTCACCGGCAAAATCGGTATCGGCCGATGTTGCGTAACAGTGCTTGCAGGTTAAATTACAGCGACGTATCAGGTTCCAGATGACCACCGGACCCGATCCCATTGTCACCGATTTTGGCTTGACTGGCACAATTGTCGCCGTAGCCAGTGCGGTCATATATCGACTTAAACGAAACATCTATGCAACCAACCTCATACCTGATTTTTTCAAAACGCGGGTGCTGAATAGCACTTCATGCTGATCACAGTCACTACCCACCAACTCGGCAATTTGATCTACCTTCTGATTAACTTCATCCCTACTGTTTCCATGTACCATGGCAAACAGGTTATAGGGCCACAGGGGCAGGTAACGTGGCCGTTCATAACAGTGGCTAACAAAATCCAGTTTACCGATCTTTTTACCGAGAATATTAAGACGCGCCCCGGGTATATTCCACACAGACATACCGTTACTTCTTAGTCCCAGTTTGTAATGGTTGGGCACAGCGCCAATACGGCGAATTACACCATTATCAAGCATCCTTTTTAATCGCTTAATGACGGTTTGAGTGTCACAATCGCAGCGTACAGCAATCTCACCAAACGGGGATGACTCAAGCGGTAGTCCCTGCTGCGTCGCCTGTATGATTTTACGGTCGAGACCATCGATTAGAGATTTTTTATACAGCGTTGGTATATCGATTGATCGTGTGGTGACGCCTCCATCTTCATCTAGCGACAACCAGAGGCCGAGGTAGAATTCCTGAATTTTGGGAAAATTATAAACCGCTAGTCCACTGAGATGCTCTATTCTATCGATGGTTTTCTGCACTTCCTGCGGGGTTTCCGTGGCAATTACAAACCACATGTTGAGCTCGTGCTCACGCCGATAATTATGTGCAATTTCAGCAAAGCCATTAACCAGTTCAGCGATCCGATCAAATTCCTCTTCGGATGCAGACAATGCAGCCAGGGTCAGTCCTCCACCCATGCAGGATGAATTATACAAAGGGCCAAAACGGCTCAAACACCCCTTTTCCAACAGATCTTTTATGGTCGCAATCAAAGTGGTTTCATCGCTGTGTAGTATCGACGCCATGCTCGAATAGGGGTGCTCTACGATCGGCAGACCACCTTGAAATCGATTAATAAACTGTCGACCCAACTTATCCATCTGCAGCGACTCGAGGTTGATTCAACGGGCTGTCTGGTGACTTTGGTAGCTGAGAGTAGTTCGCGCCACGTTGCTTGAAACAACGGCCGCTGAATAGAATTTGGCGGGGGATACTATGTAGGTCGCACTGTTCGACGACAAAATCCACCTGCTTGCGAACATCGCTACGATCCTGTCCATGGATCATACAAAACAGGTTATAAGGCCAGTCGGGTAGACGCCTTGGTCGTCGGTAACATAGTGTTACGAAGTCATATTGACCGATGCAGCGTCCAAGCGCCTCAACGCGCTCATCTGGAATGTCCCAGACTACCATTGCGTTGGCGCGATAGCCTAATTCACGGTGGCGTACTACCACTCCAAAACGTTTCATATCACCACGCTGAATGATTCGTTGAATACCCTCTATTACTCTGGGCTCAGTACTACCAATCTGTGTTGCGATTACTTGATACGGACGGCTAACCAATGGCAGACCCTGGCCAATGGCTTCGATCAGGGATTTCTCAAATTTTGTATCAAACATGCTCATGTCCATTGCAATTCAAATCCAAGGTCTATGAAATAATCTTCCATCATGGGTAAATCCATCACTTCATAGCCACTGCGCTTCTCAATTTCGATCAAAGTAGATTGCAGGCTTGCGTTATCTGCGGCGACTACAACAAACCATAGATTAAAGCGGTGGTCGCGCTCGTAGTTATGATTGACTGCATCAAAACTGCTAACAATGTCAGCTATCGTTTCTAGTTCTTCATCGGGTACAGCCATCGCCGCCAGGGTGCTGACACCGACCCGATTGGGTCGAAATACGGCACCGACTCGACTGATGACGCCCTCTGTCTGCAAGCGCTGCAGGTTTTCCAGGACTGTCGACTCATAAACCCCTAACTGTTTGGCCAAATCGGCGTAGGGTGTTGGCGATAGTGGTAGCCCATGCTGAAAATCATTCAGTAAGCATTGTTCAAGTTTGGAATACTGTCTCATAGCCCAATTTTATGTGCACGTGCAGTAAAAAAAATCCCGCTTGGCTTTTTTGCTGGAAAGAATGCTTTGCGTTCAAAGGTTCGCGTGTCATAGATTTCTACCCGGTCTTCATCGCGTACCGAAATCCAGACCTCCTCTCCACGTGGTTCAAATTCCATATGTAAAACACCCTTGCCGGGCTTGAGTTGCTGGATCACTGCCAGTTGTTGGGTATCGATAATCTGGATAGTGTCATTGTCGGGTAATGCGAAGTTGACCCATACCTGGCGGCCATCTGGACGAGCAATAACAAAAATTGGTTGCCCATGTACTTTGATGCGCCCCGCCTCCTGCCAGGTACGCATATTAACCACAAGCACTTCGTGACGACCTATGGCTGGCACAAAAGCCAGATCACCAGCGACTGCCCAGCCTTCCAGGTGGGGCATCTTATACACTGGCAGCTTTTCTTCGCCCTTGCCGTAGTCGGGCAATATACGCCTTACACCCGCCGATGGATTCCATAAATCAAGCATTGCCATGCCGTCTTCACCGAACAATCCGGCAATGTAATAGCGACCATCGGGGGTAATTAATGCGTCGTAAGGATTGCGGCCTATGTTTTCGTATTTTTCGATCCTGGGACGGGTCTTCACAGTCATATCCAGTACCCAGATTTCGCCGGCATCCCATAGTGCGAATACAAATTTTTGCCCCGGTGCGTCGACCAGGCCGATGACCTTGGAACGCTGTTGATCGGCGCCAAAGGTGGCTGGAATATCGGCTACCAGTTCCAGCGTATCGGCATCAAATACTTTCACCCCGCCAGGGCTATAATTGGATACGGCGACCAGACGTCCATCCTGTGAAATTGCGCCACCAATACTGTTGCCGGATTGTAATATTCGTGCGCTAATTTCTGCGCTTAATATGTCTACTTTACTCAGGCCCCCGTCGCGGCCAAATATATAGGCATAACGTTCATCGCGTGAATAAACCACCGTGGCATGCGACAAATCTCCGAGGCCCTCAACCCGACCAATAGGGGTGTTATTACTGGTTTCAACAATTTGTATACTGCTAGTGGCCCTTTCGATGAGTATACCCATATCCCCGGTAGCACGTGAAAAGGCGTTTGAACTGAACAAAAGGCCAGCCAGCAACCAGTAACACAATTTCTTCATTGCAGTTTCTCCTGCAATAATTGTGTGGCTAGCCAACGTGCTTCAGCAGGTGATAACAGGGCGCGCCATGCCGGCATTGCTGTGCCGGGCCGACCATTGAGTATGATGGCGCTAATCACCTCAGCAGGCTTGTCACTTAAAGTCGATGGTAG
>CBDUSZ010000251.1:0-4706 GCA_965370015.1 uncultured bacterium | reverse complement strand
AGAGGCCCTTCACTTTCACCTCGTAGCCGGCCTCTTCTGGTTCTTCATCAACCATTTCCGGTGGAAAGCCAGGAGCCAGAATATCGATTCCGGCTGATTCCTCCAGTCTTTTAATAATATTGGGCGACAATTCACCGGCGCCATAACGTTCCCGACCGTCTTTAAAGATTTCCTGCATAATCGGCGCCAGTTCGAGTTTCAAATTGCCACGTTTGGCCACATCGTTGAACAGGCCAATATCCTTGCAAACCAGATCCATGGTAAAACTGATATCCCGGCTGCCATTTAAGATCACCTGGCTTTCAGTTTCGTGCACAAACGAATTACCCGAGGAAATTCGGATAGCCTCGTAGGTTGTATTTAAATCCATGCCTGCCACACCAGCGGTAACCAATGCCTCGCTCAGGCTGAGCAAGTTAGCTGTCGCCAGGTAATTGGTGACCACTTTTAAAACCGACGCAGAACCCAGCGGCCCAGTGTGCAGTACACGCCGCCCCATCGTCGTCAATAGCGGCAACATGGTTTCAAAGGTTGAACGCTCGCAGCCAGCAAATATTGCTATATTGCCCGTCGCCGCACGGTGACAACCGCCCGACACCGGGCAATCGACGGGATCGGCGCCAACCGCCTTAACCTTTTCGCCAAGACGTAGCACTTCATCCTTGTCTGTGGTACTCATTTCAGCCCAAACCTTACCTTCGCTCAGGCCCGCAAGCGCACCATCTTCGGCTTCCATTACCGTTGCACTCGCTGCCGGGCTGGGCAAGCAGGTTATTAATACATCGACGTTCTCGGCCATTTCGCGCGGGCTATCGGCCCATTTGGCGCCACTATCGAGGAACGCCTGGGCGATATTTCTATCCAGATCGCGTACGGTCAGATCGACACCGTTACGTAATAAACTGCCGGCTAATTTACCGCCGACATTACCTAATCCTATAAAGCCCACCTTTACCATCACGCGCCCCATCCAGCTATATTTCAAAATATTTGCCTATTATTATGCTTGCAGACCTGGAATCAAATGCTATTTTCTCACCCACCATGGCTGAGGTGATTTATTACCAAATACCATCAACCTTTTAATCAAATATACTGCACATTGACAACTGGATTTCCACCTAAAGGCTAATTATACTCGCTGGCTCAATCAACAGGTGAGCCGTTAACATGCCGAAATTAACCACCGTATACTGGCGCGATATCCCTGCCCAGGTGATTGCCAAAGAACGCCGTGAAAAAGCCAAACTGATGTTAACCGAACGCTTCGCCATTGCCATCGACAAAGCAGCAATGCGCGCCAAAATGGCCGGCACCGATGCTTATCTGGAGCAATGGCGGCAGGAAGCAGTGAACTGTGGCAAAGACTTACAAGCTGCTGTCGATGCGGCTGCCAGCAAGCTGGAACAAGCCTATGATGATGACCGGCTTGCCTCGCTGGTGCGTAGTGGTGGTGTTGAAGCTGAATAAATCGACTAGTGTTGATCTTTCTAAACTCAAAGTGGTTGCCTGACTATTATTTTGCGGGTTTTCGCACACCAGGGTTTTCTTTACTCCGTAGTTAATTATGAGTAAGTGCCCAAGTTGCTTCTTTTTTGGTGCTACAAGTGGTGGGGGCATGCTCTTTTTTTTTAGTAGTTTTGCAGCTAGAACACACCATTAAGCTATTGATTCCAAAATTAAAATAGCACATCTGAGGCACTCAATCAGCGTCTAGCTTTGATGTCAGGCGAGAGCCTATTCAGGGTGCCTGATATGATTATATCCCCACATCAGAGATAACTCACTTTTGGAGGAAAGGCCATCTGCAATCGCCACAAAGCAGACACCCAGAAATTTAGGGTGATAGGCAAAAATGTTCCCAAAGCTGTCACTCAATCTTTATAAGATTCCACTTTCCCGAAAATCCACCTGGTTTTCTCCATGTACCCTTAAGACTCCTACCGTTATTATTGACCTTCCATCTACCCGTAATAAATGAACAACGACAAGCTGCATCGTTCGGACCTGTCAAAAAGCTAATTTCATTACCCTGACGGGTGATTTTTTCAAAATCGAAGGTTGGCGAGCTTTTCGTAATTGTAATAATGCCTCCGCTTTGTTCAAACGTAACAACAATTTTGTTGTTTGACTAATTACTAGCCACTGGTTTTGGACAAGTCCATTTTCCACTAAGAATCTCTGCTCTTGGTCGATATAGTCTTACTAAATAATTCCAGCCGGGCATGATCGGTATCTGATTCACGGCATCTTTGGGACCGCCGAAATGAATGCTGAAACTTCCATCTTTATTCGGCCTTGCAGATGAACTGTTTACAGAAACCGCGTTGCGATCGTTTGGCTCCATGAAACCTTTAGCGTTGTAGACTGTGATGGACCAGAACGCATCCACCGGTACATCTTTCACGGTGAGAACGTATGGTACCTTGCCGTCATTCTTCGGCGGGACCACGCCTAGATAGATGGCGTTCTCCTTGGGATTACCGCCCCACCCAGAGGCTGTTCCCATGAGGTGTTGAATTGGGTCGAGCTTGCTCTTGTCGCCGAAACTCTCATTGTAATTGGGCATCGTGCTTGCAAGTACAAGTATGGCATCACGGACCTTGCTCAATGATTCCAAATCCCAATTAGGTACCTTAAACGTACCTTTATCCTTTTGTTTGACTCTAACCTGATCCTGAAGCACATTGACCTTTTTTATATCTTCCGGGTCACTCTGATTCACCTGCGTACGAAACCCGACAAACATATAACGACTACCAATACTTTTCTGTGTAAATGTGTATTCACCTTCATCATAAATCGCTGAAGAAATTGAATGGTCCTGACTTGAGGTAGAAAGACTCATCATTCGCTTACCTGAGTCAGGTCTATAGATAGTAACGGGGTGAGTCAAATCAAAAACTGCAAATGAATAAAGGGTATCCCTATTCATTCGAATGATGCCCTGCTTATCAAGAGGTGTTGGTTGTCTAATATGAAGGAACTTCCCAAATGCACCCTTCTTGACATAGCGATCCATCGTCATATCTGTTTCAGCACGAACAAAATTCAGCACTGTAACCTTTTCAGCAAATGCAGATGATACTGCTAGTGAAAAGACTACTAGTGCTATAAACGATTTTTTCATTTTATCCCTCCTCGAGTTTAAAGCGTGTGTCAATTAAATGCCCATATTTTTTCTGAAGAACTTGATCATTTCATCATACGCCAACTGTAATTCGGGTACACCAGTACCATTAGCAATCGGAACATGCCACATACCATCACTAACGAGCAACGTTACATCAACGCCCTGGTTACGTGCGCGTGCGGCCACCCTAATCGCATCGGATCCGACAATTTCGGCAGTACCGCTGAGGAGGAACATTGGGGTCATGCCAGTAAAATCACCAAAGACAGGTGAAACAAATGGATCCTTCGGATCAGCCTTGCCCGTGTAAGCCAACATGGCGGTTATAGCGCCATGCGGAGGGAGAACTGGATCCTGTAGACCAACAGCCCTAAACAGATGACCGCTGGCCGTCATGTCTGCGCCGGGTGAAAGCGATGCCGATGTAGAAGGCAATGGTAAGCCATCGGCTTTGAGACGTAGTAGCGTGGACAAGGTCAACCCCCCGCCAGCGGAGGTTCCGAATATGCCGGTGTTTTTGGCCCCGTAATTCTTAATGATCCCTTTGTAAGCAGCGACAATGTCATTTACTGCTGACGGATAGGGATGTTCTGGTGCAAGTCGATATTCGATGGAGACAACTTTAACACCAAGGCTTGATGCCACAGCCGTCTGAAGCGGTAGCTGTGTCTTTCGCGAATTGAGTATCCAACCACCACCGTGGATAAAGATCATTACCTTGTCCTTGTGTTTCAACTTCGGCGGCGTGATCCATAGTGTTGTTATTCCATTGACTTCTCGGTCCTCCATTGAATATGTCGTTTTGAATTTCTCAAATCCGATATTTTCAGCGAGGAAAGTCATTTCTCGCATTGCAGCGAGTTTTCCCGGATCTTCTGCAGGTAACGGCAACTGGGGTAGATTCACCCAAACTTTCTTAGCCGCTTCGCTTATCCCTTCAGGAGCCGGGACGGAGTTTGGGCCGTAAATGATTTTAACGCCGGCCTTCTCAAGCCCCTCGCCGAATCTTTGCATTTGAACAGGAAACGTAAACGTTTCTCTTTTAGCTATCGTTTCATCTCGGGCTTGGGCTGTAGCAGACATTGCGGAAACAAGAAGCAATCCAATTAAAATCAACGTTTTTCGAATAACGACCATTTTATTATCTCCCCGGTTTGAAAAGTTTTAACAGCTAACAG
Source organism: uncultured bacterium (assembly GCA_965370015.1). Lineage (GTDB taxonomy): Bacteria > Pseudomonadota > Gammaproteobacteria. The sequence continues at coordinate 395 of CBDUSZ010000251.1, read as the reverse complement.
CTAACAGCTGAATTATAAGGTATTAGACTCGATAACACATAATCACGGAATTTGTGAGAGTCTGCAGTTGGCCGTTTTTTGCCTATGAAGCCTGGCATTCGAGAGTCAGCTATCGAGAAAAGCAGTCGTTCAAAATCGAAACATCGACGTCAGCTCACATCCAGACCTCCCACTAATACAGGTTATCACGGACGGCTCTGAATAAATTTGCTTCCAGAAACAAAACAGCCGCCACCCCGAAGGGTGGCGGCTGTGGTTTGCTTTGGTGGCAAGTGTGGTCAGAAAACGGGAAGTCTCTGACCTATCACTATACCCCCAAACTTCAAGATACGGTTTTTTTCCTTCCCCCTTTCAAGCCCTCGGCAAAATAGTGTTCAGATCAGGGTGAAATGGCA
>CBDUSZ010000250.1:0-4731 GCA_965370015.1 uncultured bacterium | reverse complement strand
TGTTTTAATCAGAGGTGCCCTGTTTTAACGAGGCTATCGATTCACGTAATTGATGCAGGCATTGCCTCGGCGCTTCGATGGGCAACATATGCCCATAGTCCTCGATAACCGCATACTCAGCCTTCAAATTTTGCGCCAGTAGTTTACCCGCCTTGAGCGGGGTTAATCGATCCTGACCGGCAAGGATCAAATACGACGGTATGTCGAGCCTGGTCGCCACTTCATCACCGCTGGTGTAGTTGGCGCAGGCCTGCAGGTCGGCCGCGAGTGGATTCTTCGACATGATCTGGCGTCCTATGGCAATCGGTTGCATACCCGGCACCGCGCTCATGCCTAGATGGGAACGCTGGCCAAACCCCCACTGCAACAGCATTTCGGCGGCTTTTCCTGCTGATTCCCGCGCGGCTTCGATCAGTGCAGAATTCACTGGAATAGCGCCTGCGGTGCCGATGCCAATTAAACACCTAACTCTTTCCGGTGCATGTCGCGCCAGTTCCAAAGCGCATAGAAAACCCTGCGAATGACCGACTACGTGCGTGCTTTGCACATCGGCTGCGATTAAAAAATCGATCAGCCATAAACCCATAGCCTCAATGCTGGTTAGCGGCGCGCCGTGCGACAGGCTGTGCCCGGGCAAATCAGGTGCCAGTACTGAGTAGCCGTTATAGGCAAACCAGCGCGTCTGCAATGCCCAACTACGGTGATCAAGCCCACTGCCGTGAATAAATAACACCGTCGGTAATGCATTATCAAACTCTTTGCCGCCGGTGGCTGCGTAAGTGTCGATGCCGTTGACCTGTAATTCCATTATTGATTACCCGCGACACGCTTCGCGGCCCGTAGGCCGAGTTTAAAATCCGCCTTGATATCGATGATATCCTCGATACCAGCCGAAACCCGGATCAGGTCATCGCTGATGCCGGCGGCGATCATGTCTTCGGGTGACAAACGTGAATGGGTGGTTGTGCCGGGATGTAATACCAGTGTGCGTGAATCACCGACGTTAGCCAGGTTGGAAGCCAGTTGTACTGAATCGATAAATGCCGCACCACCTGCTCGCCCGCCGACGACACCGAAGCAGAGTATCGATCCCGCACCCGTTGGAAACAGTTTTTGTGCTATTTCGTAACTCGGATTACTTTCCATATCCGGGTGATTCACCCAGGTGACGCCTTCCTGTAATTGCAGCCACTCCACCAGTTCCCAGGCATTTTCAACATGCTTCTTCATACGCATGCCGAGAGTTTCTATGCCCTGTAAAATCAGGAAGGCACTGTGGGGACTCAAAGCGGCACCTATGTCGCGCATCGACTCGGCACGAATTTTCATCGCCAGTGCAGACGGGCCGAATTCTTCCCAGAACTTGATGCCATGAAACGGCGCGTAGGGTTCGGTCAACTCGGGAAAGCGACCGCTCGCTTGCCAGTCGAAGTTACCGCCATCGACGATAACGCCACCTACTGCTAGTCCATGACCTCCGATCCATTTGGTTATCGAGTGCACCACTATGTTGGCGCCATGGTCGATCGTGCAACACAGGCTCGGGGTGGCAAATGTAGCATCGACTACCAGTGGGATGCCGGATGCGCTGGCGATTTGAGCGATTTGTGGAATATCGGCGACTTCGAGCCCGGGGTTGCCGATTGACTCACAAAATATCAGTTTGGTATTTGGCCTGATCGCTTCGCGTAGCGCAGCTTCATCATTTATCGGTACGAAACTGCAGTCGATGCCCATGCGTTTTATGGTATGTCGTAATAAGGTTGCAGTTGAACCGTAAATCTGGGTAGCGGAGATAATATGGTCACCGCTTGAGCACAGCGTGATGAATGTGGCGAATAAGGCACTCATGCCTGAGGCGGTGCAAATCGCACCAGTGCCACCTTCTAGTGCGGCTATGCGTTGTTCCAGCACCGCAACCGTAGGATTGGTAATTCGGCTATAGATGTGGCCACCTTGTTCGACATTGAACAGGGATGAACCGGTGCTGACGCTGTCAAAAACGTAAGACGTTGTTTGATAAATGGGTACCGCGCGTGAGCCGTGATCGGTTTCCGGTACATAACCGCTATGCAGTGCAATAGTATCGGGTTTGAGGAAAGAAGATCGGCTCATGGTTTTATCCTGTAGCAGTGTTTAATTTATGGATGCAAAGGGCAGGCGGGTAATTTCACCCGGCTGGACAATGACTTTAACCTGCGAATAACTGGCCCGATAGTCACGCTTGATCATTGCCTGGGCCAGATGTTTGATACCAGGTGGTGTTGTCAAATGCCCCTGGCGCTGGTGCCCGGGCGCGTTGATTTCTATCTGACATTGGCAGGCAATATTCCACACCTGTAGGTGTTTACGAGAATACCTGGAGATGCTAAAAAATTCGTCGTTCAAGTTCGATCCAGGCATTTTAAGTGGGATAAAAATAATGGCGCTAATAGTATTACCAATTTATTTGTCTTGCCAACAGGAAATAGACAAATCGGAAAAATTATCCTGTTAGTTGAATGAAAGCTTTCCTGCTCCATTCGGTGAGCATCACTGAACCCGCGTATTGCACCGGGGCGACGCCTGTATTGATGAATACTCCCAGGTTTGAATAATAGACCGGGGAAGAGTTGGAATGGCTTAAAAGGTAGTTCGTAGCTGAAACTCGTTCCCTTCATGCAACAGGCAGGTTAGGCTTGCAGCATGATGTTTAACCAGTACCCGGTCAGCTATATTGAACCAGTGTTTCGTCCGCCGAGCGAGGCGAATTCATTGATTTTTCAGGTCACTAACGGTTGCAGCTGGAATCGCTGTACCTATTGCGATATGTATACCGATGCGCAAAAGAAGTTTCGTCCGCGGGCAGAAAGCGAAGTGCTAGACGAAATTAGACGTTGTGCAGAAGCCGATCAGCAGCCGCGACGCGTATTTCTTGCCGATGGTGACGCCCTGGTATTATCGATGCGTCGCTTAAGAGCCATTTTAACCACGATCAAATCCTGTTTGCCGTCGGTCACACGGGTTTCATCTTATTGCCTGCCTCGAAACCTTAAAAACAAAAGTGACGAAGATTTACGCGAACTCGAAGCGCTGGGACTGAAGATAATTTATGTCGGTGCAGAAAGTGGTGATGACACGGTTTTACGATATATTGACAAGGGAGAAACCTTCGATAGCACCGCGCTGGCATTAATCAGGGCGCAGCAGGCCGGGATTAAAACCTCGGTAATGGTGATAAACGGTATCGGTGGTAAGGCTTATAGCGAGCAACACGCACTTGAATCAGCCAGACTGGTGAACCAGGTGCAGCCGCATTACCTGGCTACATTGGTATTAACTTTTCATCGCGATAAGCAAAAAGTAATCGATGGTTACGAGGCTAATTTCAGCGAACTGAATACCGCCGAATTGTGCCGCGAGATGGAATTGTTTATCGACGCGACCAGACTCGAGAAAACAATTTTTCGCAGTGACCATATTTCCAATCATCTGATACTTAAGGGCGTGCTCGGTAAGGACAGGCAAACCATGCTGGCACAAATCCGAGCAGCGAGTGAGTATTATCAGCAACATCCAGAATATCAACGAAGTCATTATGGATTCTAGGATCGGGTGATTGCATAGATGACAGAGGAAATAGTCAAATCACCCTGTATTAACATTTGTGAATTAGGCCATGACAATATTTGTAAAGGTTGCCATCGTTCATTGCAAGAAATAGCGTCGTGGAATTGCGCCAGTCACGATCAACGCATCGATATCATCGCTAATGCAAAGCAGAGAAAATTAGCGGTTATCAATGCCTGACCTCGATCAACTCAGTACCGACGATATTCGTCAGCGCCTGTTGAATCAGCCCGATACCACCTATGATGTGCCGCCTGAATTACTCGGTGGCGATACCCGCGAAGCGGCGGTGTTGATTCCTTTTTGTCGCATCGACAAAGCCTGGCATATCCTTTATATCCGGCGCGCACACTTTGATGGCGACCGTCATAGTGGCCAGGTAGCTTTTGCTGGCGGCAAGCGCGAAGCAGGCGATCCCGATCTCGAATTTACCGCCTTGCGTGAAGCGGAAGAAGAAGTCGGGGTTGCGCGTCAGGACGTGACCGTACTGGGACGCCTGAATCACCACCATACGATTAGTGAATTTCTGGTGACACCCTACGTAGGGAAGGTGCAATGGCCCTATCCGCTGTTACTCGATGAGACCGAAGTCGCACACGCTTTTACGATGCCGTTGACATGGCTGGCAGATCGGTCGAATTATCGCACCGAACAAAGACAGCATCCTGATTCACGAAGACCCTGGCCAGTAGTTTACTACGAGCCTTACGATGGTGAGTTGCTCTGGGGCGCAACCGCGAGAATGACCTTGTCGTTAATTGAGGTGTTAAGTCGCTAATGGCGTAGCCAGCAACCTGTCGGATTCAGGTTAAACCCTGCAGGCAGTTAAAATTACTCTATACTTTTGAGGATTGATCTACAAAAATCAGGATTACGAGCTATGCATTTAAAAAATTTAATAACGATATTAATTTCGGTTGGCCTGTTAATGAGTCCGCTGTATGTGCATAGTGCGAAAGCAAAACCACTGCCTTCTGGCCTGCAGAAAAAGTTAGAAAAGGGCCAATCCCTGCCGCCAGGATGGCAAAAAAAATTAATTGTCGGGGAGCGCCTGGAGTCTAGTATTTATCAACAGGGAGATATTGTCGTACCGCTCGATTCAAAGGGTCTGTTAACAATTCG
>CBDUSZ010000249.1:0-4746 GCA_965370015.1 uncultured bacterium | reverse complement strand
AACGTTATAGTGCTGAGTTCAAGCGAGAAGCAATCCTAAGAGCAAGTGAAGAAGGTATCACTGATGCTGCTGTTTGTGCTGAATTAGGCATTAGTACACGACAGTTTCGCCGTTGGCGAGACGAACTACAGTTGTTAGGCAATGACGCGTTTCCGGGGCAAGGGCGAAGCCGCGATGAGGAGTTAACCGCTCTCAAGCGCGAACTTGCCAAGGTGAAGAAGGAGCGTGACTTTTTAAAGGAAGCAGCGGCGTACTTTGCCAGGGAATCGAAGTGAGGTATGCCTGCATTGAGCGCCGCAGAAGTCATTATTCTGTTCGAATGATGTGTCGACTGCAGAAGGTTTCCGCGAGTGGATATTACGCCTGGCGAACACGGCCAGAGAGTCCAAGAGCAAAATTGGATCGTGAGTTGGTGTCAGAGATCAAACGGATTCATGCACAACGTAAAGGTGTATATGGCAGCCCCAGGATTCGAGCTGAACTTGCTAGTGAGGGTCGTCATGTCGGTCGCAACAAAGTAGCACGGTTGATGCGGTTGGAGCGACTCCGAGGATGTCCTAATCGGCGCTTTCGGGTCACAACCAAACGCGATCCCTCTCATGCAGTAGCAAAGAATCTCCTGCAGCAGCACCCAACCAACGTTGGGTGGCCGACATTACCTATATCTCAACCCATCAGGGCTGTATTTATCTGGCCGTTGTACTGGATCTATACTCGAGACGAATCGTGGGTTGGTCGATGAGCCGTTGGATGAGTCGTCGCATCGTTGTCGATGCCTTACGGATGGCCGTTAATGCTCGACAACCAAAGGGAAGTCTCATCCACCACTCTGACCGGGGCGGTCAGTACACGAGCGATGACTTTAGGCGCGAACTCGCCAAACACGGTATCGAGGCCAGTATGAGCAGTACCGGAAACTGCTACGACAATGCGGTGGCGGAAAGCTTTTTCGGATTACTTAAACGCGAACGAATTAACCGTGTTCGTTATCGAACTCGAGAGGAAGCACGTGCCGATGTGTTCGAATACATCGAGGTATTTTACAATCGTAAACGACGACATGGTTTACTTGGTAATATCAGTCCGGCTGAGTTCGAGCACAAGACAACCGGTCTTTATGAAACAGTCCACTGAATCGACGCAAAACCAGACTCCAGCCGTTGTTCGATGGTTTTTGAACGACAGCTTTCCCGATAGCGGCCGTTTAAATCCTAGTCTACAAGGATGACTCACGGCGGCCATCAGCGGACATTCAACAGGATGCTCGGTATACTGACGCCAGAAATAGATTTGGTAATCAACAATGTCAGGAAAGGTTTCGAAATGGTTGGTCGATCTCGAGTTAGGCCAATACGCGGCCGCGTTCAAGGAGAACGACATCGGTTGGGATTTGCTCGGTGAAATCGATCAGGAGACCTTAAAGGATATCGGGATCACATCAGCCGGGCATCGCCTGCGAATTCTTAAAGGCATCAAAACTCTTAATCCCGGGAAAGTCGCATCTATTTCAACTGACGCTGAAGTTCCTCTATCTGAATCAATTAAAGACCCAAAGATCGACGCAGGAAATTCTGGTTGGTCACGTACCCCGGGAGAACGTAAACCGGTTACCATGCTGTTCGCCGACATCGTCGGTTCTACCGCACTCACCGAAAAGCTCGATGCCGAAGATGCCCACGACCTGCTCTACCAGGCTACCCAATGCATGTGCAAGGCCGTTGAGAACAACAAGGGAACGGTGTGCCGGTTTATGGGTGACGGCATCATGGCGATGTTCGGCGCACCCGTCGCGAGCGAACGGCACGCGCTGGAAGCCTGCCGTGCAGCAATGGAAATGCAGACCAGTATCAGTAAATACGCAGCTGAACTGAACAACAGTCTCGGCCTCGGTGTTCAGATTCGAGTCGGTTTGCATTCAGGTGAGGTCGTGGTGCTCGAGGTGGGTGACGATGCGGACAATTCTGAGTATGACGCCTCGGGTCCGACAGTGCCGCTGGCAGCGCGTATGGAACAATCGGCCGTAGCTGGAACTGTATTGATGACTGCTTCAACCAGGGCGCTGGCCGGAAACTTCATTGAAACCGATGAGCATGCGAGCGTGACCGTGAAAGGCATCTCCGAACCGGTTGTGGTGCATCAGTTACGCAATATACTTTCTGCAGCCGACTCCTCGATACGCAGCACCCGCCACCCGTTTGTGGGACGAAGAGTCGAACTGGCACAGTTTCGTAGCTTGCTTGATTCCTGCCTGGACACTGGCCATGGTCAGACCGTGTATGTGCGCGGCGAGGCAGGTATAGGTAAGTCCCGCCTGGTTGAGGAAATCACAATAATCGCGCAACAATGCGGCCTTCAGTCTCACAAGGCACTGGTACTCGATTTCGGCGCGGGGATAGGGCAAGAGGCGGTACCGGCGCTGATGAGAAGTTTTCTCGGCATTAAGGCTGGTAGCGGAAAGGAACAACGCGAAGCAGCGTTAAAACAGGCGGAAAACGATGGGATTGCCGATCCCGAGCAACGAGTTTACCTGAATGACTTGCTCGACCTCACCCAGTCACTTGAACTGCGAACGCTTTACGATGCAATGAATGCAGAGGTGAGAAGTGCAGGCAAGCGTGCGGCCATGTCGAATGTTTTGACAAAACTGGCCGCTCGTCAGCGCCTGCTGGTAGTGATCGAGGACTTGCATTGGGCTGACGAAATCACATTGGAATACCTGGCAGGTTTGACAGTAGCGGTAGCGGAGTGCCCGGTACTGATGGTTATGACCTCGCGCGCCGAAGGCGATCCTATCAATGCGACCTGGCGTGCCCGTGCCGCCGATAGCCCTGTTTTGACCTGGGATCTCGGCCCACTACGTAAAGAGGAATCGTTGAGCCTGGTGGCCGGTTTTATCGACGCCAGCGACGACATAGCCAAACGCTGCATCGAGCGTGCTGCCGGAAATCCACTTTTTCTCGAACAACTCTTACTTAACGTAGCTACCGGCTCGACCGAGAGCGTGCCCGACTCGATAAAAAGCCTGGTGTTAACACGGGTAGACCAATTACCGGAGGAGGACAAACAGGCGTTGCAGGCTGCAGCAGTGCTCGGCCAGCGCTTCGATCTCGAAGGCCTGCGTTTCCTGATCGATAATTCAGACTACGAGTGCCGGGAACTTATTGAACATCATCTGATGCGGCCCGAAGGCTCGCTCTACCTGTTTGCCCATGCGCTGATTCAAGAGGGTGCCTATGCATCGTTGCTCAAACGTCATCGTCTTCAACTACACCGACGCGCCGCCGACTGGTTTGACGGACAGGACCCTGTTCTGTTCGCGGAACACCTGGACTACGCGGCCGATGACAAAGCCGCTCAGGCTTATCTCCAGGCTGCACAGCAACAATCCGATCAATACCGCCCCAAACGAGCGCTGCAGCTGGTTCGACGAGGCCTTGAGGTCGCGGCCGATACTGATCGTTTTGCGCTTAAATGCCTCGAGGGAGAATTGTTACGAATCCTCGGTTCAGTACCTGAATCGATAGCGGCATTCAGATCGGCGAACGAATTTGCAAGAGACGACGTCGAATGTGTTCGTGCGCTGCTCGGCCTGGCAGAGGGTTTGAATATTACCGAGGCGCACGATGAATTAATGGAAACTCTACATACGGCTGAAGATCTGGCTAATTCAAACGCGCTGACCTATGAGCTGGCCCGTATTTTTCAGTTACGCGGCGGCGTGTTTTTTTTCAAAAGCGAAAGCGAGGCCTGCCTGCAATCGAACCTGGCTTCATTGAAATTAGCACGTGAGGCTGGATCGCCGGAAATAGAGGCCACGGCATTGAGCGGCCTTGGTGACGCTGAATACGCCCGCGGGCACTATCTTTCAGCAAGCAATCATTTCGAGCAATGCATCAAACTTGCCCGTGAGCACGGGCTTGGTCGAATCATAGCGGCAAACTTGTCGATGCTGGGGATTGTTTCCCTCTGGCAAAACAAGATTAAATTAACGGGGGCAACGTATCACGAAGCAAGGGAGTTAGCCATAAATACGCAAAACCTGAGAGCGGAATTGATTAATCTGATTTCGGGTGCGTACTACTGGGTAACATCGGGCGACCTTGACCTGGCGGAGGATTGCTTACACCGCGGTCAGACTATTGCCCGACGTCTGGGCTCGAATCTCCTGGATGGAGTATGTCTCCAGTACTTCAGCAGAATTCATTTCATCAAAGGCGACAATTTAAAGGCCTACAAGTTTGCCGAACAGGCGGTTGACGTATTACGAAAATCGGAATCGGGCATGACGTTTCGGGGGCCTGGTGCGCTTGGGGTGCTCGCGCTAACTACCGATGACAAAAACAAGCGTCTTGCCGCCATGCAGGAAGCGGAAGCCCTGCTTGCTGCGGGTAGTGTCAGTCACTGCTATTTCAACTTTTACGAGGATGCGATGGAAGCCTGCCTCCGCGCCGGGGAGTGGGATGAAGTAAATCGATTAGCCCTGGCCCTGGAAGATTACTCAAAAGATGAGCCCCTGCCACGTTGTGACTTTTATATTGCCTGGGGCCGCGCACTCGCCACCCACGGGCGCGGAAATCGAGATCAGACAACCATGGCCGAGTTGCAACGTCTTTATGAGCAGGCGAAGGAAATCGGCCTGAAACTCACCCTGCCCGCTTTGGAGACCGCACTGGCCTCGCCCTGAGAATTAACATCCTATTTTCATTATAAAGCAAATATTTTAGCCAAAATGCCTTAGGTGGTTAC
>CBDUSZ010000248.1:0-4752 GCA_965370015.1 uncultured bacterium | reverse complement strand
ACTCTTTCGATAACCCAGGCCAATGCGATCATCACCATGATAGTTCCAATGATTGCCAGCCATACTGGCATGCCGAACTTTTCCATGAATCCTACCAGCGTCAGTGCTGCAAACAGCGCCATCACACCCTGGGCAAAATTAAATACCCCGGAAGCCTTAAAAATCAGCACAAATCCCAGCGCTACCAGCGAATACATGACCCCGGCCATTAAGCCGCTGAGGACAACTTCGATAAAAAAAGTCACAGCAGAGTTCCTGTATTAATTGGCAATGCCTCAGTCATGCGTCACCCCGAGATAGGCTTCGATGACTTCCTGGTTGGCGCGAATTTGGTGGGGCAGGCCATCGGCTAACTGACGACCGTAATCGAGTACCACGATGCGGTCAGATAAATCCATTACCACGCTCATGTCGTGTTCGATCAGCGCGATGGTGGTGCCAAACTCCGTGTTAACGTCGATAATGAAACGCGACATATCTTCTTTTTCCTCGCTATTCATCCCCGCCATCGGCTCGTCGAGTAATAGCAGTTCGGGCTCCGCTGCCAGCGCTCGCCCCAGTTCGACGCGCTTTTGCAATCCGTAAGGCAGTTTACCTACCGGTTTTTTGCGAATCGCCTGAATATCGAGAAAGTCGATGATGCGCTCGGCCGCCTCGCGATTCTGCAACTCTTCTTTCTTCGCTGGACCAATATATAGTGCCTGCCAGAAAAGATTGGTTTTCATTTTTAAATTGCGCCCGGTCATGATGTTATCGAGCGTAGTCATGCCTTTAAATAGCGCAATATTCTGAAATGTGCGTGCAATACCCTGGCTTGCGGCTTCATAAGGACGCATCTGACTTCGGGTTTTCCCTTTATAGGTAATGGTTCCCTGCTGCGGATGATAAAAACCATTAATGACATTCAGCATTGAGCTTTTGCCCGCGCCGTTGGGTCCGATGATGGCGCGAATTTCGCCCCGACGAATATCGAAGCTAACGTTGTCGAGCGCGGTCACGCCACCAAACTTCAAACTGACGTTTTCGACCTTGAGCAGTACTTCGGTATCTGGTTTGTCTATAGTCATCAGCTGTCGGGTTAACCAGTCTTCTGCGCGGTTTCGAAGGTTTTAGTATTGCGAATTTCCAGATCACCCGCGATCATGCCTTTGCGGCCATCCTCAAAAACTACCTCGGTCTCGACCTGTATTCGACTCATCTCCGGGTTATACAACGCATCGATCAAATCAGCGTAACGTTCGAGGATAACTCGCCGCCGTACTTTGCGGGTACGGGTTAATTCACCATCGTCAGCGTCGAGTTCCTTGTGCAATATAACAAATCGTGTGATCTGCGAATGGGCCAGTGATTCATCGCGGGATAAATCCATATTTACCTGCTCGATGCTTTCCTGCACCATCGAATAAACTTCCGGGCGAGACGCCAGATCCTGATAACTGGCATACGCGATGTTGCGCCGCTCGGCCCAGTTACCGACTGCTACCAGGTCGATATTTATCATTGCCGTTACTCTGTCGCGTCTGTCCCCGAAGGTCACCACTTCAAGAATATGGGCAAAAAATTTGAGCTTATTCTCGATAAATTTCGGTGCGAACATAGACCCATTACTCAACGCGCCGACATCCTTCATGCGATCGATTATTTTCAACTGGCCTTCGCTATCGAATAATCCAGCGTCGCCGGTAAGAATCCAGCCATCTGCATTTTTTGAGTCCCGGGTAGCATCTGGATTTTTGAAATACTCCTTGAAAGCCCCGGGGCTACGAAAGATAACTTCACCGTGGTCATTGATTTTTACATCGACACCCTCAAGCGGTACGCCAACCGTGTCGGAACGAACCATGTTACTTGTTTGCGCGGTCAAAAACGGCCCGGCCTCGGTTTGTCCGTAAACCTGTTTTAAATTGATCCCGATTGAGCGATAAAAGTCGAACATGTCGGGGCCAATCGCTTCTCCTGCGGTCCAGGTAATTCGTGTATTGGTGTAACCGAGATTATTACGTAAAGGCCCATAGGCGTATAAATCGCCGAGGAAATATAACAGGCGGTCGATTAAACCAACCTTTTTAGCGGAATGAATGTCGATGCCAACGCGACTGGCGTGATCGATAAAGTAGTTGAATAATTTACGTTTGATGCCTGCTGCATCTTCCATCCGGGTCAAGATATCGGTGCGCTGTCCTTCCAGTACACGGGGAGAGGTGAAGTGAAAACTGGGTCCGATTTCCTTTTTATCCAACAATAGTGTGTCGGGACTTTCAGGGCAGCAAACACAATAACCAGCGCAGTAGGCCAGTGTATAGCAGAGGAAATGGTCGACTACCCATGCCATCGGCAGATAAGCGATTACCGAGTCTTCTTCGGTCAATGATTCAAGCGTTGCCACACGCTGCGAGCCGAATATCAGGCTGTCGTGGGTCAGCACCACACCTTTTGGCTGGCCGGTGGTGCCCGAGGTATAGAGCAGAACAGCCACGTCACTGCCACTACCCAGCGCTATCTGGTCGTCGAAATATGTCGGGGATTCGGTGGCAAATTTTATGCCATCGGCCTGAATGCTTGCGAATGAAAAAATATGCTCTGAATTGTAGTCGCGCATGCCACGGCTATCGTCGTAAAAAATCTGATCGATGCTGCGATCGATCTCGTTTACCTGCAAGAGTTTGTCTACCTGTTCCTGGTCTTCGGCTATGGCGTATTTCACTTCGGCGTGATCCACCACGTAGATCAGTTCTTCGACCACAGCGTCCTGGTAGGTGGGGACGGGTATACCGCCCAGGCTTTGCGCAGCACACATAGCCCAGTACATGCGTGGACGGTTGCTACCGATAATGAAGAGCTTGTCTCCGCGTTTAAAACCATGCGCGGCCAGGCCGTTGGCGAAGGATTTTATTTCCCCGGCAGCCTGGGCCCAGGTCCAGGTTTGCCAGATACCGAATTCTTTTTCACGAATCGACGGCGCGTCGGCAAATTGCGCAGCATTTCGTTGCAACAGTTTGGGGAACGTATCGAGTGTTGAGTCGGTTAAGCTTTTTTCCATAGGAATTGTTAACAATTACTAATGTATTAAGGTTATATTTCGCAACATAGCGCCATTACTGTTCTTATTGTTGACAATGGCCTGGATCGAAGCTTACGTTTACGTAAACGTCGTGTCTACTAATTATTAAATGTTGCAGGTTTTTAATTACCAACAAAGCAATAAATTCATCCAAATCTGACCATTGATTGCCAACTAATTACCTTTGGAATTAATGGTTTAATATCAAATACAAAGAATTCTGTAAATTTATCGTCCTGTTAGCGTATTAAAGTTTAATAATAAGTATTGAATTAATAAGGTGCATTCTAAAGGCTATTCCATGAATATGGAATAGCCTTTAAGAAGTTCGAAACCCGGACGCTTATGCCTATGAGTGGAAATAGAACGCCCAGGCTCCAATTTAATTTAATCGTAGTGAAAAAAGCCACGTCCGCTCTTGCGACCCAGATACCCGGCATCGACCATTTGCTCCAGCAACACACAGGGGCGATACTTGGAGTCACCAAACCCTTCGTGGAGCACCCTGCTCACAGATAAGCAGGTATCGAGGCCGATCAAATCGGCCAGTGCCAGCGGACCCATCGGATGCGCCATACCGAGTTTCATCACGTCATCAATTGCCGCAGCGCTGGCAATACCCTCGTGCAGGGTGAATATAGCTTCGTTGATCATTGGAATTAAAATCCGATTACCGACAAATCCGGGGCTGTCTTTGGCTTCTACCGGTACCTTGCCGATTAGTTCGGTCAATTGATGAACCCGGCTATAAGTGTCGTCGCTAGTTTGCAGCGCACGAATGATTTCCACCAACGCCATCATCGGCACCGGGTTCATGAAATGCATTCCGATCACGCGTTCTGCCGACTGCGTCGAGCCAGCGATTCGGGTTAATGAAATCGATGAAGTATTGCTGGCAAGAATAGCGTCTTTGCGTGCGATGCTATCCAGTTGTTGAAAAATTTGCAGCTTCAGGGCTTCGTTTTCAGTCGCTGCCTCGATGATGATATCGCAATCAGCTAGCGCTTCGAGGGTGGTTGCGGTGGTGATTTTAGAAAGCGCACCCTGCTTGTCTGCTTCGCTGATTTTGTCCTTTTTAATCAAACGGTCCATGCTACCCGCGATGGTCTCTAGCCCCTGTTGCACCTGGGCCTCGGCAATGTCCTGCATGATGACTTTTAGTCCGGCCACTGCGCAGACCTGCGCGATGCCATTACCCATGGTTCCGGCGCCGATAACGCCAACAGTTTTAATACTCATTTGGTTTTCTCTGGTTAATTTAAAATATAAATCGGTTGTAGGATATCCCAATCTTATGTATCGAAATGACGAAGTGAGTTCAAAGTACCCGATAGAGTGCTCTCAGGGATGTAATTTTTCCCCGAGGGCAGGAACCTTTAAATACGCCGTCGCCCCAGGGCATGGATTGTTCCTACAATCCATTTGCATTTCCACCATCCGTGGCGGTCATCCCGGACAACTACTTCGTAGTTTCTGGGATGACGAAGTAGGATCAAGCAGCCCAATAGAGTGCTCTCAAGGATGTAATTTTTTTCCGAGGGCAAGGAAGTACCGCGCGGAGAACCGGAGCGTATATAAAATACGTGAGGATTTGAGCACGGTACTGACGCGGTCATCGGGAAAAAATTACATTCATGTGAGCACTCTACATGTTTCGTCGATATTGCCCGCCTACTTCAAACAACGCATTG
>CBDUSZ010000247.1:0-4758 GCA_965370015.1 uncultured bacterium | reverse complement strand
CGAGGGCAAGCTGTTTTGAGGCCATTTTTTTGATCATTTGAGACGAATAGTTGCGCTATTTACCGAAAATGATCGGAAATAATGGGCCAAAACAGCTTGCCCGCAGTAGATTCTCTATTCTCGGACAGGCTCCTATGAATCAAGGTTCCAGTTACCAATATCGGCAGCCTCATCGATGCCTCCTGCAGCTGAATCAGCACCGAACGAATAAATATCGAATTCTCCATTTGCACCGGGTAGCTGGTACAGATAATCGTTCCCCCAGGGGTCCTTGTTTAGTTTTTTAATATAGCCGCCCTTGCGCCAGTGTTTTAGTGATTCACCTGCGGGTTTGTTAACCAGTGCTTCGAGTCCCTGGTCTGTGCTCGGGTAGTTAAAATTATCGAGTTTGTACAATTCCATCGACGACTCCAGTACCCTGATATCGCTTTTTGCCTTGGCTATTCTCGCATCGTCGGCGCGACCGACAACTTTAGGCGCAATATAGGCAGCCAGAATTGCGATGATAGTTACAACAACTATGATCTCTAGCAGTGTGAAGCCTTTCTGTGATGTCGGTATTTTCATAGATTTTTCGTTATCCGTTAACCTGAGTCTGTCTTGTTGTTTATTGATGATGTGTCAACTTTATCGCGTCTAATCCATATTGTATAAACTCGTTGTGTGAGTGCAATCGATAATCCTAGAAATAATCCGTATAAATGAGCATCAATAACGACCGGTATACCAATCAAATCTCCACTCGTGATGCTGATATCGGTCAACTGCTCCAATACCACTTTTGTGACGATTGCTGCACCGAGTAATAGCGCGATAGTCTTATCCCTTGCGTAAAGATCTAAAGCAGCAAGCAGATAAATGCCGAACAATACGCCCGAATAACCGACGTACCATTGTAAATTCGGGTTGCGCAAACTAAATAATATAGAAAGACCCAGGGCCAGATACAAATGATAGACGAGCCATCGCCAGGTCGACCAGGTTGGTGAAGCGATAGTCATGCAGAGTATCAGGCCAGTGACATTGAGTAATAGATGTTGCCAATTGGCGTGGACCCAGTGCGCGCTAAAGCCACGCCAATATTCTCCTTCCACCCACCAATTTGACTGGTAACGAAGATCGCGGATATCGAGCAACTGAAAAATCGTCATGACAGCCAACATTGCCGCTACAAAATACCATCCGGCTATCGATCTGCTATTGAAGTAAATCATTCATATCAAAGATAGGCAGCAGAATAGCCAATACGATAGCCAACACAATCATCCCCATTACCAGTATCATCGCTGGTTCGAACAGGCCTATAAATAATGCCGTAATACCAGCAAATTCATTTTCTTCTGACTTCGCCGACCTTTCTAGCATATCGCCCAGTTTACCGCTGGATTCGCCGATTTCGATCAATTGCAGCACGATTGGGCTGAAATATCCGGTTTGCTCCAGTGCTAGCGAAATATGTTCACCTTCCCGCACGCGACCAGCCGCTTTTACCACCGTGGTCTTAATCGGTTGACTGAGAATAACCTCCGCCGATATGCGAATGGAGTCGAGCGCAGTCACGCCACTAGATACCAGGATGCTCATAGTGCGAGTAAATCGGGCTGTATTCGACAATTTAACCAGATAGCGGATAAAGGGTATTGTGAGTAGGATACGATCGCGTAGCAGACTGAACCAGGCAATTCTCAGTAGTCTGCGATAAAGCCAGCTAACTACTACGAGCCCGGCTAGCAGGTATAGGCCATAGGCTTTGGAAAAATCAGATATTTTAATAAGCCACTGGGTGATAAGTGGCAATTCCTGGTCGAATCCCTCAAACACCTGGACAATCTGCGGGACTACAAATGTGAGTAATCCAGCCACCAGTAAAAAAACCACGGCACTCAACAAAATCGGGTAAATAAGTGCCTGGCTGGTTTTACGCTGTAAATCCTGCCTCGCTTCAAGATAGTCAGCTAGTCGCACCATGACAACATCGAGCAGGCCTGATTGCTCTCCCGCGTTTACTGAAGCACAGTACATTGAGTCAAATATTTTTGGAAATTCTCTCAATGCATCAGATAACGGAAAACCCTCCAGTACTTTGGCGCGCACCAGGAGTAATACGCGTTTCACCTGGTTTTTTGGCGTTTGCCTGGAAACCGCAAAGTAAGCAGATTCTACAGGTTGACCGGCACTGATTAAGGTTGCTATCTGTCGCGTAATCAACGCTACCGTCGCCACATTTATTTTGTCGCGCCTTAATTTAATGTCTGTGTGGAGCAGGGTTTTTGATACTTCGTCAATATCGAGCGGCATCAGGCTCATGCCGCGTAATTGTTGTCGCGCCTGCTTTGCTGTGTCGGCCTCGATTATGCCCTTTTGAGTTTTACCCTCGGCATCTACCGCCTGATATTCAAATGCGCCCATGGCGATATATTACCCCTGTAAGTTATCGCGGGTAACTCGAAGCACTTCGTCGAGAGTAGTTTCACCCCGGATAACCTTACGGATGCCATCGTCGCGTAAATTTTGACTTTTGCTGTGGCAGTAACTTTCTATTCGCGCCTGGCTTTCATTATCGTGAATCATGCTAGCCAGGGCATCATCGATTTCTATCATTTCATAAATACCCGAACGGCCCTTGTAACCGGATTTCAAGCAACTGGAGCAACCCTTAATTTGATAAATATTGTCGGTCTTGGCTATTCCATAGTTGCTCAATTCTTCGTCACTCAAACTCAATTCGGCTTTACATTTAGTACACAGGCTGCGCACCAGACGTTGGGATATAACACCCAACAAGGTCGATGACAGTAAAAACGGCTCTACCCCCATGTCCTGAAGACGGGTGATAGCACCCACGGCGGAGTTGGTATGCAAAGTCGACAATACCAGGTGACCGGTCAAACTCGCCTGCACGGCTATTTGCGCGGTTTCACTATCTCGAATTTCGCCGACCATCACTACATCCGGATCCTGTCTTAATATTGCTCGTAGTCCCCTGGCGAAGGTCATATCGACTTTAGTATTTACCGGTGTCTGACCGATACCGTCGAGGTCATATTCAATGGGATCTTCAACCGTCAGGATATTACGTTTGGCATCGTTCAATGCGGATAGCATCGCATACAGAGTGGTGGTTTTGCCTGAGCCAGTTGGCCCGGTAACGAGGATAATACCGTGTGGTTTTTGAATAATTTTGGCGAGCCGTTGCTGATGCACTTCACCCATGCCAAGTTGTCGTAAATCCAGTCGCCCGGCCTGCTTGTCGAGAATCCGCATAACCACGCGCTCGCCGTGACCCGATGGCAAGGTCGATACCCTGATATCAACTGGACGATTTGCCACTTTGAGCGCAATGCGACCATCTTGCGGCAATCGTTTTTCGGCGATGTCGAGTTGCGCCATAACCTTGATTCTGGAACACAACAGTGAGGCTATTTGACGTGGTGGTTCTAGCACCTCACGCAATACACCATCTACGCGGAAACGGATAGAGAGTCGAGATTCGAAGGGTTCGACATGGATATCGGAAGCGTTTTCCTTGATTGCCTCGGTGATCAGAGCGTTAATCAGACGAATGATTGGTGCATCGTCATCGCTTTCGAGTAAATCTTCCGGTTCCGGTAGCTCTCTAGCGACATCATGGAGATTTAATTCCCCGCCAATTTTCTCTGCCTCGGTAAAGGAATTATCACGATTATTTTCGAAATGCCGGCTCAATAACCGATTGAATTCAACCTCGCTTTCCGTAGAGACCTGAGTAACCATACCGAGTAAACGCTGGGCTTCGGCAATTGCATTCAACGAGGTTTCACCTCGTGTAACGAGGCTAATTTCGCCGCTGTTAAGCGAAGTGGTGGCAATTACCCCATAGCGTTTACAAAATGAGTAAGGCAGTTCTTTGTTCAGTAACATAATTTCATGATTTCCTGGGGCTTATCGTCATTCCGGCTCCGAGGCCGGAATGACTCTAATAAACATCCATCAAATTAGCTAAAAAATGACTTCTCCCACTGCCAGGCTGTTTCAACTATCTGCTCCAGATTGGTAAAATTTGGTTTCCAGTCGAGATCCTGTTTTGCCATTGTAGCATCCGCCACTAGTTCTGCAGGGTCACCAGATCGTCGATTTGTATATATAACCTGAATATCCTTACCACTAATTTTTTCAGCAGTATCAATTATCTGCTTAACCGAAAATCCCTGGCCGTTCCCAAGGTTATAGCACATACTTTTATCGCTATATTGTAATTTTGTGAGCGATTGCAAGTGGGCATCGCATAAATCATTGATGTGAATATAATCGCGAACACAGGTACCGTCTGATGTTCCGTAATCCTGACCAAATACTGATATGGATTGACGTCTTCCAGACGCAGCTTGCAGCACTAACGGAATAAGATGGGTCTCGGGATTGTGTCTTTCTCCCAGTTTTCCGTCTGGATCAGCACCAGCGGCATTGAAATAACGCAAAGCAATAGATTTCAAACCATAAGCAGTATCATAATCCGCCAGCATTTGCTCTACCATGAGCTTACTACGGCCATAGGGATTAATCGGGTTTCTGGGGTGTGTTTCATCAATCGGCAAGTATTCAGGTTCACCAAAAATAGCTGCTGTAGATGAGAAAATAAAGTTATTAACGTCATGTTTTACCATCGTATCCAGTAGATTCTGTGTGTTAAAAACGTTATTTTGGTAGTTTTTGGCCGGATCTAATACTTTCTCACCCACTTCTATATAAGTAGCAAAATGCATATCCCCATCGAACTTG
>CBDUSZ010000246.1:0-4834 GCA_965370015.1 uncultured bacterium | reverse complement strand
TTGGTGCTCTAATAAGTTACATGACCGCCATGGATGGTGGAAATGCAATAGGGATGTAGGAACATCCCTTGCCCATGTAACGATGCAAAATCGGCATACAGTACATCCTGTACATAAGCTTCGCTCAAAACACCTCCAATGTATTTCAGTTGATGGTAGGCAGATCGCTCTAATCTATTATCAACATACCTTTTATGCACTTGATAATGCCTGCCCGCATAAATTTGCCAGTTTGTGTACAGGCGAATTGCAGGGTGATCAGATTGTTTGTCCCTGGCATGGCGCCGAGTTTGATATTACAACGGGAGAGAGCTTTAGTCCGCTTGCCCCGAGAGGTCTGCACAGATACCCGGTTACAGTACGAAATGAATCTGTCTTCATCGAATTGCAGAATGTTGAAAATCGATGAATTTTTAGCCTGAAAGGAGTAAGGTGCTATTTTCCTATTCTGCCTGCTATGCATCCCGACCAATGGCTGGATCGATGGAAACAAAACCGCATTGGTTTCCACGAGTCCACAGTAAATCCCCGTCTTCGTCGATACCTGCCTGAATTTAATTTGAATCCGGGCGAGATGATATTTTTACCACTTTGCGGTAAGACCCACGACATCGCATGGCTTGCACAGCAGGGATTTCAGGTAGTCGGTATAGAACTATCGCAAATTGCAATCGAGACATTTTTTGCTGAACATAATCTGCAATACCAGCAATTTGAATCAGACCGGTTCCTGTTACGTATAAGCGGCAATATCAGACTGATCCAGGGTGATTACTTCGATTTGCAGCAGGAAGATTTATCGGCCTGTAAAATGGTTTATGACAAGGCTGCGTTAATCGCAATTGATGCGTCCAACCGGAATCGATATTGCGCCCATATGCAATCTATATTGCCAAAAGCTACCGACCAGCTGTTGATTACACTGGATTATGATCAGGCTGAAATGGCGGGCCCTCCATTTGCTGTTTCGACAGCGGAAGTGAGTCGATATTACGCGTCCAATTACTCGCTCAATGTACTGGAACAAAATGATGTGATCGATGTGAGGCCGCGTTGGCGCGAAAAGGGCTTAACCGCACTGACCGAAACTGTGTACCGACTGGAAAGCCAGAAACCGTGAAATACCAGGGCAATTTACACAAGATGCATAGCTACCACGAAAAAACGGTAGTTTATGAACTTGAGCTATGCGGGCAAAAAATACGCCTAAATGACTGGCTGGGCAAAAAAGTTACGATCGAAAATTTGCATCAAATTGAATGCATCCATTGTGGGCGGAAGATAAATAAAAGTTTCAACCAGGGTTATTGTTACCCCTGTTTTACCAGCCTGGCGCAATGCGATTTGTGTATCGTGTCCCCAGAGAGATGTCATTTCCACCTTGGCACCTGTCGTGAACCCGAATGGGGTTTATCGTATTGCATGAAACCGCATATTGTTTACCTGTCGAATACATCCGGGGCAAAGGTTGGTATTACCCGTGAAAGCCAACTGCCAACACGTTGGATTGATCAGGGTGCGCTACAGGCACTGCCCATACTGCGTGTCTCGAAACGCTATTATTCCGGATTAGTTGAATCGGCGTTTAAAAAACACATCAGTGATAGGACCAACTGGCGCACCATGTTGAAAAACGAGGTTGAGCCGCTGGACCTGTACCAGATATTCGAATCCTTATGGCCTGCTGTTGCTTCTGGACTCGACGACGAAGTAACAAGTGATATCGAAATAATCGCAGATAAAAACGCCAGCCTGGACTTCCAGTATCCGGCACACCAGTACCCAACCAAAATTGTCAGCTTTAATCTTGATAAAACCCCAGGCTTTGAAGGCCGACTGGATGCGATCAAGGGGCAATATTTGATCCTCGACAGCGGTGTAATCAATATACGAAAGTATGCTGGATACAAAGTCAGTATCACCGTGTCATGAGCGAGATGGTACCGACGCAAATTAAATTGCATCAGAAAACCAGGTTACTGGAGGTGCATTTCAGCGACCAGACCAGCTATAAATTACCCTGTGAATATTTGCGCGTGTACTCGCCGTCAGCGGAAGTCAGGGCTGCCAAAAACCGCGGCGAAACTATTGTTGGTAAAGAGCAGGTGAACATTAGCAGCATCGAACCGGTGGGGCAGTATGCGGTTCGGCTGGTATTTGACGATGGCCACGATAGCGGTATTTATTCGTGGAAAACGCTGAAAAACCTGGGCGAAAATTACCCTAATTACTGGCACGACTATGTTCAACAGCTTGCCCGTCTGCCGACTGGAAAACGGCGCGCGGGTGACACAATAAGAGTGCTATTTTTTGTCGGCCTGGTCGCCGAGGCAGGCTGCGAAAACCTTGAACTAGAGCCTGGCGATGAAATTAAAACCGTCGAAGATGTGGTCAACCAGCTTCGCCAGAGGTTTGATTCCAGTCTGTTGCAGACAAAGCTTCTGACTATCACCGTTAACAAGCAGTTTGTTAAACCATCACAACGGGTATACGCAGGCGACGAAATAGCGCTGGTGCCAAGCGGCAACTAGTCGATTCGAAGCAGCTAGGACCGGCGAACTTAGTGCAAGTGGATAGCAGGTTTGTGTAACTGATAAAAAGCAATTAATTCCCTCACATGCGGTGGATAATCCTGCGCTTCCATCTCGCGTATGCCCTCATCGAAAAAGCTGCCCGCCTCCTGGGGCAGATATACCAGCAGCTCGTCGAATGCGTTTTTCATTATTTCCAGGTCATGGGTTCTGGTGGCGACGATTCCGCGATTGATATGTAACAATCGCCAGGGACGAAATTCGTTGCTTTTATCCAGGTCCTGTTTGATCTCCGACGCACAGGCATCTACCACCTGAGCCATTAACCCCGACAGTTTTTTTAGAGAATCATGGTCATGCATGGTATTGGCTAAATGAGCAAAGGCGTTAACCAACGACTCCAGGTGATTGATGTTGCCGCCAAAACGCAATACCCAGCGCACAAATATCAGCGATATCTGTTCCACCTCCTGGCGCTTTTGCGGAAGATCGAGACGCTCCATCAGGTCGACTAACTTTAGCAGCAGCAGAAACCCGTGGTCGCCGATATCGGTAGCCTCGTTCGCATCGATGGCCTGGTTTTCATCCTGCTGTAAATTGACCCTGGAAATGACATCGAAAAATTGATCGAATGCCTGGATTAACTGGTGCAGTAGCTGACGATTAGAATCATCCAGATATTCATCGAGCTGGGAGGGCAGTTGGTTTAAAAAAGCTTTAGCGTCTTGCAGTGACGTCATCGAGTCGCTCATTAGGTGATTCCCAAATGTTTTGCTTCATCCACACTCAGCAAACGCTCCTGTATGACCCGCCACTCACCGTCGATTTCCTTCGCCAGCACCACTTCTATGGCTTGTTTATTAACGCTTTTATCAGCGGCAGTAATCGATTCCATTGTCGCAAACATGATTTGAGACTCATTTTCCTGGCGTATTTTCATGCCCTCATATTGCGCATCCAGTATGAGTCGCTGTCTAAATTCGTGCTCGCTTTGTGCGTACCAGTCCTGGTAGCCGATAACCTCAAACCCGGGTACGCCAAAAACCTGAACGTCTTTTGATATCAAATTCATATGCGCGACGTGATCATTATTCTGAAGGGTCCGGCTACAGGCATTGATCCAGTGGGTGATAATATTTTGTGCTGAGGTCGATTCTGGCATGGCTTAAAAATTCACCCGTGCGGCTTCGCGCACTAGTTTCGGACCCTGGTAGATTAGCCCAGTATACAACTGTACAAGACTCGCGCCGAGTTGCATGCGTAGTTGGACTTCGCCCGCCGTGACTATGCCGCCTACCGATATAATCGGGATCTCATCCTGCAGGACTCGATGGAACTGGCTCAGTACATGCCTTGATTTTTGACAAAGCGCTTCGCCACTTAAACCCCCGGCTTCGGCGGCATTCGGATGGCGCTGAACCAGTGAACGATCTAGTGTCGTATTGGTAGCGATAAGTGCGTCGATCTGATGTTTTATAAGTAATTCTGCAATTACCGGTATCGCCTCATCGTCCAGATCAGGCGATATTTTCAAGGCAATTGGCCTGTCGTATTGATACTGATCCTGCAACGATTTTCGCGTCTCATGGATGCCGCTCAGTAGTGCATCGAGTGCGGCTTCGCTTTGCAACTTGCGTAACCCCGGTGTATTTGGTGAGGATATATTGACGCTGATATAGTCGGCCTGCGGATAAACTTTTTGCAGACAAATACGATAGTCAGACAATGCGTTTTCAACCGCGGTAGTCAGGTTTTTACCGATGTTTATACCCAGCACATAGGGTCTTGGCCGCTCGGGTATATGTTGTAACAAGTAGTCGACGCCTTTATTGTTAAATCCCATGCGATTAATGATGCTACGGTGGCGAATTAACCTGAATAGACGCGGCTTCGGATTGCCCTCCTGTGCCAGCGGCGTGACGGTGCCGACTTCGATAAAACCAAATCCCATCGTCGAGAGGCCCGGTAGATAATCGCCATTTTTGTCGAATCCGGCGGCGAGACCGACTGGATTAGGAAAATTGATCCCCATCACCTGCCTGGGATTTTCGATTCGAGTCTGGGGCAGCAATGAACTGAATTCATTTAACAGCTCCAGGCTGACCTCGTGCGCCAGCTCGGTATCGACCGAAAACAGCAGGGGTTTGATCAGGTTATATAGCATCAAGGAGCCTCTGATTAATTCTGGATCATTCAGATGTGAAGTTAAAATAGGCCAAATCAAGGCGCCAATCGCAGGCAAGACCCAAAGCAATCGCTTCGCTCATGGGGCCAGCTTTAGTCAATCTATTGGCAAGATTGGC
>CBDUSZ010000245.1:0-4846 GCA_965370015.1 uncultured bacterium | reverse complement strand
TAGCGTTGTCCCAGTGGTGATAGTTGGAAGCATTAATGGCAAACTCACGCATCTCCGGCGGGATTTGGATATCCTCTCGCACCAGAAAAAATTCACCCCGGGTGTGATTCAGGGCAAAAATATGGGTACCATTGCGACAACTTAAAGTCAGTGTCGTCTGCGGCCCGAAAACAATAAATCCGGCTGCTACCTGATCGGTTCCGGTTTTTTTCAGAAACTGTTTCCGGGTCAGATCTGTACCCACCGAGCCAAACGAAAAAATAGAAAATACGCTACCAACCGACAAATTCGTATCGATATTTGAAGACCCGTCAAGCGCATCAATAGCAACTCCCAACGAGGCCTGTTTATCAACCAAAATTGCCTCATCGATTTGCTGCGAAACCAATATGCCAACGGGTGCATTGCGCAACGCACCTTCGAATAATTGATGTGCGCGGATACCTAATGGCTTTTGGGTGTCACCATCGGCATTTTCACCCACTGGATCTCCGCTGACAGCATTGAAGGCGCTGTGGGCAACCATCTGTGCCAGTTTTATTGATGTTGCTGCAATACACTCGACCGTGGCTGCAATCTCCGATCGGTCCGGATCCCCCTGTGACCAGGTATGCAGATGACTCCTTAATGATGTTTCATCGACCATGTCTCATCAACTCCTGATGATATAAATCTTGTAGCCATCATGATATGGCTTGCTTCTTCAGTAAAGTTTAATTATCTTTCACCATATGAAAGAAAAACTTTCTCCATGGATTCGCCAGATAACACTCAAGCAGCTGCGCGGATTTACCGCAGTGATGCAAAATGGAAGTATTTCTGGCGCCGCTAGACAGCTTCACCTGACTTCCCCAGCCGTGTCCTTACAACTACGAGAACTGGAAAAGAGCGCAGGGATTCCACTGTTCGAGCGTACCAAAAACGGATTGAAACCGACCACCGGTGGTAAAGTGGTGCTTGATTTTGCTGTCGAGATTCGGTCAGCCCTGATTGCATGCAGTGAATCTCTCGACGCGTTAAGTGGCATAGACCGCGGGGAGGTATCGGTTGGCGTAGTAAGTACTGCACGCTATTTTGCACCAACCGTGCTGGCTGCCTTTAATAAGTTAAACCCCAGTGTTAAATTACAACTGCAGGTAGGCAACCGGGAGGCGACGATTGCCAAACTGGAAAACCTCGAACTCGACTTTGCCGTTACCGGCCTGCCACCATCCCACTTCGAGGTGAATAGCGAATACATTGGCAAGCATCCGCAAATAATAATAGCTTCCCCTGAGCATGAATTTTGCGCCAAACAGCAGATTTCATTTTCAGCGTTGAAAGATCAAACATTTTTACTCAGAGAAGCAGGTTCAGGCACACGCTCCGTGATCGACAAGCTATTCGATAAAAGTGGTATTTTGCCCGGCACTGGCGTCGAATTTGGCAGCAATGAAACCATCAAGCAAGCGGTAATGGCTGGGATGGGTATCGCTTTAATTTCTGCTCACACGGTCGCCGCAGAACTTGAAGCAAAGCGATTAATAGCGCTCAATATTAAAGGTTTACCGATAAACAAGAAATGGTTTGTGGTCAAACACAAAAATAAACGCCTGCTGCCCTCCTCGCAGGCGCTGTGGGACTTCTTCGCCCATTCTGCTAAAAATTACCTGCCGGGCGAATCACCGGGTTAATCGGCGAACCACTATTATCGCTTCACAGTCAGAATTTTACGCGCATAGCTGGTCAGGTAATCGCTGCCGGTCTCGGTGACGACGATAGAGTCTCCTATACGCCCACCCAACTCACCATCAACAGAAATACCACCATCTACCGCAAATGTCATCCCCGCCCGCAGGATCGTCTTGTCACCTGTTTTAAGTTCAGGTGATTCCAGGTACGCCATACCTATCGAACGGCCGGTGCGATACCCGCTCAGGTAACCCCGCTGCCGGTAGATATCATTGGCCGCCGCAGCAATCGACTCCGCGGTAACCCCTGGCCGAATAGCAGCGATGGCTGCCTGTTGCGCATCAATCGCCGTCTGTTGCACCTCGGCGGCCTCATCAGATACTTCCTCAATGAAGAACATCCGATCGAAGCCAAGTTTGTACAGCTTGAACTGTGCCATGTTACAAAAACAGAAATAGACCGGATCCCCTTTCTGCAAGGTTTTAACACTCGCTCGACGATGCACCATCGAAGTATCGCGCCCCGATTGCATAATCTGTAAATTGTAAATCATCGGCGAAATGAAGGCTTCCCAGCCTTTCGCAGTAAGAAATCCGGCAGCCTTGCGCGTACCGGCGTTAATCACGGCCAGGGCAGCCTCATACTCTGCGACTCCGTCGCCAAGCGCGTCCTCCGCTGCCTGCATCATCGCGCCCGCAATTTCACCCGCCTGCCGCATTACCTGAATTTCTGCGGCCGATTTAATCATGCGCATTTCACCCAATAAAGCCGAGACATTGGACAATTCAGTACCCGGCCTCACGTCATCAAACCAGTTACGCACAATAGGTGGCAAGGCTGCCGACTCCACACCGATGCGACCGGGGTTATTACCCAGCACCCGGGCCAAAACATTTCCCCACCGATTATCGCCAGAATCTTCCCAGGTCTCAATATTTTCAACCCAGGTCATCGCTGAAACCATCTCACTTTCCATCGCGGGGGTGATGACAACCGGCGCTTCATCGGGACGTACCAGCAGAAATGTCGGACGTCCAAATTCAACCGAAAGATAACCCCAAAATCCTGCAAGATAGCCGATAGAGCTTTCGTCGGTGATGATTGCTACTTCAATGTTCGCCGCCTTAAGCCGTGCCTGAAACTCAGCTGTACGTTGGCGTGCCTGATCAAGCATGGGATTCATATCTCTTGGTGTTGAATAGTAATTGCTACATACATCACAATAAAGCCTATCTCAACTGCCGCGGTAATTGTATGGCAGGACTGATAATTATGTCATGCTGTTGTCGGAAACTTGAAATTTTCTCCATTCATAATTTCAAATATTAGAAACATTAATTTTACTGGTCAATTGAAATGGTTAATCAAGAGGGCTCAAAGTCGCTAGCATGCTCGATTATTTAATAGCTTTTGCAAAATTGTGAACCAGTTGAATTTGCGCCAACAAACATCGCTCAAGCGTCCCGTGCCACCGCCCATGTGGCTGGTGGCTCTCACCGTTGCCAGCTCGGTTATGGGGATAACCCTGTTAACACCTGCCCTGCCCATGATACAGGGAGAATTTGGAGTCTCCAGTGCAGCGGTACAACAGTTATTGACCGTATATCTAGTAGCGCTAGCGGTCGGACAGCTGGCATATGGCACCCTGTCTGACCGTTTTGGGCGTCGACCAATATTGCTTTTTGGATCCATGCTTTACGGGCTTGGTGGGGCAGCGGCGGCGATGACAGATAGCATCGAGTCTTTGACCTTATACCGAATTATTCAGGGTCTGGGCGCAGCAGCCTGTTTGTCTATGGGGAAGGCCATAGTCAATGATTGCTTTGATCGCACCGAGGCCGCACGCAACATGTCTGTGGTATCAGCAATGTTGGCCGTTGTGCCAATTCTGGCACTAACTCTCGGGGGCGTTCTAGTGCAGGCGGCTGGCTGGAAAGGCCCGATGATCGTTATCTCAGCTGGCGGTTTTGCGGTGTTTATGCTGGCTTTATTGATGATAAAAGAGACCAATTTACACCGCACAAGCTCGATTAATATTGCGACAGTCATATCGGCTTATCGCATCGTATTACGCAATCGAATTTTTGTATTTTTCGCCCTCACCAGCGGCATGCAGGTCGGAATGTTTTTTGCCTTAAACGGTTTTTTGCCCTATCAATATCAACGACTCGGCTTCTCGCCAATCGAATTTGGCTTTTGGTTTTCGTTGACGCCGGTATCCTATTTACTAGGCAATGCCATCAATAGCGTCTATTTCGTTTCTCGGGGCATCGAACGGGCTTCCATGACAGGTTGTTTATTAACCCTGGTATCGGTGATCGCACTTTATACAACACAAGCCGTCGGCTTGACGCACGCCCTGTCACTGGCCTTACCGGGTATTTTATTTGGCTTTGCCAACGGCATTGTAGTCGCCAACACCACCATTGGAGCGATTTCAGCGGCTGGTCTGCACGCTGGAACGGGCACCGGGCTTGCCGGATCCTGGCAAATGGCCGTCGGCGGGTTCGCCGGGGCAGTGATTGTCGGAATTGGTGGTGCAGAGAATTTTCAACTGGCCGTCGGCGGACTGATAATAATGTCTCTAATATCAGTTGCCTCGATGTATTACGTTTATCTGCGACGGGCAGTCCCGA
This sequence comes from uncultured bacterium, assembly GCA_965370015.1. Lineage (GTDB taxonomy): Bacteria > Pseudomonadota > Gammaproteobacteria. The sequence continues at coordinate 539 of CBDUSZ010000245.1, read as the reverse complement.
CCCAGGCCGGATCAATCTGCGACTAAAACTAATTCTCTGATATTAGCGGTATTCAGGTGCAGCTGCTGGCGATGCTTCGAAGCATTCTGCTGCAAAAATGCGGTATGTAATATTTGCAAAGCGTCTCCATGCGATATGAGTAACAGCGTCCTCGCCGATAATTTATTTTCATACTCGGATACCAGCGCCGATACCCGCTGCATCACCTGATTGGGACTCTCTACGCCGCCAAGATTGTTATCAGGGTCAATTTTGTCTTCGCACCAGACTGACGCATACGCGTTATCAGCACTCAATTCCAACTCGCCAAAATTTCGCTCCCTTAGACGCTTGTCGAATACAATTGATGCATCGCATTCAAGTAATCGATGCATAATTTCGGCAGTTTCCCTGGCGCGCTTAAAATCAGAACTGACAATCAGCGAATTTCTATTCAGATCAATCTTTGACCATTCACTTTTTGTCACTTGCAATACCCCTTCTTCACTCAATCCATAGTCACCGATACCATTTTTCGGCTGGCTGACTATTATTCCCTG
>CBDUSZ010000244.1:0-4850 GCA_965370015.1 uncultured bacterium | reverse complement strand
GCTTTAAGAATTCTATGGAAACCCGATTTTCCCAGTCGATCACGCTCGGCTGTTGGTCGCTAGCATCGCTTCCAAATGCCGAGCCTCGATGATTAGCTATACCTTCAAGGTCAATATTGCGGCTAATTTTACGCAATACGCGGGTTTTACCGCAACCAGTGAGTCCACTGACAATGACCAGTGGGATTGTCGCTATACTGGTATCTAATGCGTCGATCAAAAATCGGCGCATGGCTTTATAACCGCCGTTAATCAACGGATAATCGATGCCCTGATCACGAATCCAGTTCTGCGTGGTACGTGAACGCAGGCCGCCGCGAAAACAATATAAATAGCCTTTCGGGTTATCGCGGCAAAATTTCTTCCACGCTCGCATTCTCTGTTCACGGATCTCGGTTGTGGCCAAATCCAGACCCAGCTTTATCGCTTCTTCTTCGCCGGCATTCTTGTATCTAATTCCAATTTGCTCGCGTTGCTTATCGTCGAGCAGAGGAATATTGACAGCGTTTGGAAAAGCACCCTTGCTATATTCAACCGGTGCGCGTACATCCATCAATGGAATATCGTTGATAAATAAATCCAGGTAATTGTCTGTATCGGCCCTAACATTCATTATGACGTATTTCCCAACAACGATGGATTCCGGGCCTGCGTTTAAAGTCTGCGGAAATGGTTTCTCTGGAGATTTCAGCGATGGCATACTGAGAAGCCACTAAGCCAGACAATTTGAACGCCTTTTTGTTAGTCGAGAACAGCAGCAAGCCATCCTGCTTCACTAACTTCATCGATCGTTCGATCATGTGCTCGTGATCGCGTTGAATATCGAGCGTTTGTCGCATCTTTTTCGAATTTGAAAATGATGGAGGATCGAGGAAAATTAAATCAAACAGCCTGTCGATACCAAATCGCGACGGATTTTGCAGTAATTCGACGACGTCCGCGCGCAGGAACTGGTATTTAGATTCATCGTCGAGTTGGTTAATCGCATGGTTTTCTCTGGCCCATTTTAAATAAGTAGCAGACATATCGACATTCGTCACCAGGCTCGCACCACCGAGAGCTGCCTGCACACCCACGGCACCGGTATAACAAAATAAATTGAGCACAGCCCTGCCCTTCGAACCATCGAAGACGCGTTGCCGGAGAATTCGATGATCGAGAAATAAACCAGAATCGAGATAATCGCTCAAATTCACCAGTAACGATGCCGCACCCTCCCGTACCTGAAACAGTTCGCCCTGGTTGTCCTGCTTTTCGTACTGCTGGCTTCCACGCTGACGTTTCCTGGTTTTACAAAACAACATCGCATCGTCTATTTCGAATACCTGACTGACCGCCTGTTTGGCTAATTCGATTCGGGCCTCTGCTTTATCTGCGTCAATAATTTTTGGTGCCTGGTATTCCTGCAAATGATACCAGCGCCTCAAAGACGATATTTCGCTCTGATAAACGTCGAGAGCAAATGAATATTCGGGCAAGTCGGCATCATAAAGCCGATAGCAACTGACACCGTTTCTTTTAGCCCAGCGCGCCAGGTGTTTGGCGTTTTTTTGCAATCGATTGATCAATGGCGTTACCGATTCACGCGCGCCTTCCCTGATATTTGAAATTGTTGAAGGCGATGTCCTGGTATCGCTGATCGATTTCTGCGCCGGGCTTTCATCAATGATTTCAAAGCTGGCCAGCAGGCATTCAATCGGGCCATTTCTCACGGCCTTTTTTGAGACCCTGGTCAAACGCAGGCGATGCAGTAAATCGGGGTTAGCCGAAATGATGTGTAACATCGCAGGACCAATACGACGAAAGCTAGCGCCCATATCACCGTATAAAGCCGCCAGGCCCTGCTCACTCTTCAGACGTTCGCCATACGGAGGGTTACACACGATGATAGAAGGTACTTCGCCGGCTTCGATGCTCAGCTCGATGATGTCCTGGTGGGAAAAATGAATCAGTGCTTCAACACCGGCACGACTAGCGTTTGCACGGGCTATGTCGATTGCCCTGGCGTCATAATCACTCGCCATAATAATAGTTTTTACTGAGGTATTTATTTCGTTTTCCGCATCGGCAAGGCATCGCCGCCATAAACGCTCATCATGCTGAAGCCATTTCGAAAATCCGAAATAAACACGGTCGAGCCCCGGCGCGATATTGGCTGCGATCATCGCTGCCTCTATCGCGAATGTTCCCGAACCACACATTGGATCAATAAATCGATGGCTGTTTGCTATTTCAGCTGTCCAACCGGCATGCGCGATTATGGAAGCAGCCAGGTGCTCTTTCAAGGGTGCACCTGCATGCTCGGTACGATACCCGCGTTTGTGCAGGCTTTCGCCGGACAAATCCAGACTCAAACTCGCCTGATTATTGTGTATGTTGATATGGATCTGGATATCGGGTTGATGCTTCTCGATTGAGGGTCGACTTTGCACTGTTTGACGAAACTGATCGACAATCGCATCTTTGACCTTGAGTGAAGCATAATGAGTATGATCCATCTTCGAACCTGACAAGGTAGCCGATACGGCAAAACTCTGTTGCGGACTCAGGTGTTCGCTCCAGTCCAGGTCAAATACAGCCGCATACAGTTGGTCTTCATTTTCAGCTTTAAATGTTTTCAGTTCACAAAAAACACGGTTGGTCAGTCTGGAATGGAGACATATCCGATAGGCATTCTCTATACCCCCCAGTATCTCGACACCGCCATAGCGCCGGGTAATCACTGCGTCACGATCATGCAGTATGCGGCGTATCTCGTGATACAAAAGGGTCTCGAAACCCTTGTGACCGGTTATAAATAGTTTCAACTGAGACATTAAATTAACCGTGGGTGATCGTGTTATCGAAATGATGTTAGCAGTAGTAGTGATGATGTCGCGGCTTACTTGCCGGGATTAAATGCGGAAATTTCGCTCGATTTCAAATGCAGGTCTGTCTGTGGAAATGGAATTTCAATCCCAGCTTCCTTGAATGCCTCGAAAATGGAAAAATTAATTTCACTGACAACCTGCCTGAAATAATCGATCTCCGAAATAAAACAGCGCATTTCAAAAATTAAGGCACTTTCCCCGAATTCCCTAAATAATACACTGGGTGCCTCAATAGTCGGACTGCGGTTAACCACCATCGGATGTGCGTTGGCAATTTTTAGCAAGACCTGTTCCACCAGCCGGGGGTCCGTACCATAGGCCGCCCTGACCGGTATTTTGACACGGCCTATGGAATCATTCAGCATCCAGTTTGTCACCTGGCTGGCAATAATTTCCGAATTGGGAACAATGATGTCGGCTCGATCAAATGTCTGAATTACTGTCGAGCGTAACTTAATTTTTTTCACATATCCCTCGCTGCCTCCGACGATTATCCAGTCGCCAGTCTTAATCGGACGCTCGAACAACAGCACGATACCAGAGACAAAATTGTTCACCACATTTTGTAATCCGAAACCAATACCGACCGACAAAGCACCCGCGATCAACACCAGATTATCCAGCTCTAACCCGGCTACCGACAAACCGACTATTAGCGCAATAACAACACCGACATATCCCGTCAAAGCAACCATCGATTCCTTACTGCCGCGGTCCATACGCGAACGACTGAGCCAGCTTTTTTGCAGCCGACGTTTAATCCAGCCGACCAGCGACAGTAATACTGCAAATGCTAACAGTGCAAAAATAAGCCTGGACGGGACTATGCGAACAGGCCCTGCTTCAAATCCCTCGATCACGTAGTTTTGAATGATCAGTAGACTGCGATCCGACAATCCCCAGATCTTCAGCATCATGATCGCAAATACCGACCAGACAACAATCACGAAGGTAAACCTGAACCAGAGTGAGCCTGGCATATTTTCCTCTGGTTGCACGCCTATCTTGCGTCGTAAATAACGTTGCCAGGCAAAATCGCCATCGTCCAGGCTGTCGAAGAATTCCGTCCATAAAGTGGAGACAAAATGCGTCAGAATCCAGGCAACAATCGAAGCAGAAATCCCGATGACGACAAAATTGGCGAAATTGTTATAACCCGCCCAGTCTGCAAACAGGCTGCCTAATAGTGTTATGACGATAACCGATCGAAGAAAATGCGTATTAGCGAGGCCGCGGATATAGCCGATTAGCCAAAAAGCCCAGCATAGATTCAGTATTATCAGGGTGATATAGATGTTACGTAGAATGCCGGTAACTGAATCAGAAAAATCATGCAAATTACTTGCGGAGTAAATCAGAAATCCTATAAACAGCAGTTTGGCGAGCAGGCGAAGCCGTTTTGCCAGTGTCTGCGCTACTTCTTGTTGTAGATTAATAAGCGGTTTTGCTGGTTTCACCGGGTTTAAAACTACCCTTAAAATCAAGGTGAGTAATACGTACAGGAACAGGCCAATCGTCACCAATGCAATGAATGGAAACTGCTCTAGAGACAATCCAAGATATAGAAAATAAACAGCGAAGGAAGAGGTTAAAAGTAGCGCCAGCATGTAGTGCGCGGAGCAGGATAAAAGCGAATTTAGCAGCATCCGGGCAAAACTGTAATGTACTTTGGCAGCCTGACTGCTAATAATTTTTCTGATCAGTTTTTGCAACAAAAACGTACCAACTAACGATAACGCAATGAACAGCGACAACAGATAACGATACTCATAAACAATATCGAGTCCGGAGGTGGACACCACGAAATCAACCAGAGAATCTAATCCCTCACCCGGGTTATCGAAATTAGCTTTAATATTGGCTAACAGGGTTTTATTGCGACTTAGCAATTGAGAAGCGATCAGGGATAGCTGTTTTTGCTGCAGTTTCTCGACGAGTTGGTTACTGCGTAGAATGATCAGACGGCAACTTGCCAATTGA
>CBDUSZ010000243.1:0-4891 GCA_965370015.1 uncultured bacterium | reverse complement strand
TTGGCGATTGTCGTGTGTTGCATCGCGACGATATTGCTAAACATCGCAATACCAATAAAAACACCGCCCAAAACCGCCTTGCGTCCAGCGGCTTTGATTACCTGCCAGAAATTTGCGCGGTATTTCAACCCAAGATATACGAGCAAAAACAACGCCAGCGATGTCGAACGATAGAAGTTGATCTGCCATTCATCAGACTCTTCAAGCAGGCGAATTACGAGACCGGTAATACTCCAGAATATCGGCGCTAACAGCGCCAGAAGACGATTGCGAAACTCGATGGTCATAAACTGATAGCTGGTGTTACTGATAGCCGATAGAAAGTCGTGCGCAGTATACGTGAATAGCGCATTCTAAATCAAAGGGGTCAGACTCGATTGATATCTGGGAAATTAGTCCATAACGCGCCGGCATCTAACAAAATCAATCGAGTCTGACCCCTTTGATTTTGTTGGGAAATTCCCAGATAATAACCCCACGCGACAAAGGCACAGAATCTATGAAACAACAAAATAAGGTGGCATTAGTCACTGGAGCTGGCAGCGGTATCGGCAAGGCTACAGCTCTGCATTTACTCACTCACGGTTACCGGCTGGTTCTCGCCGGACGCCGCCTCGAGCCGTTAAACGAGGTAGCAACCGAGGCTGGCGCGGATACACAACAATGTATTTGCGTGAGTGTTGATGTGGGCGATCCGGTATCGGTGGAAAACTTGTTCGACAAAATCCGCCAGGGCTTCGGTAGACTCGATTTACTGTTCAACAATGCAGGCTGCGCAGCCCCGCCGATTCCGATGGAAGACCTGAGCTACGATCAATGGCAGGCGGTGGTTAATGCCAACCTGACAGGAGCTTTTCTTTGTGCCCAGCGGGCGATTAAAATGATGAAAGCGCAGTCTCCAAAAGGCGGCCGAATTATTAATAACGGCTCCATATCGGCGCAGGCTCCCCGACCCAACTCTGCACCTTATACGGCTACTAAACACGCGATCACTGGACTCACCAAATCGATTTCACTCGATGGTAGAAAACACAATATCGCCTGCGGCCAGATCGATATCGGCAATGCCGACACCGACATGACACTGCCTATGCTCAAAGGTGTCATGCAAGCCCATGGCGAAATGAGACCAGAGCCACGCATGGATGTGAACCAGGTCGCTGACGCGGTGTTGCATATGGCGAACCTGCCGTTGGAAACCAACGTCCTGTTCATGACTATTATGGCTACCAAAATGCCCCTGGTGGGTCGAGGTTAAGCCCAAAGATGGTGGTTTGAAAATCGTCATTCCAGCCTCCGAGCCCACTGCTGTCCGGAATAAATATTAAAGGATGTCTTAAGGTATTGATGCAGATGGTTTTAAGGGCATCGGCTCGTATTGGAGACTTGATTTTTCAACGGACTTAGAAAAGAGAGGAAATCGTCGTGCCGGACCTGATCGAAGCATCGGACCGCCGGGACCCATTAGGCGGAGATGTGAGAAAATTCAGTAAACACTGTGCAATGGATACCGGATCAGGTCCGGTATGACGGTGAGGTTTTTTCTCTCCCCCCCCCTTTCAAGCCCGCAGAAAAATGGTGGGCAGATTGTGGTAAATTGGCAGGGGCAAGGGCTGTTCCTTCAGCCCTATTGCATTTCCACCATCCCTGGCGGTCATGCCAATTTAGGTCCACCCGTGCCGGGAGCGCGTGTGGAGCGACCGCAATATGGGCATTATTTTTCTGATCAAGGGCTTGTTCGGGGCGGCATTTATTTCGGGCATCCTGCCCTACACCCTTCGGGCCAGCTAACGCTGTTCAAAATTGATCCTGTCAATTTTGTCTTGGTGACTTCTTGTTGCTGTAGACAAGAAGCCACTCGCGCACTTACTCCTCAACTAACTACGAAATAATGAAAGTCTTGGTGTGCGAAACATTTGAGGAAGAATTTAGCATGTGAGACATATTATATATCAGCAAATTCAGCACAAGGAGGCCGAAGATCTCACCCCACTTCCTCCACCAGCCAATCCCGCAATTCCCTCGCTTTACGATTCAAGTACCGCCCAGGCGAAGCCATCAGGACATAACCGTAACCTTCGAGCTGATGCTCAAATGGCGCTACCAGCACACCCGCGGCGAGTTCACTACTCATTAATGCGTCTGCCATAGTCCAACCCTGGCCATCGATTGCAGCCTGGGTGCGTACGTTTGCATCGGCGATAACCCGTCTCGGGTTTTGCAGAGGATTAGGTTGTTCACCGTACCACGCCTGCCACAGGTCTAGCCTGCGATCTTCACACAATAGCGGTAGTGAATCGAATGGTGGTAGACTAATTTGGTTATTAGTAAGCCTGATAGCGGGATCTTCGATACCCAGCCGTTGCAGTAATTTCGGGCTGCAAACCGGATAAAGCGACATCGGCATTTCAAGCAATCTGCTGCGATCACTGTCACCTTCGCAGGCGTTCCACTGGATCGCAATATCGACATCCTGCAGCCTGAAATCATCAGTGTTAACTGGGTGCTGTAATACAATCGATACATCTGGATTAAGCTCACTAAATCGTGCCACCCGCGGTGATAGCCAGCGTAAAGCCACATAGGTAGTAGCCCCGATCGATACATCGTGATCGCCATCATTAGGACCCAGTTGATCGATGGTATGCCCGAGATCCCGAAACAGGCGCTGGGTCGTGTGCAGCAATTTTTGCCCGGCATCGGTGAGATAGACCTGTCTTATTGAACGTTTAAACAAGGCACAGTCAATCGATTCTTCAAGCTTACGAATCTGATAACTGATCGCACCCTTGGTAATGCAAAGCTCTTCAGCGGCAAGGCTGAAACTCAGATGACGCGCAGCAGATTCGAATGCCTTAAGACTGTCCAGCGATGGTAATTTATGCTTCATAGTTCAATAAAACTTGTAAATATATTTAAGTTTTAGGCTTAAAATCCCATTATTCATCCACTATAAATGATTTATGGTTTAATTTAATTGAACTATATACTAATTATTTTCAGTTGTCAGTACCACTCGCTATAGCGCAACATGACAGCATTTATAAGCCTTTCCGGAGATGTGCCGATGACCGATAAAAAAATTAAATCTCAGGCCCGAGTGGTGATTATAGGCGGCGGCATCGCTGGTGCATCGACGCTTTATCATCTCACCCGCGAAGGCTGGACCGATGTGGTGCTGGTCGAGCGCGACGAGCTAACATCCGGTTCGACCTGGCATGCGGCCGCGCAGGTGACCCAGTTCGGCGGCAATCAAACCCTGGTAGCTTTGAAGCGCCATAGCATTGATCTCTATCGTGAACTCGCCGCCGATCCCGAAAACCCGATTTCCTATCACATTACCGGTGGCATGCGCCTGGCGCACACGCCCGAGCAGGTAGACAGCTACAAACATTTCATCGGCATGGCTGCCGGCATGGGCATTGAGATGGAATTCATCGATGCAGCAGAAGCGGGACGGCGTCATCCATTAATGAATACCGAGGGTTTACTCGGCGCCTGGTGGGACCCGCTCGATGGTGATATTGATCCCGCCGGAATTACCTTTTCCCTGGCGCGCAAGGCGCGTGAAGCAGGCGCCGAGGTTTATCGATTTAATCCAGTGGAAAACATTACGCGCAAAACCAACGGTGAATTCATCGTGCACACCAAAAATGGTGATATCACCTGCGAAAAAGTGGTCAATGCCAGCGGTTATCGGGTCAACGAAGTCGGCAATATGCTTGGCGTAAACCACCCGGTGACATCGATGGAGCACATGTATTTTCTTACCGATACCATGCCCGAACTGGAACAGCTTGATTTTCGCGTGCCGATTATTCGCGACCCTGGTGACGATTTTTACAGTCGCCAGGAAAAGAATGGATTGCTAGTAGGCGTCTACGAGCAGGGTTGCAAAACCTTCGGTATGGACGGCATCGATCCAAATTTTACCCAGGCGCTATGCGAATCCGATCTCGACCGCTGCCTCGATAATATGGAGCATATTTTCGAGCGCCTGCCCGCGCTTGCCGAGGCTGGCATACATACCGTGATCAATGGTCCGATCACCTATACCATCGACGGTGCACCGTTAATCGGCCAGATACCCGGAATCGAAAACGCTTACTGCGCTATTGGGTTACGCGCCGGTATCGGCGAAAGCGGTGGTCATGGCAAAATATTAGCCGAGATCATGGTGCATGGCGAAAGCGAATGGGACGCCTGGTTTCTCGACCCGCGTCGATTCACTCAATACGCGAATACCGAACATACCAACCTGAAGGCAATAGAGGATTATCGAAACGAATTCCACTATCACATGCCGCACGAACATCGGCCAGCATCGCGCCTGGCGAGAACCACCCCGCTATATCCGGTTCTGGATCAAAAACTGTGCGCCTGGGGTACTGTGAACGGCTGGGAACGCGCGCTGTTTTTCAAGCCCGATGCCGAATTCGTTGACCAGCACAGTTATCGATTTACACCAACCAAAAATATTATCGCCGACGAGGTAAACAAGCTGGCAAGCAACGTTGGTATCATGGAAGTATCCGGATTTAATCGCTATGAAATCAGCGGTGAAGGTGTCGAAGCATTTCTCGATGGTATGATATGTGGCAACGTCCCAAAGACCATCGGCAAAGTCAGCCTGTGTTACCTGCTTACCGAGAAGGGTAATATCCTGACCGAGGCGACGCTGGCTAAACTGGGCGAAAATCGCTACTGGTATGGCTCGGCTGCGGCCGCCGAGTGGCACGACCGCGACTGGTTAAACCGGTACATACCCGAGTCGGTTAGCCTCAAGGAAATGGCGAGCACACATACTATCCTGGTAGTCGCAGGGCCAAAGTCACGTGAGCTACTGCAATCAGTATCACCGCGTAACGACTGGTCGAAACAGGCATTCCCC
>CBDUSZ010000242.1:0-4906 GCA_965370015.1 uncultured bacterium | reverse complement strand
ACCGCGCGGAAAACCGGAGCGTATATAAAATACGTGAGGATTTGAGCACGGAGCTGACGCAGCAATCGCGGAAAAGGACAATTAATAGAGATACCCGGTCGATTATTATGCAGAATCTGGCAAATTTATTAACCAAGCTAGACGGTCAGGGATACAAGGCCTATAAGCGTTTACAGGGCGAATTCGAGTTCACCGAATTTCGTCTTTTCATCGATCATGTGCAGGGCGATCCTTTTGCAGAGCCATCGCGCTGTCGAATAGTCCTACCCCTAAAATCAACCACGCTACCCGATCACTTTCATAACAACTCGATACGACGCACTGCGTTGGAAGATTATCTCGGGCGTCGCTTTGCCGCTGCGATAATAGCAAAAGCCGGCGGAAGGCGTGGTTCGGGCCATAGTGGAGACTTTGAAATTGCAAGCTATGGTCAGCAGGTGTTAGTTCGTAGCGCCGTTTTGATCGATGCACCCCTGCTCGAAGTTCGCTTTCAAATCGGATTACCTGCGAATAATCGAAGCATCGACGCGAACCAGGCGAAGGCCATGCTATTTGACGAATTACCCGCCATTGTCGAATCCGCATTAATTAATATTAGCCAACACCAGGATGCTGCCGAGCAGCATGTGAATTGCGTCGAAGACCAGCATTATCTTCGCGCACAGCTGGAATCGCATCACTTAATTGCTTTTATTGCTGACGGTTCAAATCTGGCGCGTCAAAGCGGTATCGACGACCGACCCCTGGCAGACGCGATACGCATTAAGGCACCCGATTCGATAGCGATTGCATTGCCACTGAAGCACCAGTCGCCTGTCATGGGTGTTGCTTTTCCGCAAGGTGTCAATCTTATAGTCGGCGGTGGCTTCCATGGTAAATCGACATTGTTACGAGCTATCGAACAGGGGGTCTACGATCATATTCCGGGTGACGGCCGAGAGCTAGTGGTAAGTGACCCCAGTTGTTTCAAGCTGCAGGCCGAAGATGGCCGGGCGGTTTCTGGTGTCGATATTCGCCCCTTCATCGAGAATTTACCCGGCGGAAAAGACTGTCGTTTTTTTTCCACCACCAACGCTAGCGGCAGTAGTTCGCAGGCGGCGAGTATCATTGAAGCAATGTCGGTAGGCGTTAAAACAATTTTACTCGACGAGGATACTTCAGCCAGCAATTTTCTAATTCGTGATGCGCGCATGCAAGCACTGGTGCCGAAAGATAAGGAACCTATAACACCATTATTACAAAGAATTCGTCAACTTCACGATCAACACGATATTTCCGTGGTGATCGTAATGGGCGGCTCGGGAGATTATTTTTCGGTTGCTGATCAGGTGGTGATGATGGATAGTTATCAAGCGGTGGATATGACCCTAAGTGCTCATAAACTGGCGCAATCTACCGTGGCTGCAGAATCCGCTTGTGCCGACATGGTGCAGCGCTCGGCTAGAATAGCGGTTAGCAATTGTTTATCGGTGCTGGGTCCTGCCGGCAAACCTAAAATTAAAGCGTTCGGCACTCGCTTATTACAATTTGGCATGGAAGACATCCCATTATCGTCGCTCGAGCAGCTGGTCGATACGGCCCAGCTATTATCGATTGCCTATCTGATTGATAAATTCCAACGCGATCGTAGTTCGCAGAATAGCGATATTGTTGTCGGGCTTGAGCGGCAGCTTGAGCAGTTAAAGCAAAATGGTTTTGATAGCATTACGCCGTATCCAATGGGCAAGTTAGCCATGCCGCGTTTACAGGAATTAGTGGCAGTGGTGAATCGTATGCGATTATTGAAACTCAAACCGGGCTAGAAAGGCGTCTCATGTTGATTACATTTAAAACAAAATCCTACGCTAACATCACCATGTTTGGTGATGTTGCGGCAAAATTACTCGAAATGATGGGCTACGGTACTTCGGTTCCGGGTGCAATAATTTCCGACGATGTGCCTCGGGCGCTGAACAATTTGCGAAGCGGTCTTGAATCTGTAATGGAGGTAGTCGAACCTGCGGGTGATGCTGACGATGATCAACCTGCGGTTAGTTTGCATACCCGCGCTGTGCCATTGGTTGAATTACTACAATCTGCGATCGACGATGAGAACCATGTGCGCTGGGAATAGGAAATTATAAAGGTTGTTTGAAGAAGGCCGGACCCACTAATCGGCCTTTACCATGGCGTCGACCACCGCGGTCCAGGCACGCGCAATATTATCGTGGTTATAGCCTCCACCGCCCATCGCCAGCATTTTTCCATCGCAATACTGATTAGCCAGCGCGCACAGGCGTTTTGCCGCGTAAGCGTGTGAGGCAGGACTAAATGCCATGTTGGTGATTGGATCACCCGCAATACTATCGGCACCGCATTGCAATAAGATAAATTCGGGTTCATTTATTTGTAAATAAGATTCTATCTGCGGCCAAACCGACTGGAATACCGAATCATCGGCAAAAGGTGGCACCGGAATATTTAACTTGGTGCCGACTGCATCTCCCTTACCAGTCTCGTCTTCGGCGCCGGTGCCTGGGTACAGGGTTCGACCATCCTGGTGAATATCGGCGAACAGTAAATCAGCATCATCTTCAAAACTGTAAAATACCCCATCGCCGTGATGCGCATCGATGTCGATATAGGCGACGCGCTTAATGCCGTACTGGTGGCGCAAATATTCGATCGCAATGCCGCAATCATTGAACACGCAAAAGCCGGCTGCAACATGGCGTCGAGCATGGTGCAGGCCAGCGATTGGTGAGAATGCACGTCGGTACTGCTTTGCCATGATGCGATCTATCGCGTCTGTTACCGAGCCGGCAACGTTGCTTGCGGCCTCGTACATGCCGATGAACGAAGGGGTATCACCAGCATCCAGATAACCGGTGCCAAATTTCGAATAATCGTGCACTTTCTGAATATAATCACTGGTGTGAAACAGCTCAATTAAATCGGGCGTTGCTTTCACCGGCAGCTGGACATCCAGGCGTTTATCCAGCCCCTGGCGAATTAATTCGGCCTGAAATACATCGTGACGTTGTGGCCCAAACGGATGACCTTCGCCGAAGCCATAATCAGCCAGCGGTTGTCCTAAATAAACGCAGGTATTTTTGCTGGTCATACCATCGGTTTCCTAAATTATCCACTGGTGGTCGCATTTATTGCAATGAGCATAAATCGGCTTTACCTCAAGCTTAACTTTGAATAGCCCGTAAGCGCCACAACTTTTACAGGTAGCTGCATTGGCGCAGGATTGAGCATAGGAAAACCGCGACCAGAATTTTTGAAATAACACAATGATGCTGAGTCCGACAACGTAAAGCACGACCAGGGTGAGAATTAATTTCATTCCTGATGACCGGATGCCTACATATTCGATGATAGCGACGAATAAAAAACCACACATCAGGCAGCTAATTAACCAGGCAAAACTATAATATAGCTGCCGTTCATGCCATTGATTGAATTTCAGTTTTTGCATGCCCCAAATAATTAACGGATTATAATTCAGTACAGGTTTTAACCCGTGTATGTGGAAGTATATTAGACTTGGAATTGGCCAGAGGTTCCATAGGGCAAGCCAAATAAAGCGGCTTCTTCTAATCAGAATTATTATTTTGGTTAAGCTTATCAATCAATAACTGGCAGGCGTCATGGCGGGGCATGCATGTAGACTTTTTCCTTTTATAAATCGAGTCCTGGCTTAGAGTAGGCTGCCTTGATTGCAATATTTCTGATGATCTCACCTGGTGTGAGAGACATTTCCTGTAGTGTGCGCTAGCCGCACCCGATGCCATGCCACAGTTGATTCCATATTAACAAGTTAAGTTTTAGCTGCGATTAAATTCAATATTTAGACGATAAATCTCCCCTTCGAACCAAAATAAAGGGCGGTTGAAAAAACCTTTCTATTTAAGTGGTTATTTATTGATCTAGATCAATAAAAACTTATATTTGTTACTTAGAATTCGACACGCGGGACAGACGGTATGCCATTTAAAATGTGTGTATTTGGCTGCCAGGAATAAGATGCAAGTGTCAGGGGGTTTATTGGATGAACCAGAGATTTGTACAGCCAGTTTTTCGCAAAGGTTCCATGCAAGGAATTATCAGCCATGGGATAGTGTGCATCTTCATGCTTGTCGCCCTGGTCTGGGTACCGATTACACAAGCAACTCCTGTCAATAAGAGCGATCTAAACAATGACTACACGGTAGATATCCTCGACCTTCAGGTTTTTAGTACCGTGTATCTTAATCATAATTGGCAAACGGTTGACTGGTGTAACTTCTACGAGTCAAGCGTCAACAACGAAAAGTATTTCCGCAAGTTCACCTCGGAGAAGACAGTAAACTTCGATAGTTTGCTAAGATTTATCGCGCAATCCTACAATTGCCAGATCATCATCCAGTCAGCCGAAAAAAGCGACCTGGATAGTAATCTGGTTGTTGATTTAGCGGACCTCAGCATTTTCAGTACTAACTATTTATGGACATATTGGGAGACCGTTGACTGGTGCCTGTTCCACCAGAGTGTTTTGGCTGGATCTGAATTCGAAGGGCGTTCAACCAGATATTTTCTCAGGCATTTCAGCCTGTTACTTTCATTTATCAATAATCATTTTGGTTGCGGAGGAAGTGAGCCACCTCCAATCGCACTGCAACTGGAAAATGTACCCAAATATCTTATACGCATCGCAGACGGTACAATTTTCTCCGACGATTACTACATAACAGACCCCATCGTAGGGTCGTTGTTCATCTACGATGCGAATCTGGCACTAAAGGGTGAAATTAAAGGTTTGAGCAGGCCACTGGGTGTTGTTATTGATTCACAGGGAAATATTCTGGTTGGCAACGATGGACGGGATAACATCGAAGTTTATGACCCGGTGAACGGTGACTTGCTGGCAGTGTTTGGTGAA
>CBDUSZ010000241.1:0-4942 GCA_965370015.1 uncultured bacterium | reverse complement strand
CAACTATTTTGGCTATTCAAAGCCCGTATTTTATTAACCTGTTTCGGCCAACCAACAATTGCGTTAATGACTGCCATTTATGATTGCATCTGCAATACTTTTTGGCGCCTCCGTATATTTCTCAAATTCCATCGAGTAGGTCGCCCGTCCCTGAGTTGCCGAACGCAGATCGGTAGCATAACCGAACATCTCTGCAAGCGGCACAGAAGCGCGAATAACCTTTCCAGCTACCGAATCATCCATGCCGGCAACGATTCCTCGTCGCCGATTGAGATCGCCCATCACGTCTCCCATATAATCTTCCGGGGTGACGACTTCGACTTTCATCAACGGCTCAAGCAATACCGTGTCGGCTGCCTGTGCACCTTCACGCAAAGCCATTGACCCGGCTAACTTGAACGCCATTTCGTTCGAGTCGACATCGTGGTAAGACCCGTCAAACAGGGTAACCTTGATATCCACCAGCGGGAATCCAGCAATAATGCCGTTTTCCAATTGTTCCTGGACACCCTTGTCGACCGCCGAAATATATTCCCTCGGCACCACACCACCGACAACAGCATTTTCAAATTCGTAGCCAGCACCTGTTTCCAGCGGCTCCAGCTTCAGCCATACATGGCCGTACATCCCGCGACCGCCGGTCTGGCGCACAAACTTGCCTTCCTGCACGACCGTCTTGCGAATCGTTTCGCGAAACGCGACCTGCGGCTTACCAATATTCGCGGCGACGTGAAACTCACGCTTCATGCGTTCGACGATAATATCCAGATGTAATTCACCCATGCCGGATATAATCGTCTGCCCCGACTCTTCATCGGTATGCACCCTGAACGAAGGGTCTTCCTTAGCCAGTTTGCCGAGCGCAATGCCCATTTTATCCTGATCCGACAGGGTCTTCGGCTCAACTGCCACAGAAATGACAGGGTCCGGAAAATCCATGCGCTCCAGCATAATCTTGTGATTGACGTCGCATAGCGTATCGCCAGTACCAACATCCTTAAGTCCGACTGCTGCCGCAATATCGCCCGCTCGAACTTCCTTTAACTCTTCACGCGAATTTGCATGCATTTGCAAAAGTCGGCCGATACGTTCCTTTTTGCCACGCCCCGTGTTGAACACCCAATCACCCGACTTTAATGTCCCCGAGTAGACGCGGAAGAACGTCAGGTTTCCAACAAACGGATCCGTTGCTATCTTGAACGCCAGTGACGCGAAAGGCGCTTTATCATCAGCGATTCTTTCGACTTCACTATCATCGTCACCGGACACCCCTTTAATCGGTGGCACATCCAGTGGTGATGGCATATATCGTACAACGGCATCCAACAGCGCCTGCACACCTTTGTTTTTAAACGCACTACCACAAAAGGCCGGTACAATTTCACCACTTATGGTGCGAGAACGTATGCCCTGGTATATCTCGTCTTCGCTTAAAGTACCCTCTTCAAGATACTTTTCCATCAACTCATCGTTAGCTTCAGCTGCGGCTTCGAGCATTTTTTCTCGCCACTCCTGGCAACTTGAGAGCATCTCAGCAGGAATTTCTTCCTCGGCATAAGTAGTACCCAGGTTGTCATCACCCCAGATGATCGCTTTCATCCGTACCAGGTCGACCACACCTTTAAACTGGTCTTCGGCACCAATGTTTAACTGCATCGGTACCGGATTACTACCCAGACGATCCTTAATCTGCTCGATCACGCGCAGGAAATCTGCACCGGAGCGATCCATCTTGTTAACAAATGCGATGCGCGGCACGTGATACTTGTTCGCCTGCCGCCAAACTGTTTCAGACTGTGGCTCAACGCCACCTACCGCACAGAATACGGCACAGGCACCATCGAGCACCCGCAACGAGCGCTCTACTTCGATGGTAAAGTCAACGTGCCCCGGCGTATCTATAATATTGATACGGTGCTGGGCAAACTGCTTGTCCATGCCTTCCCAGAAGCAGGTTGTCGCAGCCGAGGTAATGGTAATCCCCCGCTCCTGTTCCTGCTCCATCCAGTCCATCACGGCCGCACCGTCGTGGACTTCACCTATTTTGTGCGAGACACCCGTGTAAAACAGAATCCGTTCCGTTGTGGTGGTCTTGCCTGCATCGATATGGGCCATAATGCCGATATTGCGATACTGTGTAATCGGGGTCGTACGAGCCACCGTCCTGCCTTCATTTGTGAATTAGTGATTACCAGCGAAAATGTGCGAATGCCTTATTCGCTTCAGCCATACGATGCGTATCTTCACGCCTTTTAACAGCTGATCCCTTGCTTTCCGAAGCATCCAGTAATTCTCCTGCAAGCTTTTGCGCCATGGTTTTTTCGCCACGCTTTTGCGCCGCTTCGATTAACCAGCGCATCGCCAGCGTATTTCGACGAGAGGCACGCACTTCAACTGGAACCTGGTAGGTAGCACCACCGACACGACGGGATTTAACCTCAACCGTCGGGCGCACATTTTCCAGCGCTTTTTCCAGCAGCTCGATAGAATCCATGCTGCTTTTCTGGGTCACATTGTCGAGCGCGAAATACAAAATCCGTTCCGCAGTGGATTTCTTACCGTTGCGCATGATCATATTGATAAATTTGGCAATCTGCAGGTCGTGGAACTTCGGATCCGGCAGAATTACTCTTTTAGGGACTTCTCTACGTCTTGGCATTTATCCAGTACCTGTTATTAATACTATTTCTTATGACTTGGGCCGCTTGGCACCATATTTTGAACGACCCTGGCGGCGCGTTGGCACACCCTGGGTATCGAGACTGCCACGCACCACGTGATAGCGCACACCAGGCAGATCCTTGACACGACCGCCCCGCACCAGAACCACCGAGTGTTCCTGCAAGTTGTGGCCTTCACCACCGATATAAGATGCAACTTCATAACCAGTCGTCAAACGCACACGCGCCACTTTTCGCAAAGCAGAGTTTGGCTTTTTAGGCGTGGTTGTATAGACCCGAGTACACACACCACGTTTTTGCGGTGAAGCCTCGAGAGCAGGTACATTACTCTTTGAACGCTTGGACTTGCGTGGTTTACGTACCAGCTGGTTAACTGTTGCCATCGATTCGACTCTCCTGCGAGCGGACTGTTTATTTGCTAACTCTCATTAGACAGCAGGCCATACACGTCAATGTATAGCCTGCTGTCAGGGGGCGGAATTTTAGGTGCGAAAACGCCTGCTGTCAACCGCTTATTTACTGGGTTTCAGCTAACCAGGAAAGGGTTAGAAAATCGGCTACTACTAAACTGGCTGATGGTTACTTTTTCGACCACCTGCCCAGCCTTTTAACATTCTAACCGGCCATATGACCAGGACGGCTTATCTTTGACGTTGTGTCAAATATTGGGTTTGGCAGGAAAACGTCCTAATGCTGGATAATCTGGCTCAGGAACAACTTTGTCCGATCATGCTGTGGATTATTAAAAAACTCACTGGGCTCATTCTCTTCAATGATTTCACCGACATCCATAAATATAACCCTGTTGGCTACTTTTTTGGCAAAACCCATTTCGTGAGTCACGCAAAGCATGGTCATACCTTCCTGTGCGAGTTCGACCATTACGTCGAGCACTTCGGAAATCATTTCCGGGTCAAGCGCGGATGTGGGCTCGTCGAATAACATGATTTTAGGGTTCATACACAGGCTACGAGCTATCGCCACACGCTGCTGCTGACCACCCGAAAGTTGCCCCGGGAATTTCAGTGCCTGCTCGGGTATCTTCACTCGCTCCAGGTATTTCATGGCAATATCTATTGCGTCGGCTTTCGACATTTTTCGCACCCAGATCGGTGCCAGGGTGCAATTCTCCAATACACTCAAGTGCGGAAACAAGTTGAAATGCTGAAATAACATTCCCACTTCACGCCGCGTTGCTTCAATATGTTTAAGATCGCTGGTTAACTCCGTACCATCGACAATCACTTGCCCCTGCTGGTGCTCTTCCAGTCGGTTGATACAACGTATCAGTGTCGACTTACCCGATCCGGATGGACCGCAAATGACGATACGCTCCCCACGTTTAACGGTTAGATTGATATTCTTGAGGACATGGAATTGACCGTACCACTTGTGCATTTGGTTAATTTCAACAATGACTTCATCAGAGACTTCCAGTTTACTCTGCATGCCGATTACGGTTTCATTCATCAGGATTCACCTTTAAAAATTAGTTAATGACCAGTGTGAAGCTTGCGCTCGACCGATTGACTATATTGCGACATGGAAAAACAAAATACCCAGTAAACAAACGCGCAGAAAGCATAGCCTTCGATTGAATAACCCAGCCACTTGGGATCAGTTGAGGCGGCCTGAACTATACCCAGAAAGTCGTATAAACCGATGATCAATACTAGCGTGGTATCCTTGAACAGACCTATAAAGGTACCCACGATACCCGGGATTACATGCTTTAAAGCCTGCGGCAGTATAATTAAGGTCATAGATTTCCAGTAATTCAGACCCAGTGCCTCGGCTCCTTCGTATTGACCTCTTGGAATCGCCTGCAACCCCCCGCGCACGACTTCAGCCATATAAGCAGCAGAAAATAATGTAACGCCGACCAACGCCCTGATCAGCTTATCGAAATTCACCCCTTCTGGCAGAAATAATGGGAACATGACCGAAGACATAAACAATACTGTAATCAACGGTACGCCGCGCCATAGCTCGATAAACCCGGTACAGAAGGCTCTTACCGCCGGCATATTTGAACGACGCCCAAGGGCTAATAGCAGGCCTATTGGGAAAGACCCGACGATACCAACGACGGAAATTATCAGTGTCAGCGCCAAACCACCCCATAGAGGTGTCTCGACGACTACCAGACCGAAGGATCCGCCCGCCAACAGAAAGAAACCGATCACCGGAAAAACGAATAATATGGTTGCCCCGAGCCATGCCTTATAGCGAAAACTGTCGAGAAACATTGGCACCAATAA
>CBDUSZ010000240.1:0-4960 GCA_965370015.1 uncultured bacterium | reverse complement strand
GGACTAAAGTGTTACCTATGTCTATAGCTCATACCGGCGGCACATTTTGGTGGCTTTTTCTTGCTGTTGAGAAAAAGACACTCGCGCATCTACTCATAATCCACTAGGAACCAACGAAAGTTTTAGTGTGCGAAACCCTGTGCAGCTAATAAAGGTTACACAGGGGATTAAACTCCCCCCAATATCAATGTAAACTCCCACATTTCCACCCAACCAAAACAACCAAATGCCAGACAACAAAACCCACACCGATGTGCGCGACGCAGTAGCACGCTTATGCGCCGATTTCCCCGGCGAATACTGGCGCGACAAAGATCGAGACAAGCAATACCCGACGGAGTTTGTCGAGGCGCTGACCGAGGGCGGTTATTTATCGGTTTTAATCCCCGAGGAATATGGTGGGGCCGGAATGGATCTCGGTGCGGCCTGTGCGATACTCGAAGAAATCCAGCTCAGCGGGGCTAATGGTGGCGCATGCCATGCGCAAATGTATACCATGGGTAGCTTGCTGCGCCATGGCAGTGAGGCGCAAAAACAACAATACTTGCCTGGTATTGCCGAGGGTAAGTTACGCCTTCAGGCCTTCGGCGTGACCGAACCTTCGAGTGGTACCGATACTACTCGAATCAGAACAAAAGCCGTGCGAGATGGTAACGATTATGTTGTCTCGGGGCAAAAAGTATTTATTTCCCGCGTCGAGCACTCTGACCTGATGCTGTTACTGGTGCGCACCACGCCGCGTGATCAGGTTGAAAAGCGCACCCAGGGTATGTCGGTGTTACTGGTCGATCTACGCGAGGCGGTTGGTAACGGACTGACTGTGAGGCCGCTCGAAACCATGCTCAACCACGCAACTACCGAGCTATTTTTCGACCAGCTACGCGTACCCGTAAAAAATCTGATTGGTGAAGAAGGTAAAGGTTTTGGCTATATTCTCGATGGCATGAATGCCGAGCGTATCCTGATTGCAGCAGAATGTATTGGCGATGCGCGCTGGTTTATCGACAAGGCAAGCACCTATGCGAAACAACGCGAAGTGTTTGGCGCTCCGATCGGTAAAAACCAGGGGATACAATTCCCCATCGCGCGTGCTTATGTGCAAACCGAAGCCGCCGCGAAAATGGTGGCAGCGGCGAGTGATTTATTTGATGCGGGCGAACCCTGCGGGTCGCAGGCGAACATGGCAAAACTGCTGGCTGCGGACGCGTCCTGGGCCGCGGCCGATATGTGTCTGCAAACGCATGGTGGATACGGGTTTGCTACCGAGTACGACGTCGAGCGCAAATTCCGCGAGACACGTTTGTACCAGGTGGCACCGATTTCAACCAACCTGATTTTGTCAAACATCGCAACGCATATTCTCGGTTTGCCCAGGTCCTTTTGATGTTAGATCTTTCTGATATTCTGGTTGTTACTCTGGAGCAGGCAGTTGCCGCCCCCTATTGTTCCTGTCGACTCGCCGATGCTGGTGCGAGGGTAATTAAGATCGAACGTGAAGAGGGAGATTTTGCACGCGGTTACGATAGCGTGGTCAACGGCGAGTCGGCCTATTTTGTCTGGCTGAATCGCGGCAAGGAGTCACTGGTATTAAATATTAAGGATGAACAGGATGCGGCTTTAATGCAGCGTATGCTGGCGCAGGCCGATGTCTTTATTCAAAACCTGGCGCCGGGGGCGGCCGAACGTTCGGGGTTGGGTGCCGATGTGCTGAGAAAACTCTATCCTCGCCTGGTTTGTTGCAATATTTCAGGTTATGGCGAGCAGGGCGAGTATCGCGATATGAAGGCTTATGATTTGCTGGTGCAATGCGAGTCGGGACTAGCCTCGATTACCGGCACCGCGGATGCACCGGGTAGAGTTGGTTTTTCGATCTGCGATATCACTTGCGGAGCGCAGGCATACACCTCGATTCTGGAAGCATTGATCGAGCGCGAGCACAGCGGTGAGGGTTGCGTTATCCAGATTTCGTTATTTGACAGTATGGCGGAATGGATGGCGGTACCACTGCTGCACTATGACTATGCCGGCACCATACAACCGCGGGTGGGTATCAATCATGCGACTATTAGTCCTTACGGCGTTTATGCGACACGGGATGATACGAGTGTGGTTATCGCGATTCAAAATGAACGTGAGTGGCAGAACCTGTGTCGTGATGTGCTTGGACAACCTGAGTTACTCGACGACGAACGCCTGCAGTCGAATCAGCAGCGCGTGGCGCACCGCGACCTGGTCGATCGGTTGATCAATGATATTTTTTCGGTGATGGATCAGGCAGCAATTATTGAGCGGCTCAAGCAGGCCGGCATTGCATTTGGACGTCTGAACGACGTTGCCGGTCTTTCGGCTCATCCGCAGTTAAGACGCGTGACGGTGAACACCGCATCGGGTGAAGCCAGTGTCGTTGCCCCGGCAGCCATTCGTTCGAACGCATCGTCTGAAACAAAAACGGTTCCACCTGTAGGCGCGCATAGTGACTCCATTCGGCGGGAATTTGCCTGAGCAGGGAATGAATCGGATAAACTATCAACCGCCACCGATGGCTATTCGATTGTTAATTTGAACTGAGCAAAGTTTGTGAAAACTATCCATGGCAATTTTCATCGTAACGATATTATCGTTCTGGCGTTATTTTTAACGATTGGACTGATCATTCCCGGCGTCATTATGCTGCAGCACTTCGTCGGCATCGATACCCTGTCGCTACTGAAAATTGAATCGGGTCGAACCGTCATAGGTATAGTGTTTACCCTTCTAGCCAGCGTTGTTTGTCTGTGGAATTTTTACCTAAATCTTCTCGGGCCCTGGCTAGACAGACGAAAACATGACGTTGTCGAAGAAATTGGTCAAATGTCGGGATTGCCGATAATAGGTGGATTGTTGATCATGTTTGCCGCCGCCCTGATGCCTTCCTCAATTATTTTGGGGGTTTATCTATGTCTGCTTTATGCCATCGATGCTAATGGACTCCCCTGGGTTTTGGTTTCGTTGATCCGTAATGGATGGTAGGGAAGCTTAATAGTTAAGCTAATTTCAACTTGTTTAGCGGCTAACTCATCAACATAATAGTCATTTTGGCCGAGTCTATAATCATGCGCGGTAAGGTGATCAAGCTATTACTCTTATTACTGATTGCATCGTTCCTTACCGCCTGCGGTAATAAAGGGCCGCTGACGTTGCCTGACGAAGACAAAAAAACCGAGCAATCGAGTTAATCAATCCTTCATAGTGAGTTTTTGTGGACCATTTTAATTACAAGGACAATGCGCTGTATTGTGAGGATGTCGCAATTAGCACGCTGGCCGAAACCTACGGCACACCGCTGTATGTCTATTCACGCGCGACGTTGGAGCGACACTGGCACGCATTTGACGCGGCGCTCGCGGGTCGCGATCACCTGGTCTGTTACGCGGTAAAGGCAAATTCGAATCTCGCCGTGCTGAATGTACTGGCGCGACTGGGTTCGGGTTTTGACATTGTTTCCGGTGGTGAACTGCAGCGTGTGCTGCGCGCGGGCGGTGATCCGGGCAAGATCATATTTTCCGGAGTCGGTAAACTCGCCGCGGAAATGGAGCTGGCGCTGGAAACCGGCATTCACTGTTTTAACGTCGAATCGGAGCAGGAACTCGACCAGCTAAACGCGATAGCCGGTGGTAAGCAAGTTGTTGCCCGCGTCTCGTTTCGTGTCAATCCAGACGTTGACGCAAAAACACATCCGTACATTTCAACCGGATTGAAGGAAAATAAATTTGGCATCAATTTCGAGGACGCCGAACGCGTTTACCTGAAAGCCCGGGATCTGCCGCATATTGATGTCATCGGCATTGACTGCCATATTGGTTCACAGTTGACCGAGTTATCACCCTATGTCGATGCGCTTGAGCGCCTGCTTTTTCTGCTGCAGCGCTTAAAAGCAAAAGGAATGCAAATTAGTCATCTCGACCTCGGTGGTGGACTCGGCATCCGTTACAGGGATGAGACGCCACCTCTACCACAGGAGTGGGCGAGTGCATTACGGCATCAGCTCAATGATTTTGAGGGGACTGTGGTGATAGAGCCAGGCCGGGCAATTGCCGGAAACGCAGGCGTTCTGGTGAGCCAGGTGAATTATATCAAGCATTCCGAAGAGAAGAACTTTGCGGTAGTGGATGCGGCGATGAACGATTTGATTCGCCCCTCGCTTTACGATGCCTGGCTAGAAATCATCCGCGTCGATTTGCACAGTAAGGAGCCATCACGTGTTTATGATATCGTCGGTGCAATTTGTGAAACCGGTGATTTTCTCGGCAAAGATCGGTCTATGCAGTTAGCCCAGAATGACTTGATAGTCATTCGCTCTTCCGGTGCTTATGCGTTTTCGATGTCGTCAAACTACAATTCGCGGTGTCGCGCAGCCGAAGTGATGGTCGATGGCGATGCGCACTATTGTATACGTAAACGCGAAGTGTTTGAGCAGTTGATCGAGGGTGAGGCGATGTTGCCATGACAGCCATTCTAAAAAAGCATTTTGTCGGCGCTGGCAGGTATGCAGGTTTTGCGGTGTTACATGGATGTCACTTATTTAGAGCACCAATAGTAGGCGCTTTTATGCGATGCAGGCACAATTGTCGAGGATTAAAAACCTGCCTGGAAAAATTACTATTTTTAGAGGCACTCTCGAGCAGGTGGATTCGATGCCATTAAAATTCAGCAAAATGCATGGACTGGGCAATGATTTCATCGTCATCGATGCGATTAATCAGGATTTCAGGCCCGAGCCGGAGAAAATTCGGGCCTGGGCGAGGCGCAATACCGGTGTCGGTTTTGACCAGTTGCTAATCGTCGAAAAAGCAGAGTCCGAGCAGGCAGCGTTTAAATACAGAATTTTCAATGCCGACGGTGGCGAGGTCGAGCATTGTGGTAACGGTGCGCGCTGTTTCGCCCACTTTGTACGCGCGCAAAAAATGACCGACCTTAAGAT
>CBDUSZ010000239.1:0-4975 GCA_965370015.1 uncultured bacterium | reverse complement strand
ATATAGGGAAAAGAATTATAGCAGCGGGTTTAGTACCGATCATCGAACCAGAAGTTGATATACTGAGCACGCAAAAATCCGAAGCTGAGGTACTACTGAAAGCGGCGTTAATGGCTCATCTGGATCAACTCAAAGACGATCTGTTTGTGATGTTGAAGTTAACCTTACCCGAACAGGATAATTTTTATGAGTCATGTATTGCACACCCCAGGGTATTGAGGGTGGCAGCTTTATCTGGGGGATATTCAAGAGAGGAGGCAAACAGGCGCCTGGCTAATAACAATGGCATGGTCGCCAGTTTTTCGCGTGCGCTCACCGAGGGTCTTTCCATTCAACAAAGCGATGACGATTTTAACGCTATGCTAGACGATTCGATTGAGAGTATTCTACAAGCTTCGCAATGCTGATTATTTTAGTTGTTAAATTACCTGGTGACAGGTCAAATCTTAAAATTGGTGGGTTATTATGAGAGCAATAAACAATATTTTGCTGATCGCTGCTGTAACTCTGGTAGTCAGTAGCTGTGCAGCAATCAAACTCACGGCAGACGGTGAAAAGGTACGTGTACTAGCACCTGATGAAGTGTCAAGTTGCAAGAAACTAGGCCAGACAAATACTTCAGTAACCGACAAGGTAGTTGGCATCAATAGGCCGATTGAAGCCCTCGAACGTGAACTCGTTATTATCGGTCGCAATAGTGCTAGTAATATGGGCGGCGATACAATCGTACCTCTCACTGTTATAGAAGACGGTAAACAGTCATTTATTGTTTACAAATGTATTAACCCGGACGGTTAATAAACTGATTCTGCCGGGCTTGAGGATTGTACTCCGAGGGCGATTTATTGACTCTGAACCATTACGCGGGTGGCCAAAGCGTGTGAAATTTCACTATGCGAGATATTCCAATCATCCCCCGCGGAATAATAAATTAACTCATCACACATCGCCGCGAAGCGCTTTTGACTGTCGGCTGTTATTTCCTGGTCGGCCGTGATTCCGTAAATATATTTACCCCTGGCACGAGCAAATCCGCATTCAAATCCGGTCCACCCTGTGTTCTCGATGCCATCGAGAATAAGTATGACGATATCGGCTTTATCAAGCTCTGCTTCATATAATGCCTGTAACTCCCTCGATGACAGTTTGTTGATATCGACCTCCAGGTCTACTTGCGGAATCATTATCTCCATATACGGGTTATCGGTGGTAAGCATGTCGCGCAGCGCGATATTCCAGACACGTGAAGCCTGTGAACTATTATAGGCCGCCAGATAAGCTCTAACACCGCTGTGAATACCCATTTTGACATTTTGGGTGATAGATTCCGGTTCCGTACTGGTTTCTTTTTGCGCGGCAATTCCTAAAGCATCGGCAAGTGATATATCGCCAGTGATCAATGCATGACTAATGATTGCGCCGTTAATGTTCGGCAGGTAGCGTAATCTTGCGATGTCGTCCAGCGAACGTACTGTACCACTAGAATATACCGGGATAGCTATGTCGTGGCTGAGTTTTTCGGTCAAGGCAAGTACTTCATCAACATTGTCACTCATGCGATTAATATCTTTGTGGATGATACCTGCGATACCAGTCATCTGCAGTTCCAGAATCAGATCCTCGGGTCTAAAAGCGGTGAGGGTCTTCCAGCCATCGATAACCACAAACCCATCCCGAGTGGTGAGATCAACGATAATGCCGCCAGGGTGTCGATTTGCTGCTTCGACTACCAGTGGCGCATCGGTAATCGCCACTGTGCCGAGCACCACCCTGGCTGCGCCAGCATCAAACCAGTCGTTGATATGATTTAATGTGCGGATACCCCCTGATACCTGAATCGGTATATCGATATCCTGAATCAGTTGCCTGATCACCGCCTCGTTATTACCCGGCTCTGATCTGGCCGCGTCAATATCAACCACTTGCAGCATTTCGGCGCCGTCGTTGGCAAACTTCTGTGCGGCTTCGGCAGGCGAAATATCGTGGATAGTATTGCTGCCCTCGGTAGATGAACGGGTAACAACCTGTCCACCTTGAATTTGTATTTCGGGGATAATTAGCATCGCGCATACTTCCAATAATTTAGTCCAAAGTAGCATTCATTGTATAACAAATTCCTGAGGGCTCGTCGGACTTAACACAATTCTAAGGATAAAATTCGCAAATCAGTCGTATTACGCCTTAATCTACTGCAAAAACTGACTATTTAAAATATTGCCTGGTTATGCATGTTTGAGCCAAACAGGTGGTTGTTGTCGGCGTCCATAACAGGTTATTTAGGCAGGATTTCCGGTGTTGTTTACAGATTAAATCACTATTCGGTTGGCATAAGCCAGCTGATGCGCTCTGTGGAATATTAAATTTTAGCGGGTCACCAACCACTCAAGTGTCCAAAGTTAGCCAAACTGTGAAATAATAAATCCGAAAATAACAGTGACCAGGAGTTTAAGTTGAGCAATGAAGATAAAGTTTCCGTGTTGTTCGTCTGCATGGGTAATATCTGTCGCTCGCCAACGGCTCATGGCGTGTTCCAGGCTATGGTTGATGAGCAGGGTTTAAATGACAGGATTCTGGTCGATTCTGCTGGCACCCACAGCTATCATATCGGTAGTCCACCTGATATTCGATCGCAGGATGTTGCTCAGTCTCACGGTGTTGATTTGGCCGGGCTTCGAGCCCGTCAATTCGAATCTAATGATTTTCTCGACTTCGATTTCCTGCTGGCGATGGATTTATCGAACTTGTCGAATATGTCGTCGATACGCCCCGATAATCCCCGGGCCAGGCTCGACTTAATGCTCGATTATGCGGAATATTTCAGGCAACAGGAAGTACCAGATCCTTACTTCGGTAATGATGGTTTTAATCTGGTGTTTGACATGATTAGCGATGCCTCAGCAGGCCTGCTGAGGCATATAAGGCAGCATTATTCGCTCTAGGGGAACCGTTGGCATTATGTTTCCTGTCCTGCTTTGAGTAGCAGTTGATTTGCGCTAAGCGCATATTTTTTCCTCCAAAATACCAGTTTCCATTTGCTACCACCCAATTGGTGCCAGAGCACAGCGGCTCGAATGCCCGCCAACAACAGGGTGCGGATTTTACCCGCAGTGTCCGGGTTTGTGAGATAGGCCTGCTCACCCTGTACTATAACCTGTGGTTTGACGGTACTGATGGTACTTTGATACACCCCATCAATTTGGCTGACAATACTGTGACGGCTCAGTTCAAAATCTTTAAACTGAGTCTCGACTTTTTGTAATTTACGCTGTATCGAGGTAGCTAATTTTTCATCACGCTTCAGTCTCGACGAAAGTTTAAGCATGGACAGGACGTAATAAGCCAGGTTTTTGCCGGAGTCATGATTTTCATCACTCAAATACAGGGAGAGCACTTTAAGACCACGGGTAAGTCCGGACAGATTACCAAAAACATCCATTGCGGTGGGTGCGTCGAAGGTAAACAAACTGTCGAAGCTACAATCAAAAGCGGCCTGGTTGAGTTTTCCCCCGGTGGCAAGTTGTTCGATTAGCGCAGCTGACTGAAATATACCTGCCAGTGCCAGAGTTTGGTTTTCGATTGTCATCATTAGGGAGCCTCTGATTAATTCCAGGTGATTCAGATGTGTGAGATATATACCGCATGTCGAACCGGCGTTGTGGGTTTAACGGGGGGATATCGTTTCATCAATTGAGCCGGGGCAGCCTGGAGATTAACTATTAAACGCGGTTTCAATAGTACCCCCACCCAGGCATATGTCGTGTTGATAAAATACCAGCGCCTGACCCGGTGTTATCGCACGCTGCGGGGTTTCGAATTCAACTGTTGCGGTAGAGTTGTCGATACTAATGATATTGCATACCTGGTCTTGTTGCCTGTATCGAATCTTCGCACGACACGCATAGGGAAGGTCTATTTCTGGCCGGCTTATCCAATGTAAATCACCAATGGTGCAGGTGGAATTATATAGCAGGGGATGATGGTGCCCCTGTGCGACCACCAGTATATTTGTCGCGAGTTGCTTTTCTACTACGTACCAGGGTGAATCGCTACCGCGAGTTGTGCCACCAATACCCAGCCCCTGTCTTTGACCTATGGTGTAATACATCAAACCACTGTGTTCGCCGAGCTGCTCACCATCGATTGATTCAATAATACCGGGTTGCGCGGGTATAAAACGCTGTAAAAAATCCTTGAACTTACGTTCTCCAATAAAACAGATACCGGTGCTGTCTTTTTTATCGAAAACTGAAAATTTATGTTTTTCGGCAAGACTCCTGACTTTTCCTTTTTCCAGTTCACCGATCGGAAATAGCGCATGGGAAATCTGCTGCTGGTTTAAGGCGTATAAAAAATAAGACTGATCCTTGTCCGCATCACAGCCTTTGAGTAATTGTATTTCATCTTTTTGCTTGCGCGAACGTACGTAGTGACCAGTCGCAATGCGGCGGGCTCCCAGTGTTTGTGCGTGTTCGAGAAAAGCCTTAAATTTTATTTCGCGATTGCACATGATATCGGGATTGGGCGTGCGTCCCGAGCGATACTCAAGCAAAAAGTACTCGAATACCCGATCCCAATATTCAGCAGAAAAATTAACCGTGTGCAAAGGAATATCGAGCCTGTCACAGACTTGTTGGGCGTCTGCCAGATCGACAGTGGCAGAACAATATTCGTCAGTATCATCTTCTTCCCAGTTTTTCATGAACAGTCCTTCGACTTCAAACCCCTGCTGCTTGAGTAGCAGTGCAGATACTGCGGAGTCGACACCACCGGACATGCCGACTATTATTTTTTCGTGTTCGGATTTAGTCATTTAACTGTACTGATTACTAGCCCGCATATTGCATGAAGGGAACGAAGCTCAGGGGAAATATGGCAAACGAGGTTGGTCGATCGCCCGACGATGCATAGCAGTAGCTATGGATCAAGGGGGATCGATCAAGATTGGCAGCCAGATTTTTCCTGACTTCGTTCAGGT
>CBDUSZ010000238.1:0-5084 GCA_965370015.1 uncultured bacterium | reverse complement strand
AAAAATGCCTCACAAAGTTTTCACCCTGGAGGCATTTTCTCCGGCATCCATGCCGGCCATCCATCCCTGATGACTAACTACTTGATCAAAATATCAACCTTGTTCTTCTCAAAGGTTGAATCGCCGATACCGCGCACCATGATGATTTGCTCAGCACTACTGAACAAACCGTTACTGGTACGATAATCGACGATTGCCTGTGCCTTGACGGTACCAATACCATTTAAGGCTTCAGCAATTTGCTCAGCACTCGCAGTATTTATATTCACCGGGCTGGCGAAGGTGAGAGAAGAAAAGGTGAATGCGGCGAGTGCCGCGAGGGTGGTAATTGCTTTCATATTAAGCTCCATTTTTTTCAGTCCTATTGAATATTAAACTGGGCTGAACCCAGTATCCTTGTGTTGCATCCTTACAAGCTGTAAGCCTGTAATATCAGGATTGCATTATTAGTTTCAAATTGCAACAGTTTTTTTTAAAAACTTTTAAAAAACCGAGTCTCATAATGTTATTGCATCCCCCGTAGGGCCGAAATCATTCGGCCATCTTCAGATGAAACACGGTCGGCCGAGTGAATTCGGCCCTACAGGCATCACCTATTTGATTGATTTTAATTTACTTTGCGAGCAGGGCATTTAAAGGTTGCTCATCGAACTGTTTTTCAACCTTAAGATAAGCGACCTGGTCTTCTGCATACACCGATACCTCGTGCACGCCTTTAATGAGTGACACCTGTTTAACAAATTGTTTAACCGACTCCTCGCCCATATTTTTTAAAGACACGATCCTGGATGCCAGTAGTTTAGGTTGTTTCATCGAGGCGGCAACGAGTAACCAGACTAATACCAAACCCGCAAGCACCAGAAAACCATTGGCATAGTTTTCGCTCGCGAGCAACAGGCCGCCAATCACGCCTCCGCAAAATGCGCCTAAAAACTGCGCACTGGAAAACAACCCCATCGCGGTCCCTTTCATCGCTGCAGGAGCGATGCGCGCGACCATTGATGGTAACGAGGCTTCGAGAAAATTGAAGCCGATAAAAAAGAGCACCAGCATCAGGAATACCATGTCGTAGCTTTTTAAAAGCGCGAGCCCTACTTCGGCAAGCATGACAATTGCGATTCCGAGCAGGAACATACCTTTTAACTTGCGAAACTTCTCGGCGATAATAATCAAGGGCACCATGCCCAGCACCGAAAGCGCGAATACCGGGAGATAGGTTTTCCAGTGGAAGGCTTCGTCGATTAATAAACTATCCCTCAAAACCAGTGGGAACACGACAAATGTTGCCGATAACACCAGGTGCAGTACAAACACGCCTAAATCGAGTCTTTGCAAGTCGGTATTTTTCAGAATCTGGCCGACATCGCCAAGAGATAACTGTGTATCCCGGTGAAACCCCTGGCTCTGCGGGTTTGGGGTGATAAAAATCACAATGGCAATACCAGCCAGCGCGAGTCCGGCGGTTATCCAGAATAGTATCGATAATCCGTAACGGGCTGCCAGTATAGGTCCAGCCACCATTGAAATCATGAAGCTCATGCCAATCGACATGCCGATAAAAGCCATCACCCGCAGTCTGACTTCTTCCCGCGTGAGATCAGCCGCAAGGGCCATCACTGCGGCGGCTATTGCACCAAGACCCTGTAATGCGCGCCCGGCAATTACCTGGTAAATCGAATCGGCCTCGGCGGCGACAATACTACCGATGCAAAATATCAACAGGCCAGCGACGATGACTTTTTTTCGACCGATTCGATCCGACAAAAACCCGAATGGCAGCTGAAACAGGCCCTGGGTCAGCCCATAGATACCTATCGCCAGACCCGTTAAGAGAGGCGTTGTGCCGGAGAAGTCATCGGCATACAGACTAAAAACAGGCAGGATCATAAATAATCCCAACATGCGAAAGGCGTATACCAACGACAGCGAAAATGCAGCCCGTTTTTCGGTAATTAACATGCGGTAAGTAGACAGATGCTATTAGAAATGCGCGATTCTAACATAGTCGATTGCCCTTCTTTAAGGATAGTAATGAATGATTCTCAGGAGAACAGGAAATCTTTAAAAAACGGACTCTGGCAAAGGCGCAGAGCACGCAAAGAAATACCCGGATTATTCAATAAATGTACTTAGCGGGTTTTGTTTTTCCTTTGCGCGCTCTGCGCCTTTGCGAGAACATAAAATATTACAGATAGAAATCGACCAATTCCCAGCAATGACAAACATCACATAAACAGACGCGAAATAGTTTCCCGGAAAAGCTATAATTGCCTGTTTGGCTCGGTCCGCTATTTGCACTTAAGCAGGCCCTGTTTATCGCTATTTTGAGGAAATATTAAACCACTATGGAATTCATTACGATCCGAGGCGCCAGGACGCACAACCTCAAAAATATTGATATCACCTTACCGCGCGATAAACTGATCGTATTCACCGGCCTCTCCGGTTCTGGAAAATCTTCATTGGCGTTTGATACCATTTTTGCCGAGGGCCAGCGTCGATACGTTGAATCTCTGTCGACCTACGCACGCCAGTTCCTGTCGATAATGGAAAAACCGGACCTTGACCACATAGAAGGATTATCACCGGCAATTTCGATCGAACAAAAAACCACGTCGCACAATCCACGCTCAACAGTCGGTACTATCACTGAAATTTACGACTATCTACGACTGTTATACGCGCGTGTCGGTACGCCACGATGCCCGACCCACCATATTACCCTCGAAGCGAATACCATTAGCCAGATGGTTGATCAGGTTCTGGCTCTGGCGCAAAATCAAAGACTCATGCTACTCGCGCCAGTAGTAATGAATCGTAAAGGTGAGCACCTGCAATTGTTCGACAACCTGCGGCGGCAAGGGTTTATACGTGCGCGCATTAACGGCGAAATTTACGAACTTGACGATCCACCCAGACTGGAACTGCACAAGAAACATAATATCGACGTGGTGGTCGACCGTTTCAAGGTGAGGCCAGATCTCAAATTGCGCCTTACCGAATCCTTCGAAACCACACTACATCTGACCGATGGTATCGCAACGATTGCCAGTATCGATGCCACGGACGATTTTCAGGAACTCAAGTTTTCGGCCAATTTTGCCTGTCCTGAATGTGGCTATTCGATTACCGAACTCGAACCTCGCCTGTTTTCATTTAACAGCCCGGCCGGGGCTTGCCCGGAATGTGACGGTATCGGCACGATGCAATTTTTCGACCCTAACCTGGTAGTTAAATCACCCGATCTCAGTATGGCCGGCGGTGCGATTCGAGGTTGGGACCGGCGTAACGGTTATTATTTTCAAATGCTGCAATCGCTCGCCGGTCATTTCAAATTCGATGTTGAAATGCCGTTTAATCAGCTAGATCCCAAAATACAGGACATCATCCTCAATGGCTCAGCGGAAACGGTTAAGTTCAGTTACCTGAATGAACGCGGCGACAAACGCGTCCAAAAACACCCGTTTGAGGGCATTCTACCCAATTTAAAGCGTCGTTACCGTGACACAGAATCAAGCGTAGTTCGAGAAGAATTAGCCAAATTTCTATCTAATCAATCATGCCAGTCCTGTTCTGGGGAGCGCCTGAATGAGGCGGCACGCCATGTCACCATCGATGGTCACAGTCTTTCGAAAATCACGCGCATGCCCATCGACGAAGCCCTGTCTTTATTCATGGCTCTCGAACTACCCGGGAAGAGAGGTGAAATTGCTGAAAAAATTACCAAGGAAATTCGTGAACGCCTGAGTTTCCTGGTGAATGTCGGTCTTGAATATTTATCCCTCGGTCGAAGCGCCGAGACGCTGTCCGGCGGTGAGGCTCAGCGTATTCGTCTCGCAAGCCAGATCGGCGCCGGACTCGTCGGCGTGATGTATATACTCGACGAACCGTCGATTGGGCTGCATCAGCGTGACAATGCACGACTGTTAAAAACCCTGACTTTCCTGCGCGATCTGGGTAATACCGTAATCGTCGTCGAGCACGATGAAGATGCTATCCAGGCGGCAGATCTTATTGTCGATATCGGACCCGGAGCCGGTGTCCACGGCGGGCAAATTATAGCCACCGGAAATGCTGCCGAAATTGCCAGTAATCCCGACTCGATTACCGGTCAGTATTTAAATGGTACCCGCTATATCGCGATTCCACCAAAGCGCACCCCGATCAATCGTGACAAACTGATCCGTATTAACAAGGCAAGTAGTAACAATTTAAAATCCGTTAATCTGCAATTACCTGTCGGTTTACTCACCTGCATCACCGGAGTATCGGGGTCGGGTAAATCTACTCTGATCAATGAAACCCTGTATAAGCTTGCAGCGATAGAGATTAATGGCAGCAATTTAAACGCCGGTAAATACGAATCCTGTAGCGGATTTCAACTATTCGACAAGGTTATAGATATTAACCAGAGTCCTATTGGACGCACACCGCGCTCGAATCCTGCCACCTATACCGGATTATTTACGCCGATTCGAGAAATATTCTCCGGTACCCAGGAATCCAGATCACGTGGCTACAAACCGGGGCGTTTTAGTTTCAACGTCAAGGGTGGTCGCTGCGAGGCTTGCCAGGGCGACGGGGTGACAAAGGTTGAAATGCATTTTCTGCCCGATGTCTATGTCACCTGTGATATCTGTAAGGGTAAACGCTATAACCGCGAAACTCTGGATATCCATTACAAGGCTAAAACCATTCATCAGGTATTGGAAATGACAGTGGAGGACGCAGCAAAATTTTTCGGTGCTATACCCGTTCTCAAGCGAAAACTGGATACGCTGATGGATGTTGGCCTGGGCTATATTACGCTGGGGCAGAATGCAACCACGCTGTCCGGCGGTGAGGCGCAACGTATAAAACTGGCACGAGAATTGTCGAAACGCGATACCGGCAGTACACTCTACATTCTGGATGAACCCACCACCGGTTTACACTTTCATGATATCGAGCAATTACTCAGTGTTCTGTACCGATTACGCGACCACGGTAACACCATTGCTGTGATCGAGCATAATTTACATGTCATAAAAACCGCAGACTGGATCATAGACATGGGACCCGAGGGCGGCGACAAGGGTGGAGAA
>CBDUSZ010000237.1:0-5089 GCA_965370015.1 uncultured bacterium | reverse complement strand
AACTTGCTATAATTTTTTTATGCAAACTTATTTCGATCATAACGCAACTTCACCCTTGCACCCTGAGGTGGTCGAGGCGATATTACCCTATCTGCATAATATGGTTGGCAATGCCTCGAGTTTGCACAGTGCTGGCAGGTTGGCTCGGTCGGCGATTGAGACGGCCCGAACCCAGGTTGCTGGACTGGTAAATTGCTCAGCCGATTCTGTGATTTTTACTTCGGGGGGCTCAGAGGCAAATAATCTATTGCTGAAAGGTTATCTCGATCCAGCAGATCCGCGACCAATCATCAGTAGCGAAATAGAGCATCCTAGCGTACTACAACCCTTGCTGCAGTTAGAACAGTCTGGATATCAGGTGATTCGACTTAAATCTGATTCCTCGGGCCAGGTTGATTTGCAAGCAGCGCGGCAAATATTGCGCGAAAATGATCCTGAGGTGCTTTCCGTTATACTGGCCAACAATGAAACCGGGGTGTTGCAACCAGTCCAGCAATTGGCGCAACTGTGCGATCCGGATCGTTGTCTGACCCACACCGACGCGACACAGATCGTCGGCAAGTTGCCGGTTGATATAAAGCAACTCGGGGTTGATGCATTATCACTGTCCGGGCACAAATTACAGGGTCCGCAGGGTATCGGGGCGTTAATCGTTAATCGAAAACCCAGGCAGGCATTAATCAGCGGAGGGGCACAGGAAAAATATCGGCGCGCTGGCACTGAAAACGTGGCAATGATTGTGGGTTTGGGCAAGGCGGCGCAGATAGCAGCACTTGAAATGCAGCAAAAACGCCATCATTTATTGCAACTGAGAGAACTATTTGAGTCGAGGCTGGCAGCGATTCCCGGCGTGATAATCTTTGGTTGCGATGCAGAGCGTTTACCCAACACCACCTATTTTTCTCTACCCTACTACCATGGTGAAACGTTGTTGATGGAACTCGACCGTGCCGGGTTTGCGCTAGCGAGTGGTTCAGCATGCCATAGTGAAGTGACTAAAGCGAGTCATGTGCTTACCGCGATGGGTATAGATGAAGGCGTGGCACTGAACGCAGTCCGGGCCAGTTTTGGTGTGAGTAATACCTTGCAGGAAGTCGATGCACTGGTATCGAAATTAAAGGATTTAATTAACAATCTGCCTGCCGCGATACGTCAGGCAGCAGTTTAAAGAGACTTAATGATGGCGATTCAATTAACAGATAAGGCGGCGGCACGAGTACAAATATTTCTCCAGAATCGTGGTAAAGGTATTGGCCTACGACTCGGCGTAAAGACGACAGGCTGCTCAGGCATGGCCTATGTCATTGAATTTGTGGATGAACTGCAAAGCGATGATTCGGTTTTCGAGTCTAAGGGGGTAAAGGTAGTAGTTGATCCGAAGAGCCTAATTTTTCTCGATGGTACTGAGGTCGATTTTGCCAAAGAAGGGCTGAATGAAGGCTTTCAATTTAAAAATCCAAATGCGAAGGACGAATGTGGCTGCGGCGAAAGTTTCACCGTTTAAAATTGCACAGTACAGACGTCCGTAATGCAAACTCTGGATTTAAAGCAAAGCTATTTTGAGTTATTCGGCCTGCAGCTCAAGTTCGATGTTGATCTCAATCATTTACATTCTGAACAACTACGCTTACAGGCAATATTCCACCCTGATCGATTTGTAACCGCCAGTGAGCAGGAAAAGCGGCTGTCAGTGCAACAGGCGTCCTGGATCAATGAAGCATTTGAGATTCTTTCAAGTCCTGTCAAGCGCGCTCGCTATATGCTTGAGTTAAGTGGCCTGGAGTTAAACGATGAATCAGAAACCACATCTGATACAGCATTTTTGATGGAGCAGATTTCATTACGCGAGGAGATTGATGAATGTCGTTCCGATGCTGACCCGCTAAGTTGCTGCGAGCAAATTGCTGCAAAGCTTCGATTCAAGGCCGAACAGTTCGGATCAGAATTCATTGCCAGTTTTGACCAGGGAGAGCTTGATGCCGCCCGGCTTAGTAGCCGAAAAATGCAGTTCGTTCAGCGAATTTTAGACCAGCTAGCAGATTTTCAAATTGAGTTAGAAGAAGGTGTCAGTTAATGCATATGTTGACTATGACCGGGCGTTTGCCTGCGAGGTTACCTCGTCTAATGTGCTTACTATCGGCACGATCAATGGCTTCGCGTCTCGCTGAGCCTGTATTTATCACACCCTAAAGAGCACTAGCATGACGTTATTGCAGATATCTGAACCTGGGCAATCGACCGCCCCACATCAGCATCGCTATTCCGCAGGTATAGATCTGGGTACCACCTATTCTCTGGTGGCCACTGTTCGCAGTGGGCAGGTAGATACACTGGCTGACATGAATGACCAACACTTGCTGCCATCAATTGTATATTATGGGGCTGACGAGAAACTGGTTGGAAAAGCTGCACAACAGATGCAAGCAGTGGATCCGTTAAATAGCATATCGTCAGTTAAACGTTTGATGGGACGCGGTACCGAAGACGTGAAGCAACTAGGCGATGCAATGCCTTACGACTTCGTGGCAAATGGGCAATCAAATGTACCTCGAATTCAGACTGCTGCTGGCAATATTAGCGCAATCGAAGTATCGGCCGAAATTTTAAAAACCCTGGCTTTGCGGGCAGAGCTAGTACTCGGTGATGAATTAGCCGGAGTAGTAATTACGGTACCGGCTTATTTTGACGACGCGCAGCGTCAGGCGACCCGGGATGCAGCAAGACTTGCAAATTTAAATGTTTTTCGCTTGCTCAATGAACCGACCGCAGCAGCAGTAGCTTACGGGCTGGATCAAAAACATGACGGCGTGATTGCAGTTTACGACCTGGGTGGTGGTACCTTCGATATTTCCATTTTACGCATGAATAAAGGCGTGTTTGAGGTTTTGGCCACTGGCGGTGATTCGTCGCTGGGAGGCGATGACATGGATCACGCCATCGGAGAATGGATTTTGGCTCAGGCGAATTTCCAGTCTATCGATGCAGCATTATCACGACAGGTATTAATTGCCGCTCGAGCAGCCAAGGAATTACTGACGAACCAGAATAAAGCGCATATTAGTATTCAACACGGAGATCATCAATGGCAGGGTAATATAGATCGAGCTCAGTTCGAAATGCTAATTCAGCCTTTAGTCAAAAATACATTGATGCCCTGTCGAAGAGTTTTACGTGACGCAAACATCTCGAAACAGGATATCAGTGAAGTTGTTATGGTTGGTGGGTCAACCCGAGTACCGTTGGTGAATAAAATGGTAGGGGAATTTTTTGCGCGCGATCTTATGACCGCGCTTGACCCCGATCGTGTGGTGGCGATAGGTGCAGCGATACAGGCCGATGTGCTAGCCGGAAATGAGCCTGACAATGAAATGCTATTGCTGGATGTTTTGCCACTGTCCCTGGGCATCGAAACCATGGGCGGATTGAGTGAAAAAATTATCTCACGTAATACACCAATTCCAGTAACCAGAGCCCAGGAGTTCACTACCTACAAAGACGGGCAAACCTCGATGTCAATCCATGTCGTCCAGGGAGAGAGAGAATTGATTTCTGATTGCCGCTCTCTAGCCAGATTCGAACTGCGTGGTTTCCCCCCGATGACTGCCGGTGCCGCACGTATTAGAGTTACCTATCAGGTGGATGCAGACGGCTTAATGTCGGTCAGGGCCGAGGAGAGTAAAAGTGGTGTGGTCGCCGATATTGTCGTCAAACCTTCTTACGGCTTAACGGATGGTGAAATCGCAACAATGTTAACAGAGTCGATGGTTCATGCGCGTGATGATATAGCGGCGCGTATGCTCAAGGAGCAACAGGTGGAAGCGAAACGGGTAATAGAGGCTATCGATGCCGCTCTCGCGAGTGACGGCGACAGTCTACTCAGCGAAGCAGAAATAAAGAAAATAAGGCAGGTCAGAAATCATCTACAAAGTGATATTCAAACAGCCTGTGCCGACAAACTCAAAAAATCAATCAGGGCAATGGAAGCGGTAAGTGAGACTTACGTTGCCAGGCGTATGAATGCCAGTGTTAAACAGGCGCTTACGGGCAAGCAAATCGACCAGATAAAACTCTAACTATGCCAGAAATAATTATCCTCCCACACGAAGAAATCTGCCCAGAAGGAGCAGTGATTAATGCCGAACCGGGTATCAGTCTGTGTAACGCGATGTTAAATAGCGGTATAGAGATAGAACACGCCTGCGAAAAGTCGTGTGCTTGCACAACCTGCCATGTTCACATACGAGAGGGTTTCGATTCTCTTGAGGAATCAAGCGAACAGGAAGACGATTATCTAGACAAGGCCTGGGGCCTTGATATGGAATCAAGATTGAGTTGCCAGGCACTGGTCGGGGAAGAATCATTGGTTATTGAAATTCCAAAATACACGATTAACATGGTATCTGAGAACCACTAGGGAGTATCCGATCATGAGTCTGAAATGGGCAGATATACTGGAAATTGCAATCGAATTATCCGAACTTCACACTGAAGTTGATCCCCAATACGTTCGCTTTACAGATTTGCACGCATGGATTTGTGCACTGGATAATTTCGATGACGACCCCGAAAGATCGAATGAAAAAATTCTCGAAGCTGTGCAAATGGCATGGATTGAAGAGATGGATTGAACAGCGAAATCACGCCGAATAATGCCGTTAATTTTCGACTTTTACGGCATTAATCGCTTTCACCATCGGAGATGTGTAAAACGAGCTAAACTTGTGATATTTCCGGACTTTATTTTTAATAACTATCTAAGAATCAACTACTTCAACGGCGCTTTTAACGCAGTTTAGTCGATTTTTGAAAAAAAACAGAACTTTTTACATTTTTTTTACATTTTTATTCTTCTATTTATTAATATTTGTTTTCAGTATATTAGCTCACTTACTTAATGTAAATTCTACTATTCTTAATGTGACGCAGTTCACACTATGCTTGCATTCAAAAATCTATCCGTTAAATTAGTGCCTAATAGTGAGTCGCAATTTTATGCGGAAAAGCCCAAAATAAAATAAAACCCGCAGAGGAAGTAGATAGAAAAACTAAAAAATTGCAGACATCACAATTGAACAAATAATCAAGTCAT
>CBDUSZ010000236.1:0-5090 GCA_965370015.1 uncultured bacterium | reverse complement strand
GTAAATGCGCACGATCACCGGCCCGACAACCAGAAAAACGAGCCCGCCCAGGAAGCAGACCCCTGCGGCAAAACATAAAAGTATCTTCAAAAAGATAACTTGCACGATTATGCCAAGCACCAGAAAAGGCAGCGATAACACCAGTAATAACAGGGTATAAATCGGCAAGCCAAACACTCTTTTGGGGCGCAATCGTTGGTTAAAAGCGGTCATCGCGTTAGTTGATAAAAATCAGTTGATAAACAACGCGGCTATGCCATAAACCGACCCCGCGAGCACCAGCCCGGTTACTCCACCAAACAGGTAGGTTTTACCTCGCTCGGGATTACCGACAGTAAAGAAGCCTGCGCCCACCAACATCCCGGCGATAGCGAGTAAAGCGACGATCATCGATATGACGCCAGCCACATTTTGGCCGGTGGACGATAGCTCGTTTTCAAGATTGCCCGAGTTTGCCCAGCTGGGTAAATCGAGGCTGCTATTGGCCGCAAACAATGGATCAAAGAATAAGATCGAAATAAAAACGGCAATAAAAATAGTAGATTTCATGAGTATGTCCCTAGGGTTGGTTAAGTGAATTGATTTGTGCTTTGGCGATGCTGTTGGTAATGAAAATAAACAAGGCACCGATTAGATAGAACGATGGATAAAGCAAGGTGCCAAGGTTAAGGCTTAAGACTAAATGCAATAGCAATTCGTCCAGTTGCGATGCGCCGCGATACCAGTTAACGAGATCAACGGCAGCCTGATAAGGTAATACAGGTATCAGGATATGGTTAAGCATGCCCTCGCGGATGAAAGGAAACAGTCCGATCAGAAATATCAGCACATAAGGCAATAATAATAAGGGCCAGACACGATGCCAGGTGATCATAATTCCATTACCCTGAACTCCGTTTCACTGGCAGGCTGCTCGTCAAACGGCATGGTGAATGCCGTAATGCTGGCTGGATCCATATATTTACTCCATAGATTCAATCCATCGCTGTTGCTATATTCACGCTCGGCGGGCATTGAGATAGCGGCTACATCTTCAGATGAGTATTGCGCGCGCGGTATGCGCAATTTCCAGATCGGATTGCGAGTGGTGTCTTCAAAATTAATCACCGTTGAAATAAAACACTCACCGGGGCGTAGTTGGCGTAAATCTCGTGCGGTTATCAATGCCTCTTTCGACAGCCCCAGGCTAGTTCCTTCCCGGTCGCCCAATTGCGAGGTCCCGACCTGCAGAGTCGTGTGCTCACCGAGCAGATTGATCGCAAACCGAGCCGTATCCTCGCCGTTGACTCGCAGTATGATTTTGGTCGCCAGATTATCATCGAGCTCGCGCGCAAAATTATCGGAAACCGATTTGATTTGCGCCAACGATTGAAATGAAAATATCAGCGGCATCAGTGCCGAGCGGCAACGCGCCGATATGGGTCCAAAGTTACTATGGAAAAACGATCCCCAATCATCCAGCAACAGCGGAAACATCTGGTATTGCTCGGGACCCGATAACTGTCGACGCCTGGCTTCAATGCCGAACATTTCAACAATGGCTATGGCGACACTACGCGAGTACTCCGACAGCGGTAAATGGAAATAAACAAACTGGTTATTTTGAACCACCTCTGAAATGGATATGTCGGGCTGATAAGCATTGATTCGATCATTGGTTTCACCGGCACAGTATTCCATCAGGCGATTGAGTAATCCCGATAATTCCTGATGTCGTTTCTCGGCCCTGGTCAGCAACCACTGTTCAAACAAAGACACCATGGTTTGATCGATGCCGCTCGCGCGGGCGCGTAAAAGAACCTCGGTCTGCGCATCGGCATTGGTTAACAGCACGTACAGGTCGCGCAAACAAACCGGTTCATCCAGCCCCTTGATAACCGGTATCACAAACTTCAAAATACTGCGCTGTAAATCGGAATAAAACGATGTGCTACTAGTCTCACTGATCAAGATGCGTGATAGCCTGTCTTCGACATCGAGCGCCCTGCCCTCCATCAAATTAATCGTATCCGAGCCCGGCAGTTCGGTAGAGAAAAACCAGTCTGGCTTGCGACCGCTAGCGCAGGCTTTCTTGTAAATGTCGATATCGCCCTTGCCTTCAAAAAAGGCAAGACCAGAGCCTGGAAAGCTATCCGGAAAGGAATAAAACAATGACAACGCAATGGATTCGGTCTTGCCCGAACCAGGACCGCCAAGCGCCAGAATCCCCAGATTGATCGCCTCCCGGGTGATGACTGCATTATCAACCGCCTGGGGTTTCGCCTTAGACAAATCGAGCGCCTGACCAAGTTGCCAGCCTTCAAGGCGCGGTAAGGTAGCAAGACGAGACCGCCGATAGATAACTAAAACGACAGCGACGATCAGCGTTACCACCGTTAACGAATAGAAATACGCTGTCACAGTCACCGCCAATATCACACTATCGATGGTGATCGTGATCAGGCAAAGGTAGATGAAAACAATCACCAAAGCGCCTCGATTTTTAACATGGCTAACTCTAGTTTATGTTTTATTAAATAGGCCTTGTGTAACTCATATTGCGTCTCGGAAGTAATCGCGCAGACGAATAAAGAGGCGACACTCGACCAGTTGGGTATCGGCCTGCTCAGATCGAAATAGGCGGGTTTAGGTTTATGACTTCGATACTTGACGCGACTCAGTCGCTCGGATTGCATATTGTAGTCATCGACTAATACATAAATTAAATGGTCATCGCTCTTGCCGGCGTGTTCGGCAATGGCCGGGTTCAATCCCATTCGGTACAAAGCCGTATTGGGCAGAAACTCAAAATCCTCATAGTGATCCCTGAGTCTGATTTCGGCTTCATTGGCATGGCACTGGTGCGTCAATACCGACCAGGATTCCTGTCGAGATCCCTGCGGTGGGCGCTCGCCAATGACTCGAAAGCCTTCCCGGCTGAGCGAGAAAATATGCGGTTGCAGGACATCGTGTCGTTTGACTAGCCCCAGGCCGATTAACGAGGTGAGCAATGCGTAGGTACGCGAGTGATGCCGATCCGGGCTCGACCAATATGCAACCTGCGGTACCGTCGCATATTTTAATTTCGCCAGCGCGACTAACACGCCCTCCTTCGCCGGTGTGATTGACTGCTTTAGCTTCACTGCTTAATCGTTCCCAAAATTTCCGCCGTGCGCGTTTCGAGTATCGCGATCAAATCTTTCTTGCTGCTTTTACCCAGATCAATCTCAGCCAATTCATGGGACTGCGCCAGATGTTTCAACAGCCCCGCCAGAGACTCCGCGGCATGCATCGATATGGATAATTTCGATTGCCGTGACTTTGATTGAGCGGCTGCGGAAGTTCCTGACGCTGCCGCTATGCCCTTCTCTCGCTGTACATCGCGAGCCGATAATTCACCTCTCGCAATTCTTGCCTTGTCTTCATCCGAGAGTTTGAGCAATTTCAGTATGCGTGATATTTGCGACTCGGATTTATGTACCAGTTTTGCCAGCGCCTTATTGTTAATCTGTTTGGCCTGTTTAATATTATCCAGCGCCTGGGCCGCTTCAAGCGGTTTCAAATCATCGCGTTGAATATTGGCAATCAATTGCACGATCAGCACATCGCCTGGTTCGGTCGAAATATCGCGCAATGATGCCTTGATCGTCGAATAGTGAATCGGATCTTCGGGCATCAGGATTTCCTTATGGGCGCGCCAGCGACATTCGCCATCGATGATGATAAATCGATTACTCATCGTAGGATGCGGCCTGACCACAATCGGCATCAAAAGCGTATGTTCCCTGATCGATGCCGCCCGCTCCGCTATTTCGAGAAACTCGGAACGTGGTTGATCCAGGTCTGGGTCGATCTGGTCAACCATCAATACCAGCGCATCCTTATCGGCCTGACTTTCGATTAAGGGTTTATTATTTTCGCCTGATAGATTTGAAGGATTAGCATCGGTTGTATCAGGAGGATTTTCAGCCAACTTCTGGTTGGTCTCGGCTTTCTTACCGATCGCATAGCGTGCAAAATTATCCAGGGCCATTACGCCCCCTCACGACAGAGTTGGTAACCGCGATAATCTTTGTCATGGCTATAACCCTTAAATAGTAAATACGGATACATTTTGTGACGCGATCACGCGGCAGGATGG
This sequence comes from uncultured bacterium, assembly GCA_965370015.1. Lineage (GTDB taxonomy): Bacteria > Pseudomonadota > Gammaproteobacteria. Next base: position 970 of record CBDUSZ010000236.1, on the reverse strand, counting down.
TTTCATCGGTTGGCCCCACACTTGTTTAAAGTGCTGCCATTGGCGCATTTTTTTTAGAATCTGGGTTTTCGAATAATGACCCGAGTCGGCTTCGACAAAAACAATCTCACCCTCGGTATTGGTATAGATCGCATCGGGCATGGTGTCTCCACAGATCAAATGATCGCTACTTGAAAAGTGACTGGCGATTCGAAAATCACCGGGCTTGTCTAACTGAAAATAAAGCCTGCTGGTGACCAGTTCGTGATAGTCCATTCGGCGCGAGCCGATGGTCGGGATATTGCCACCCCAGGCGCGGGCGATTTCCTTCGAGGCGAAGGTATAAGTTTTATAGGTTCGATTATTTTGTACGACGATTTTCGAGCGAATTAATCCGGCCTGTTCCAGGCGATTGAGCGAGCGCTCTGATCCATTCTTTAAATGTGAATAGTGATGATGACTCGCGATGTCGGCATCGATAATTCCGACTCGAGATAAGTCCTTAAGAAATGCACGATCTGATTCGAGTAACCGAATCGCCTTATCGTGTTCGGTTAATTTCAACAGATTTCTGGTTCTGGGGTTCTTGCGCTTGATACGCGGAATCTCCTTATAATGTTACTGTCCTAAAAAATTGTGCACGCACAATTTCCACTTTTCTTTTTAGCCGCTTCGCGGCTTTTTCCAACGACCCACGGATGGGTCGGTCAGCTTCGCCAGGGCGAAGCTCGGTAACGAGGGCAGAGCAAGACGGCACATCGTGCGTTAACGCAGTTAACCGTCCTTGCGAGGCGCGAAAATTAAGGCACGCAGTGCGAATGCGCCAGCATTCCTTTATTTTCGCCCGAGTTACCGTATTTATACACGCATGGATGCGTATTTAAATCTTTGTTATCAAATAATAATATCCTGTTTATAGGCAGTAAAACAATAAACAATCCAATTTATTTTTAAACCGCGCCATTTTATCAAAATGGCCTTCGCAGAAGGC
>CBDUSZ010000235.1:0-5099 GCA_965370015.1 uncultured bacterium | reverse complement strand
AGTGACCAACGTCCGATGACGGGCAACGAGGCAATAGCCCGTGGTGCCTGGGAGGCCGGTGTCAGGGTAGGGGCTGCCTACCCGGGGACGCCGAGTACCGAAATCATGGAGAACCTGGCTCTCTATCCCAGGGAAGATCTGACCGCTCAGTGGTCTACTAATGAAAAAGTTGCCTTCGATGTGGCGATCGGCGCCTCGTTTGCGGGCGCGCGTGCGCTAACCTCGATGAAACATGTCGGTCTGAACGTGGCCTCTGACGCCTTTATGTCGATGACTTATATCGGTGTAAACGCCGGGCTAGTTCTAGTGGTTTGCGATGATCCGGGCATTCACAGTTCACAAAACGAACAGGATTCGCGACTCTATAGCCGCATGGCTATGACGCCGACGTTAGAACCCAGTGACGCGCAGGAAGCGCTCGATTACACCAAACTCGCTTTCGATTTAAGCGAGCGTTTTGATAGCCCGATCATGGTACGTGGCACCACGCGTCTATCCCATACTCGTTCGGTTGTTAATGTCAGCGAGCGCGACAATGTACCGATGAAGGATTTCCTCGATGATCCTGCGAAGAATGTAATGATTCCGAATAATGCGCGCACTAGCCATCCAAAGTTGATCAAGCGCGAAAATGATTTCAAGGTATTTCTTAACACTTCTGATTTGACCCGGTGGGAAAAAGGTAGCTCCGAGATCGGGGTAGTAACATTGTCCACGGCTTACACCTACGTAAAAGAAGTACTGCCCGAGGCCAGTGTGCTGAAACTGGGTTGTTCCTATCCGCTACCAGATGAAATAATTAAAAAGTTTGCCGCTTCTGTTGACCGGCTTTTTATTGTCGAAGAACTCGAGCCGATCATAGAAAAAGAAATTCTAGCCCTGGGTGTAGAAGTTGAAGGCAAGGCGTTCTTCTCTCGCATGGGAGAGTTTTCACCCGAATCGGTGCGTGATTCCTTCGTCCGTGCCGGCGTACTCGAAGCGGAAGCAGACGCGCCGGACTGGGAAGTTTACGCGCCACCGCGACCCCCTGTACTGTGTGCCGGGTGTCCGCATATTTCCAGTTATATGTCCCTGCGCAATCTGGATGCCCGCGTGGCTGGTGATATCGGCTGTTATACCCTGGCCGCGGTTAGACCGTTAAGTTCCATCGACACCTGCGTATCCATGGGCTCGAGTATCGGCAACGCCATCGGAATGGCCAAGGCTGGAGGTCAAACCCGCCCGATAGTCGCAACCATCGGTGACTCTACCATGCTGCATTCCGGTATACCGGCGCTGATCGATGCTGTCTACAACGATGTAAATATCACCATTATCTTGCTCGATAATCATATCACCGCGATGACCGGCGGTCAGAACCATGCAGCAACGGGTCGCAATCTATCGGGTGATGAAACTCACCGTATCGACTTTCAGGCCTTGTTTGAAGCAATCGGCGTGAAATGGATTAAGCGCGCCGATTCTTACGACCTCGGGGCGATGCTGCAAACCTTCCGCGAAGCTACCGAATTCAAGGGCGTTTCGGTGGTGATTTCTGATCGCCCCTGTGTTCTTGACCCGGTCAAAATTCGTGGTGAAACGATGATGGTGCGCGCTGATAAATGCACCGCGTGCCAGTCCTGTATGAACCTCGGCTGCCCGGCTTTGGTATGGAGCGATGAATGGTACGACGGCCATCACAAGGTGGAAATCAATCCCGATGCCTGTATCGGTTGTTCCATGTGCGCCCAGGTCTGTTCGACTAACAGCATTGTCGCCGTTTCGCAATAATAAGCAGGTAATAACAAGTTAATGAAAGTGATCGAAAAGAGTGAACCTGGTGCTGCGGGCAGGGCCGGGGACGATGTAAAGAATGTGCTGATAGTCGGCGTCGGCGGGCAGGGCGTTATTATGGTGTCCAAGGTGCTGGCGAGCGTATGCCAACAACAGGGCTACAGCGTTAAACAAAGCGAGGTTCATGGTATGGCCAAGCGTGGTGGAACCGTGTTCTCCCACATACGCTTTGGCTCCAGGGTCTGGTCGCCGACGATCCCCAGGGGCAAGTCCGACATCCTGCTAGCTTTGGAATGGGCCGAGGGCCTGCGTTGGCTAAACCACCTGAACAAGAACAGCGGAACACTGATTGCGGATACACAGCATATTGTGCCTCCGTTCGCCTGCCTGGATCGCAAGCGTGGTGCGCAGTCGAGTTACAGTACCCAGCTACCGGGTGAGATTCTGGAAAATCTGCACGACGGTTATGCGCTGGATGCTACCGCTATGGCGACAGAAATTGGTAATTACCGGGTTTCCAATACGGTTCTACTCGGTACCCTGTCGTCTATTTTAGACTTTCCTGTCGAGCTCTGGCGCAACGTCATCAGCGAGATGGTGCCAGCAAAAACCGTGGACCTCAATCTACAGGCCTTCGAGGCTGGCCGCCAATGGGTGGAACAGTCCCGCAAGCCAGGCAAGGCGTCAAAACAGGCTCTGGAGGTTACACCACACATCGCCCCGCAGCCCGTCGACGAAGAATTTGAATTGATACTCACACTGGAGTGGTGCAAGGGCTGCGATATCTGCGTTAAGGTTTGCCCGGAACGCTGCCTAATTTTAAATGCGCAACAGAAGGTCGAACTGGCTGACCCAGATGCCTGTACAGGGTGCCGCATTTGCGAGTGGCTATGCCCGGATTTCGCAATAGATGTGAAGAAAATAACTCAAGTAGCGGTGAGCGTGTAAATGCAAAGCAAACAAACCCACAAAGACATCCAGGGCAACCACGCATGCGCACTGGGCGCCATCGCTGCTGGCTGTAAATTTTTTGCCGGTTATCCGATTACCCCATCTTCGGAAATTGCCGAGAGGATGTCTATCGAGTTGCCAAAAAATGATGGCACGTTCATTCAAATGGAGGATGAGATTGCTTCCATGGGAGCAGTCATCGGTGCATCCATGGGTGGCATAAAATCGATGACGGCTACTAGCGGACCTGGCTTTTCGCTTAAACAGGAAAATATTGGTTATGCAGCGGGTGCGGAAATTCCCTGTGTGATTGCCAATGTAATGCGTGGCGGCCCATCCACCGGTATGCCGACACGCCCCTCCCAGGGCGATATCATGCAGGCTCGCTGGGGAACCCACGGTGATCACCAGGTCATCGTCTTGAGCCCGGACTCGGTACCGGAAATATTCAGCGAGACTATTCGCGCTTTTAACCTCAGCGAATCCCTGCGCGTCCCCGTTATAATTTTATACGACGAGGTGTTAGGACACCTGGTTGAAGCCGTAGAGATACCAGAGCCTGGTTCGATCGAACTGAAAACACGCAAATTTGCCGAGGGTTCGGCGCAGGACTTCCTGCCATATGGTGACACAGAAGACCTGGTTCCACCTATGCCCCGACCCGGCGATGGATACCGTACCCACACCACGGGCCTGACCCACTGGCAGGACGGGTTCCCGACGCAGATACCTGAACAGGTTGATCGTATGAGCAAACGCATGTCCGCAAAAATGGAAATGCACCAGGCTATTTATGAATCCTGGGAAGCGATTGAATGTGATGACGCCGACGTGGTTATCTGTGCTATTGGTATTTCTGCCCGTGCCGCCCGCCGTGCGCTAAAGACCTTGCGCGGCAAGGGTTTGAAGGTTGGCCTGTTTCGTCCCATTACATTGTGGCCTTTCCCCGGGGCCGCGCTAATAAAGGCGGTGTCTGCGGCTAAAATTGTGCTCGTGCCGGAATTGAATGCTGGACAGATGATTTTAGAAGTCCAGCGCCTGTGCGTCGATAGCAAGACTATTGTTGGATTAAATAGAGTGGATGGTGAGCCTATCGAACCGACAGAAATCGAAGAAAAAATCAATGGGCTGGTCAATAATGGATAGTCTCAGTAGCACCGATAGTTTCAATATTCGCGATTACCTGCGTCTCGATATGTTCCCGCACTTCCTGTGTCCCGGCTGCGGCCACGGCATTGCCATGCGTGCGTTGTTGTGGGCGATTTATGAGCTCGATATCGATAAAGATAATCTGGCAATCGTGTCAGGCATTGGTTGTTCCGGCCGCCTCGGTGCCTATATTGATGCCAATACGTTTCATACTACCCACGGGCGCCCGCTGACCTATGCTACCGGACTGGCGTTGGCAAGACCTGATCTGAACGTGATTGTGATTACCGGCGACGGGGACAGCCTGGCGATCGGTGGTAATCATTTAATTCACGCCTGTCGGCGTAATCTGAACCTGACCTGCATGATGCTAAATAATGAAGTGTATGGTATGACAGGTGGCCAGGCATCGCCTACTACATCGCTGACCCGGTATACCACAACCACGCCATCTGGCAGCATCGAGCCGGTGTTTAATGCCTGCGATCTGGCGATTGCCGCCGGTGCCAGTTTTGTCGGACGGGAAGTCACCGTGCACACGCCTGCGCTGAAGGATCTGTTACGCGAGGCTCTCGTGCATAAGGGTTTCTCTTTTGTTGAAGTGCTATCAGATTGCACCGAAGTGTTTGGGCGTAAAAATAATCTGGGCGAGTCAGCCGAAATGATCCTCAGCCAGAAGAGCAAGATGCGCCCGTCTTCGTACGGCAGCGAAAATGGTAACATCGTTGACGAGCCGTTTCGCGCGACTACGCTGCCAACTGGAATTTTGAACCAGACCGATCGAGCCGAATACGGCGATACCTACCGACATCATGCGGCAAAAATCCGTGCTGGAGCGAAACATGGATAATTTTGAAATTCGGTTTGGCGGAACAGGCGGTCAGGGCTTGCAGCTGAGCGCTAAATTGCTGGCCGACGCATTGAATACACAGGGATTTAAAGTTGCCCGCTCACAAAGCTATGAGCCGACCTCGCGTGGTGGAATCAGCCGTGCTGACCTGGTTATCAGCAAGGACGACATAGACTTTCCATTATTGTCAGAACTCGATTTTCTGCTACTGCTCGATCAGCCCGCGCTGGAAATATCGCTGCCGTTGATGAAAAAGGACGGAGTGATTTTAGCCGATGAGCGCCGTGGCGGAGAGATTCCAGAAGAAAATCTGCAGGTCCACAAATTACCACTCAGCGAAATCGCCCTTGCCATGGGTAACGAGCGTGTCACCAAT